>JAUXSA010000044.1 GCA_030681615.1 Bacteroidota bacterium
ATTGGCGCGCAACAGTAACCAAAACGCCTTTGATCTTTTGAAGGAGATTTTTGCTTTCGCGACGTAGAGGAAGCGAAAGCAAAACCGCTGCCTCGCTAAGCACTTTTCTGTTTGCCTAATCAACTGGCTGCCGAGCTTAGCTCGCTAGCTATCTCTGCAAAAGATCAAGATCGAAAACCCAAACACCTAACCGCAAAGCCATACGCGTAAGCACACACAATATATCGGCCTCAAAGAAATTCCGTACGATTTGAGTTTTAATTTTTTATCCTAGCAAATTTTAAGGGCATAATCCAATCAAAACATTTAGGCGGCTAGCTGCAATTAAAATTATTCGAGCCCGCGCTGTCTGAGCCCCTCGCAAATGAATTGCCTGTAGGGGCGAGTTTGCGGGCGACACTAAAAAATTAAAACTACAAATCAAGGAATTTGTTTGTGAGCCTTGATTTTTTGGTTACTTTTTGATCAAGCAAAAAGTGACGACAAAAATAAAAGTTCAGGAATTATTTAGGTGTTGATTTTTTGTTTGCTATCGCACAATCTCGCTCAATGCTTCGCATTGCCGTCATCAAGCAAAAAGTGACGCCAAAAATTAATTTCAGAAAATTATAAGCATATAAAATAGGTTCTATTTTCGCAGAACGCGAGAATTACTTTTTAAACGTTTGATGCAACACCATCGCCAGGCGAATACCCGCTCTTACGAGTTGTTTTTCTATTACCGTTTTATTCTTGTCGATATAATCCTGTTTTATGTTCTCTTCAAAATTATAAACCTCCGGTAATAAAGTACGTGCTTCGTTCATCCACACTTCAACATTGTTGTTTTGAATTTTCTTTTTTTCTTCGGTACTCATTTTATTGGCAAGTGTTAAACAATCGCTTAAAGAAATATCGGTTTCTTCAATAATTTCAGAGTCCCACACTTTATGTAGATTACTTTTTCTTTTTAAGAAACGCAGTTCAACTGTATTGCCGCCTTTATCGCTTTTATAACCGCAGTGCAAAGGTTGGTGAAGATCACCGATCAAATGAAAAAGTACTTTAAGTGCAAAATATATATTTTCTTTATCGCGTGCGCCTTTTTCTTTTAGAACAGAAATATAAATTTCTATTTGATTGACCACTTCAGGATCTTTTGTTTTTACATAAGTTTTATCTTTCTCAACATTTACATAATGCCAGGGTTTAAGATAATCGTATTCATGTTGTCCGCGCACTTCATCCATCCAAACTGAAGCCTCTTCAAAACTCATAACACCCAAAAATTTTTGTACTGAGTCAACTACTTGTTTTTCTAAACATTGTTTTGCAATGGCGGCAATTATTTTATGTCCTTTAGCGCCCCATGCAAAAGTGGAAGTGGGTAGGAGGAGAGAGAGAAATAATATGATGTATAGTTTTTTCATTTCTCAGCTAAGGTATAATTATTGTATTTAATTAAAGTTACGAAAATATTAAAGCAACAGGAAATTAGCAAAATGGGGTTCAAAATCTTCAATCCCCCTAACCCCCTTCTCCAAGGGGGAATTACTGTGTAAACAAAAAGCCCCGATATTTCTACCAGGGCTTTTAATTTAGAATTTATAATCTAACATTTCTGTTAAGCTTCTTCTTCAACTTCTTCTTTAGTTGCCATTAAGCGTTCGTATTCTTCTTTGCTTCCAACAACTAATTTTTCGTATTGACGTAAACCAGTTCCCGCAGGAATTAAATGTCCAACAATTACGTTTTCTTTTAATCCTAATAAAGTATCTACTTTACCGTTAACTGCAGCTTCGTTCAATACTTTTGTAGTTTCCTGGAATGAAGCAGCGCTTATCCAACTGTTAGTTTGTAATGAAGCACGTGTAATACCTTGCAGAATTGGATTTGCAGTTGCAGGAACAGCATCTCTAGACTCTACAGTTTTTTTATCTCTGCGTTTCAATAACGAATTCTCATCGCGTAATTTACGTGCAGTGATAATTTGGCCACGTTTTAATTCAGCACTATCACCTGGATCTAAAATAACTTTTTTACCAAAGATCTCATCATTTTGAGTCATGAAGTCGCCTTTGTTGATCAACTGTTGTTCCAGGAACATTGTATCTCCCGGATCAACGATCTCAACTTTACGCATCATTTGACGAACGATAGTTTCGAAGTGTTTATCATTTAATTTTTGACCTTGTAAACGGTATACCTCTTGAATTTCATTCACTAAGTATTCCTGAACAGCAGTTGGTCCTTTGATAGATAAGATATCACCAGGGCTAATAGCACCGTCAGATAACGGGTTACCGGCTTTAATGAAATCATTTTCCTGAACCAGGATGTGTTTACTTAAGTTAACAAGGTAACGACGTTGTTCGCCAGTTTTAGCTTCTACTAAAACTTCGCGGTTACCACGTTTAATTTTACCGAAAGTAACAATACCGTCAATTTCAGAAACAACAGCAGGGTTAGATGGATTACGAGCCTCGAATAATTCTGTTACACGTGGTAAACCACCGGTGATATCACCTGTTTTACCTGTAACGCGAGGGATCTTAACCAAAATTTGTCCTGGTTCAATTTTTGTTCCTTCGTTAACGATGATGTGTGCGCTAACCGGAATGTTATAAGTTTTAAGAGCTTCACCTTTTTTATCAACGATCCTCATTAAAGGACTCATTGTTTTATCTTTACTCTCAATAATTACTTTTTCGCGGAAACCAGTTTGCTCATCAGATTCTTCACGGTAAGTTACATTTTCTTTAATTTGTTCGTACTCTACAGTACCACCAAATTCTGAAACGATAACCGCGTTATATGGATCCCAATCACAAATTAACTCTCCTTTTTTAACTTTGGTGCTAGGCTTAATGTAAAGCTGCGAACCGTAAGGAATATTTCCTGTAGTTAAAGTAATACCTGTGTTAGAGTCAATGATACGCATCTCTGTAGAACGACCGATAACTACATTGGCTTTTTTGCCGTCTGCATTTAAACGCTCAACAGTACGTAATTCATCAATTTCAATTATACCATCGTATTTTGCAATTAAGTTAGAAGATGCTGCAGTATTAGATGCAGTACCACCCACGTGGAAAGTACGTAATGTTAACTGAGTACCCGGCTCACCAATTGATTGTGCGGCAATAACACCTACAGCTTCACCTAACTGAACAATACGTCCATTAGCTAAGTTACGACCGTAACATTTTGCACAAACACCAACGCGGCTTTCGCAGGTTAATACCGAACGAATATCTACAGTCTCGATTGGAGACTGATCAATTATTGCTCCGATATCTTCAGTGATAATTTCTCCACCTTCGATAATTAAATCACCTGTAGTTGGATGATAAACATCACTAACAGTAGTACGACCTAATAAACGATCGTATAATGTTTCAACAACGTCGTCGTTATTTTTTAACGCCGTCATGCTTAATCCACGAAGCGTACCACAATCAGATTGTGTGATGATAACATCCTGCGCAACGTCAACCAAACGACGCGTTAAGTAACCTGCATCGGCAGTTTTTAACGCTGTATCTGCAAGACCTTTACGAGCACCGTGAGTTGAAATAAAATATTCTAAGATAGAAAGACCTTCACGGAAATTTGATAGTACAGGATTTTCAATGATGGATGCAGTTGTATCACCAGCCTTTTGAGGCTTGGCCATTAAACCACGCATACCACTTAATTGTTTAATTTGTTCCTTACTACCACGAGCTCCCGAATCAAGCATCATAAACACAGGGTTGAAACCCTGACGGTCTGAGCTTAATTTATCCAACACTTTTTTAGTTACTTTAGAGTTGGTATGTGTCCAGATATCGATAATTTGATTGTAACGTTCGTTGTTGGTAATAAAACCCATGTTATAGTTACCAATAACTTCATCAACTTGCGTTTGCGATTCTGCAATGATCTTTAATTTTTCTTCAGGAATTTGAATATCTCCTAAGTTAAATGATAGACCACCACGGAAGGCCGTTTTGAAACCTAATTCTTTGATATCATCTAAGAACCTGGCTGTTTTAGCCATACCGGTTTTCTTAACGATCATACCGATAATATCACGTAACGATTTTTTAGTTAATAGTTCGTTGATGTATCCAACTTCGTGTGGTACTACTGCGTTAAAAATAACGCGACCAACAGTTGTATCAATAATTTTTGTAACTAATTTATCGCCATCTAAAGCATTTGTAATTCTTATTTTGATCTGAGCGTGCATATCTACACTCTTCTCATTCAAAGCAATAATTACTTCTTCAGCGCTATAGAAAATCTTCCCTTCGCCTTTAACAGCGTCGTTAGGTAAATTCTTTTTTGATTTAGTTAAGTAATATAAACCAAGCACCATATCCTGCGATGGAACCGAAACCGGTGCACCGTTAGATGGATTTAAAATGTTGTGAGATGCTAACATCAAAATTTGGGCTTCCAAAATAGCTGCATGACCTAACGGTACGTGCACTGCCATTTGATCACCGTCAAAATCGGCGTTAAACGCTGTACAAACCAATGGATGTAATTGAATAGCTTTACCTTCAATTAATTTTGGTTGGAAAGCCTGAATACCTAACCTGTGCAATGTTGGGGCACGGTTTAACATTACAGGATGTCCTTTTAATGCGTTCTCTAAAATATCCCAAACAATTGGTTCTTTTTTATCTACAATTTTTTTAGCTGATTTTACTGTCTTAACAATACCACGCTCGATCATTTTACGAATGATAAATGGTTTGAATAATTCAGCAGCCATATCTTTTGGCAATCCGCACTCGTGTAATTTTAATTCAGGTCCAACAACAATTACCGAACGAGCAGAATAATCAACACGTTTACCTAATAAATTTTGACGGAAACGGCCTTGTTTACCTTTTAATGAATCTGATAATGATTTTAAAGGACGGTTGCTATCGGTTTTAACTGCATTTGATTTACGTGAGTTATCAAATAACGAATCTACCGACTCTTGTAACATACGTTTTTCGTTACGTAAGATCACATCCGGAGCTTTAATTTCAATTAAACGCTTTAAACGGTTGTTACGAATAATAACACGACGGTATAAGTCATTTAAATCTGAAGTTGCGAAACGGCCGCCATCTAGTGGCACCAATGGACGCAATTCAGGTGGAATTACCGGAACAACTTTAACGATCATCCACTCAGGACGGTTAACCACATTTTGGTTTGCCTGGCGGAATGCTTCGATAACCTGTAAACGTTTTAATGCTTCGTTCTTACGTTGTTGAGATGTTTCAGTATTTGCTTTGTGACGTAAGTCATAAGACATTTCATCTAAGTTCAAACGTGCTAATAGATCCTGAACTGCTTCAGCACCCATTTTAGCAATAAATTTATTTGGATCAGCATCATCTAACAATGCATTCTCTTTTGGCAACGTATCAACAACATTTAAGTATTCTTCTTCCGTTAAGAAATCCAAATAGCTTGTGCCGTTTTCAGCTGCAAGACCTGCATTAATTACTACATAACGTTCGTAGTAAATGATCATGTCTAATTTTTTTGTTGGTAAACCTAATAAGTAACCAATTTTATTTGGTAACGAACGGAAATACCAGATGTGAGCAACAGGCACAACTAAATTGATGTGACCCATACGCTCGCGACGCACTTTCTTCTCTGTAACTTCAACACCACAACGGTCGCAAACAATGCCTTTGTAACGAATACGTTTGTATTTACCACAATGACATTCATAATCTTTTATTGGTCCGAAAATACGCTCGCAGAACAAACCATCTCTTTCAGGCTTGTAAGTACGGTAGTTAATTGTTTCCGGTTTTAAAACTTCACCACTTGAACGACGAAGGATTGTCTCCGGCGAAGCAAGGCTGATGGTTATTTTTGAGAAATTTGATTTTTGTTTGTTATCTCTTCTTAATGCCATGTTTGTTTTTTTTCTTTTACATTAATGAATTTCTTTAAATGCTACTTTGACTTTTAAAACCCTCTCTCCGAAGAGAGAGGGAATTTATTAATCCATTGTAATATCTAAAGCTAAACCTCTTAATTCGTGCAACAATACGTTAAACGATTCCGGAATACCAGGCGCAGGAATATTATCTCCTTTTACAATTGCTTCGTAAGCTTTTGCACGGCCCATTACGTCATCAGACTTAACAGTTAATAATTCTTGTAACACGTTAGCTGCACCGTATGCCTCAAGCGCCCAAACTTCCATCTCACCAAAACGCTGACCACCAAATTGTGCTTTACCACCAAGAGGTTGTTGTGTAATTAATGAGTACGGCCCTATTGAACGAGCGTGCATTTTATCATCTACCTTGTGACCTAATTTCAGCATGTAAATGATACCTACAGTTGCAGGTTGGTCAAAGCGTTCTCCTGTTCCACCATCGTATAAGTAAGTACGGCCAAATTGCGGTAAACCTGCTTTTTGAGTGTACTCATCTATTTGTTCAAGTGTTGCGCCGTCGAAAATAGGAGTAGAGAATTTTAATCCTAATTTTTGACCAGCCCAGGCTAATACTGTTTCATAAATTTGTCCAAGGTTCATACGAGAAGGTACACCTAATGGATTTAAAACTATATCCACAGTTGTTCCATCTTCCAAGAACGGCATATCTTCTTCTTTAACGATACGGGCCACAATACCTTTGTTACCGTGACGGCCGGCCATTTTATCACCCACTTTTAACTTACGTTTTTGTGCAATGTAAACTTTGGCTAACTGAACAATTCCGGTTGGTAATTCATCACCAACAGTGATCTGGAATTTCTCGCGTTTGTATTTTCCTAAATAATCGTTGTATTGGATCAAGAAGTTATGTAACAAACGTTCGATTTGCTCATTTTTGTCTTTATCAGTAGTCCAGTTACCCGGATTTACTTCGCTGTAATCGATACGCTCTAATAATTTTTGAGTGAATTTAGTACCACGAGGGATAACTTCTTCACCTAAAATATTAGAAACACCTTGAGAAGTACGGCCATTTACAAGAACGAATAATTTATCAACTAATTTTAATTTTAAGTTGTAAACGTTCTTTTCGTGATCTGAATCTAATTTCTCAATTAATGGTTTCTCTTCAGCTTTTGCTTTTTTATCTTTAATGGCGCGAGAGAATAATTTTTTCTCAACAATAACTCCTTTAATTGAAGGAGAAACACGAAGAGAAGCATCTTTCACATCGCCGGCTTTATCACCAAAAATGGCACGTAATAATTTTTCTTCAGGAGAAGGATCTGTTTCACCTTTAGGTGTAATTTTTCCAATTAAAATATCTCCTTCTTTTACGTCGGCACCAATACGGATAATACCTTTTTCATCAAGATCTTTAGTTGCATCTTCACTAACGTTAGGAATATCTGGCGTTAACTCTTCCATTCCACGTTTTGTATCACGAACCTCTAATGAATACTCATCAATGTGAATAGACGTAAAGATATCTTCGCGAACAATTTTTTCGTTAATTACGATCGCATCCTCAAAGTTGTAACCTTTCCAAGGCATGAACGCAACTTTTAAGTTACGGCCTAATGCTAATTCGCCATCTTGTGTAGCGTAACCTTCGCATAATACTTGTCCTCTGCTAACTTTATCGCCTTTTTTAACGATAGGTTTTAAGTTGATACAAGTACTTTGATTGGTTTTTTGGAATTTAGTTAATTTATAAGTTTTAACATCGCCTTCAAAGCTGATCAATTTCTCTTCATCGTTACGGTTGTAACGGATGGTAATCGATTGAGCATCTACATACTCAACAACTCCTTCTCCTTCGGCATTAATTAAAACACGAGAATCTTCAGCAACACGCGCTTCAATACCTGTACCTACGATTGGCGCTTGTGGGCGCAATAACGGTACAGCTTGACGCTGCATGTTTGATCCCATTAACGCACGGTTAGCATCATCATGCTCCAAAAATGGAATCAATGAAGCTGCGATCGAAGCGATCTGGTTAGGAGCAATGTCCATTAAATGAACTTTGTCCGGCTCAAGGATAGGGAAATCACCTTCGTAACGTGCTGTTACTTTTTTGGTTTTGATATTTCCTTTATCATCAAGATCAACGTTGGCTTGTGCAATATTTTTTTGGTCTTCTTCTTCTGCCGTTAAATAAATAACCGGTTTGTTTGAATCCAATTTACCATTCGTTACTGTACGGTATGGCGTTTCAATAAAACCTAATTTATTAACTTTAGCATAAACACATAAAGATGAGATCAAACCAATGTTTGGTCCCTCTGGTGTTTCGATAGTACAAAGACGACCGTAGTGAGTGTAGTGAACGTCACGAACCTCAAAACCTGCACGCTCACGAGATAAACCTCCTGGCCCTAGTGCCGAAAGACGACGCTTGTGCGTGATCTCCGATAAAGGGTTGGTTTGATCCATGAATTGTGATAATTGATTGGTTCCGAAGAACGAATTAATTACAGATGATAAAGTTTTAGCGTTGATCAAATCCGTTGGAGTGAACACCTCGTTATCACGTACATTCATACGCTCACGAATAGTACGCGCCATACGGGCTAAACCTACACCGAACTGAGAGAATAATTGCTCACCAACAGTACGAACACGACGGTTAGATAAGTGATCAATATCATCCACATCTGTTTTTGAGTTAATTAACTCAATAAGATATTTAATGATCAGGATCATATCTTCTTTGGTCAATACACGGATCTCCATTGGGATATTTAATCCTAATTTTTTGTTGATACGGTAACGGCCAACTTCTCCTAAGTCGTAACGTTTGTCTGAGAAGAATAATTTATCAATTACTCCGCGAGCAGTTTCCTCATCAGGTGGTTCTGCATTACGTAATAAACGGTAGATAAATTCAATTGCTTCTTTTTCAGAGTTGGTTGAATCTTTTTGTAATGTATTATAAATAATAGCGAAATCGGCAGTGTTTACATCTTGTTTGTGAAGGATGATAGATTTAACGCCAGCATCAGCAATAAAGTCGATGTGCTCGTCTTCTAAAATAGTTTCACGGTCTAAGATAACTTCGTTACGCTCGATAGATACAACTTCCCCGGTATCCTCATCCACGAAATCTTCTATCCATGTTTTAAGAACACGCGCGGCAAGTCTACGACCTACTTCACGTTTTAAGCCTGCTTTTGAAACTTTCACCTCATCAGCAAGACCAAATATCTCTAAAATTTGTTTATCGCTTTCAAAACCAATAGCACGTAATAACGTGGTTACGGGTAATTTTTTCTTACGATCGATATAAGCGTACATCACATTGTTAATGTCTGTAGCAAACTCTATCCAAGAACCTTTGAAAGGGATAACACGGGCACTGTATAATTTAGTACCGTTGGCGTGACGGCTTTGTCCGAAGAACACACCAGGTGAACGGTGTAACTGCGAAACGATAACACGTTCAGCACCATTTATAATAAATGAACCTTTAGGGGTCATGTATGGGATAGTTCCCAGGTACACGTCCTGCATAATAGGTTCAAAATCTTCGTGTTCAGGATCTGTACAATAAAGGTATAATTTTGCCTTTAAAGGAACAGAATAGGTAAGGCCACGTTCGATACACTCTTCAAGAGCATAGCGTGGCGGGTCGATATAATAATCCTTAAATTCTAACACGAAATTGTTTCGCGCATCAGAAATTGGAAAATTTTCGGCAAACACTCTGAATAAACCTTCTTTTTTACGGTTTTCAGGAGTGGTTTCTAATTGAAAGAAATCCTGGAAGGATTTCACCTGAATATCTAAAAAATCAGGGTATTCGATTGGAAATTTGTTGGACGAGAAATTAACTCGTTTTTGAATTTTTGTACTTGCAGCCAAGGTTATTTGAGGTTTAAATAATACAATTATGTCTTTCCAAAGTTCTCTGTTCTTTTATACTTAAAAAAACAGGTAAACAGTCCTTTTTGTTTTCACGTAAAGGACTGTTTACTAGTAAAATATACAGAATTACTTAATTTCTGCTTTAGCACCAGCTTCTTCTAAAGCTTTTTTAATTGCTTCAGCTTCTTCTTTGCCTACACCTTCTTTAACCGCTTTTGGAGCACCGTCAACTAAGTCTTTAGCTTCTTTTAAGCCTAATCCTGTTAAGTCTTTTACAACTTTAACAACACCTAATTTAGCAGCACCAGCTTCTAATAACATAACATCAAAAGATGTTTTTGCAGCAGCAGCATCGCCACCACCAGCACCACCCGAAACTACAACTGCAGCAGCAGCTGGTTCGATTCCGTACTCATCTTTTAATACTGTTGCTAATTCTTGTACTTCTTTTACTGTTAAGCCTACTAATTGTTCAGCTATTGATTTTATATCAGCCATTTTTATGGTTTTTTACTTGTTTATTAATTTATTTAATTAAAACTATTTATTTGATTGTTTTTCAACATCTTAAGCGGCTTTATCTTCGCCGCCCGTTTTGTTTTCCAAAGCACCTATAACGCGTTGAATTGGAGCTTGTAATAATGCAATTACATCACCAATTAATTCGTTTTTAGATTTTAAAGCAACTAAAGCGTCTAACTGATTGTCGCCCATAAATACCATTTCTTCAACATAAGCAGCTTTTAAGGCTGGCTTTGTGCCGTTTTTACGAAAATCTTTAATCACTTTAGCCGGTGCGTTTGAAACATCGGTAAAGATCAAAGCTGTTTCGCCTTTTAAGGCAGGTATTAATTCGGCTAATTTACTATCGTTAGCTCTTTCAATTGCTTTTTTAAGTAAAGTATTCTTTACAACAGTTACCGAGATCTTTTTCTCGAAACATTGTTTACGGAATGCGTTTACTTTTTCAACTGTTAATGTTGAACAATCTGCTAAATAGATCTTATTGTTGGCGTTTAATTTTTCCACCAAACCGTCTATTACTTCTGTTTTTTCAGTTTTATTCATTTTTAGCAGTGTTTTTAGTTAAGTACTTTAGTATCGATGATAATGCCAGCGCTCATTGTGCTGCTTAAGGTTACTGATTTTACATAAGTTCCTTTTGCAGAAGACGGCTTTAATTTTACGATAGTTTGCAATAACTCATTCGCGTTCTCAGCAATTTTATCGGCGCTAAAAGACGCTTTTCCAATTCCTGCATGAATAATTCCTGCTTTGTCTACTTTAAAATCGATCTTTCCACCTTTTGAGTCTGTTACCGCTTTGCCGATATCCATGGTTACAGTTCCGGTTTTAGGGTTTGGCATTAAACCACGAGGGCCTAATACGCGTCCTAAAGCACCAACTTTACCCATTACTGAAGGCATAGTAATAATTACATCTACATCAGTCCATCCACCTTTGATTTTCTCGATGTATTCATCTAATCCTACGAAATCCGCGCCTGCAGCTTTAGCTTCTGCTTCCTTATCAGGAGTTACAATAGCCAAAACACGCAAAGTTTTACCTGTACCGTGAGGTAAGGTAACTGTGCCGCGTACCATTTGATTAGCTTTACGAGGATCAACTCCTAAACGGACAGCTAAGTCCACCGATGCATCAAATTTAGTGGTCGTGATGTCTTTCACGATCTTTGACGCTTCGGCCACTGAATAAGACTTGCTAGCGTCGAAATTCGCCGTAGCCGCTTTTCTTTTTTTAGTCAATGTTGCCATTTTGTTAAGCTTTTTTGATTGGTTAATAATAATTTAATTTTAGTAAGGTTTTTGGCCTGATACTGTTACTCCCATACTACGGGCAGTTCCTACTACCATGTTCATTGCCGACTCAATTGTAAAACAGTTCATGTCAACAATTTTGTCTTCTGCAATGGTACGAACCTGATCCCAGGTAAGTGACCCAACTTTTTTACGGTTGCTTGTTGCAGAACCAGCTTTAATCTTAGTAATCTCCAATATTTGAATTGCAACTGGCGGACGTTTGATAACGAAATCGAACGACTTATCAGTGTAAACATTAATAATAACCGGTAATACTTTACCAGGTTGTTGTTGGGTTCTAGCGTTGAATTGCTTACAGAACTCCATAATGTTTACCCCTTTAGCACCTAAAGCAGGTCCAATTGGAGGAGAGGGATTAGCAGCGCCACCTTTAATTTGCAATTTTACAATTGCCGATAACTCTTTTGCCATTTTGTTTTATTTATTTGTTTGTTATTGTTGGTCTTTCGTTTTTAGTCCCGGTAACTACCGGTTTACTTTGAGTTGGAAGCAGCAAAGCACCTCTTAAAACTAATCAACCTTCAATGCGTTTATAATTTCTTTAATTATTCTCTTTCTACTTCACCGAAATTTAATTCAACCGGAGTTTTACGTCCGAAGATCTTAACGGTAACTTTAATTTTTTTCTTGTCTTCCATAACCTCTTCAATTACGCCATTAAAGCCATTGAAAGGGCCATTGATAACTTTTACCGATTCGCCCACCATGTAGTTTGAAGCTACAGTACCTTCGCTTTCGGTTAATTCATCTACTTTACCTAAAATACGGTTAACCTCGCTAATTCTCATTGGCACAGGATCTCCACCTTTTGTTTCACCTAAAAATCCAATTACACCAGTAATGTTCTTAATAATGTGAGGGATCTCTCCCGAAAGGTTTGCTTCTATTAATACATAACCCGGGTAAAACGAACGCTCTTTAGTTGTTTTTTTACCGTTACGGATCTGGATAACCTTCTCCGTTGGGATAAGAACCTGGGATACAAAATCGTTTAGTTTTAAACGCGAGATCTCAACTTCAATGTATTGTTTTATCTTTTTCTCTTGACCGCTAATTGCACGTACTACGTACCATTTTTTGGTTGAGGTGTCAGTTTTTACTATATCAGCCATTTTAAAAAATTATTTAATAATGTCGTAAGCCTGTTCCATTAAAATTTTAAATATCCAGTCCATTCCCCAAACAACAAGTGCGATAATAATGGAAGAGATCAAAACAACAATAGCGCTGCTTTGTAACTCAGGCCATGTTGGCCAGCTTACCTTATTAACCAGTTCGTTCTTAGTTTCTGATATGTATGTTCCTAATTTGCTCATTTTATTCTCTGTTTTTTTGTTACCAATCGTTGCACGGGCGGAGGGACTCGAACCCCCATCAGCGGTTTTGGAGACCGATATTCTACCATTGCACTACGCCCGTAAGCTGTGTTTTTTTTAAGTCCGTTTATAAACGGCAAAATGGCTTCCCGGTTAAAGGAGCCATTTTGCCTATATATTTTGACTATGGCTTAGTCTAAAATTTCAGTTACCTGACCAGCACCAACAGTACGTCCACCTTCACGTATAGCGAAACGTAAACCTTTGTCCATTGCAATTGGGTTAATCAAGTTAACAGTAATAGTAACGTTATCTCCTGGTAAAACCATTTCACGTCCTGCTTCTAACTCGATCTCTCCAGTTACGTCAGTTGTACGGAAATAGAATTGTGGGCGATATTTATTTTGGAATGGCGTGTGACGTCCACCTTCTTCTTTTTTCAAGATGTAAACCTCAGCTTTAAATTTAGCGTGTGGTTTTACAGTTCCTGGTTTAATGATAACCATACCACGTTTGATGTCTTTTTTCTCAACACCACGTAATAATAAACCTACGTTATCTCCAGCTTCACCGTAATCTAAAATTTTACGGAACATTTCAACACCTGTTACAGTAGAAGTTAATTTCTCTGCACCCATACCAATAATTTCAACGTTATCAGCAGAGTTAATTACACCTGTTTCGATACGACCTGTAGCAACAGTACCACGACCAGTGATCGTGAACACGTCTTCAACCGGCATCAAAAACGGTTTTTCTTTTTCACGTGGAGGAATTGGAATGTAGTTATCTACTGCATCCATTAATTCCATGATTTTGTCAACCCATTTTGGATCGTTATTTAATCCACCTAAAGCAGATCCACGGATAATTGGAGTTGCATCACCATCAAATTTATAGAAAGTTAATAATTCACGGATCTCCATTTCAACTAAGTCTAATAACTCAGCATCTTCTACCATGTCAACCTTGTTCATGAAAACAACCAATTTAGGCACACCTACCTGGCGAGCTAAAAGGATATGTTCACGGGTTTGAGGCATTGGACCATCTGTTGAAGCAACTACTAAAATTGCACCATCCATTTGAGCGGCACCAGTAACCATGTTCTTTACATAATCGGCGTGACCCGGGCAATCAACGTGAGCATAGTGACGGTTAGCCGTCGCATATTCTACGTGAGAAGTGTTAATTGTAATACCACGTTCTTTTTCTTCAGGAGCATTATCAATTGAAGAGAAATCACGGATTTCGCATAAGCCTTTAGAAGCTAATACCGTAGTAATTGCAGCAGTCAAAGTAGTTTTACCGTGATCTACGTGACCAATTGTTCCAATGTTTACGTGTGGTTTGGAACGGTCGAATTTTTCTTTTGCCATAGTTGTTATTTTTTACTTGTTGTTTGTTATATATTTATTTTTAAAATCTTTACCTCTTCTGAGCTGTTGAGCGGTCCCGATAGCTATCGGAAGAACTGCCAACCTCCTCTCTGTTTTCGCCCCTTTTTACAGAAGCTCAACTTCTTTTGAGCTGTTGAGCAGGATTGAACTGCCGACCTCCTCCTTACCAAGGAGGTGCTCTACCACTGAGCTACAACAGCTTATCTTTTTGCTTTTTAGTTAAAAAGCCGCTTGTAATTCACTTTTTTAAAAGAACAGTCTGCCTCACATGCCAAAAGTCCCGCATTTTGGGACTTTCAAAAAAATAAAAAACCGTTAAGCCAAGTTTTTTATCCTTTTGTCGCCTCTGTCTCCCGATAGCTATCGGGAAGGCGTATCATCAACTTCTCATTCTCATTACCCTTTAAAGATCCACCGGATCTTCAATCTGGAGCGAAAGACGGGTCTCGAACCCGCAACCTCCAGCTTGGAAGGCTGGAGCTCTACCAATTGAGCTACTTTCGCAATATTCAACTTAAGCTTTGATCCAAGATCAAGAACCTAAATTCCAATTAGCCTGTGGGGACAGGAGGATTCGAACCTCCGAAGTCGAAACAACAGATTTACAGTCTGTCCCATTTGGCCACTCTGGTATATCCCCTCACAAAAAAAGAGCCGAAGAAGGGACTCGAACCCCCGACCTACTGATTACAAATCAGTGGCTCTACCAGCTGAGCTACTTCGGCTTTTTTGTATTTTTAAAGAACTGCCCTTAAAAAGGGATGGCAAAGGTAATAATACTTTTTAATCGAACAAAATAATTGTGGAATTATTTTCACTTTTTCTCGAATTTTTTTTCTCACAAAAAAACATAAACTTTCTTTTACCAAATAAAGTCTAATTTAAAATTCGCAATTCGTTGGGAAAGTAGTTGTTTAGCCTGTTTGGCAGCACTTTAGCCCAACCCAATCCCTGATTTTTATAACTCACCAACACCAATCCTTTTTCTTCACTTTGGTATATAAAATTTTCTTTCTTCAAAAACTTCAATGCCTGCTCTTCATTTAACTCCAGTCTGGGTAGATCTTTGTTAATTGTTGTAATCAGAGCTAATTCGTGATGCGGAACCATGTCTTTTCCTTTAATTTCGCCAATTACAGCGCCGGCTTTTTTAAAATACAGCTGCTTTTCGTAAGCAATTAAAAAATTAAACGCCGCTAAATTCAGCAAATGAAAAAGAGCGTTCTTTTTTACGATCACGTTATCAGAAAGTCCTAAAAACGGCGCCAGTATTGATAGTTCTATTTTTGAAACCTCCAACGCGCTTTTCTTTTTTGGCATAAACGGACTTTGCTCTCCGCTTTTTTTCCTTAATACGGCGCAGAAAAAACCTTCGCTCTTGGTTAAATGAGGGTAAAACCTATATCCACGCTCGGTTTCAATAATTCCCCATTCTTTTTTTATGGGTAATCTCAAATACTCAAGATCAAATTCCACCATCATCCATTCCACAATTTGTTCGTTCTCTTCGGCGGAATAAGAACAGGTGCTATACACCAAAATCCCGCCTTCTTTTAGTGAAGGTATAAGGTCAGCTAAGATCTTCTTTTGGCGTGTACAACAAGTAGTTACGTTATCTTCGCTCCACTGATCAATGGCATCGGGTTGCTTTCTAAAAAGTCCGCTTCCGCTGCAGGGTGCATCAATAACAATGGCATCAAAAAAGGAGGTGAGCTCCGAAAATTTTTGCGTATCGTTATTGGTTACAACCGTGTTGCAAGTGCCCCATTTGCTAAGGTTTTGCGCTAACACATCTGCCCGCGAACGTATAAATTCGTTAGCCACCAACAGACTTTCTTCATTAATTAACGAATTTATCAAGGTGCTTTTGCCGCCCGGAGCAGCGCAAGCATCCAGTATTTTCATAGGTTTGGTAAGATCTACCGTTTGTTTTAAAGCAAATTCTATGAACATGCTGCCGGGTTCCTGCACATAATAACAACCCGCCTGAAACAAGGGGTCGTGCGTAAAAGAAGGACGTTTGTTCAAATAAAATCCGGAATCGCTCCAGGGAACAACTTCATTCAATTCAAAATTTAGTTCTGTTTTTTTGAAAGGATTTAAGCGAATGGAGGTGATTTTATTTTCTTCCTTATGCGCCTCCACAAAGGCTTCCGCATTAAAATGCTCAAATTGCGAGAGACTGTTTAAAAGTTGTTGCGGCAGCTTTGGCATATTTAAATTTTAAACAGTTTCTTTGTTTGTGGATTTTTCGGAGCACAAAGTAAAGAAATTATTGCTAACGCCGGAAATGGCAAAGCATAAAATAGAACAGTGGTGTGCATACCAGGAACGCTCGCAAAACGAGACCCGGAGGAAGTTATACGAATACGGCTTGCATGAAAAAGACATTGAACAGATAATTTCAGAATTGATAAGTGAGAATTTTTTGAATGAAGAACGTTTTGCATTAGCTTTGGCCGGAGGAAAATTCAGAATAAAACATTGGGGGAAAATTAAAATTAAAATAGAATTAAGAAAACACAAGATCTCTGATTATTCTATAGCTAAAGCTTTGAATACAATAAACGACGATGACTATTTGAAAACCATTACTTTAGTACTCGAAAAAAAAATACGACAAACAAAATCAAAGGACAAACAAAAATTATTTTACGGAACTTTAAATTATGCCGTTTCCCGCGGCTTTGAAAGGGACCTGGCCACCGAACAATTAAACAAATTATTAAAATGAATTTAGATCTTAAAAATAAACGCGCTATTGTTTGCGGAAGCACACAAGGTATTGGTAAGGCCGTAGCCCTTGAACTGGCCCACATGGGAGCCAATGTAACTTTAATTGCCAGAAACGAACAAGCTTTAAAAGAAACTAAAGCCGAATTAAGTAATAACGGTTCGCAGCTACACTCATATATATGTGCGGATTTTAGCGAACCTCAAAAATTAAAAGAATTGGTAGAACAATTCATTCAACGCAGCGGTCCGGTAAATATCCTGGTGAATAACACGGGTGGTCCGCCGGCCGGACCAATTGTAAATGCTAAAACGGATGAATTTCTTTCCGCATTTAATAATCACCTGATCTGTAATCATCTGTTAACCCAGGCTTGCATGGAAGGAATGAAACAAAGCGGTTATGGCAGGATCATTAATGTTATTTCAACTTCGGTGAAGCAGGCCTTGCCAAACCTTGGTGTTAGTAATACGATCAGGGCTGCGGTAGGAAACTGGGCAAAAACAATGGCGAACGAATTGGGTAAATTTGGTATCACGGTAAATAATGTATTGCCCGGAGCCACCGCCACACAACGTTTATCAAACATTATCGAAAATAAAGCGTTGAAAACAAATTCAAATAATGACGCTGTAAAAAAAGAAATGCTGCACGAAATTCCACTCGGAAGGTTCGCTGAAGCATCAGAAGTTGCAGCCGCTGTAGCCTTTCTTGCTTCGCCGGCAGCCGCTTATATCAATGGAATTAACCTTCCTGTGGATGGCGGAAGAACTTCTTCTTTGTAGAAATTAACAATCGTATGTTTATTACAGTTAACGCGTTGGTGTTACTAAAACGTTAACCACACTAAAAAACCCGGCGCTTACTTAAGGTATTTTAGTGCCATGATAAAATTCTTATTTATTCTGGTTAACGCATTTGCCGTATTTATTTATAGTTTATTCGGCGGCGATAATGGAATTACCTTATCCGGTAATATTCCTAAAACGATAACAGCAGGTCAGGAAGTGCCAATAGAGCTTAAGATCACTAAAGGCAGCATGAGCGGCTTCGCGAAACTTCAGTTAGAATTACCTGAAGGTTTAAGTTTAAAAGAGCTTGATAACAAAGGCGCAAACTATAGCTACATGGATGGTGTGGCAAAATGGGTTTGGGCATCTTTACCAAGCGAAGGAGAAATAATAATAAAAGCAACATTGGTTGCAGGTGCTTCTGCATCGGGCGCTAAAACAATTGGCGCTAAATATTCTTTCGTAGAAAATAATGCTAAGCAGGTTGTAGAAATGGTGCCTATTGAAATTACAGTAGAAGCAGGATCAGGTACAACTGCTGCTGTAACAACAAATGAAACTCCAACGAATACAAACACAACTTCAACTACTGCGGTAGAAACAAATACACAAACATCTTCAAATAAAGAACCTGCAGGAAATGTGACTGTTGTTAGAACAATAACAAAGGGTGCAAGCGATGCTGAATACATTATCAACTTAAAAGTAAAAAAAGGTTCTACAAGAGGTTTTGCAAGATATAGCGACGAACTTCCAACGGGAGTGGTAGCTAAAGCAATAAGCACAGATGGAAGTTCTTTTTCTGTAGCTGACGGTAAAGTGAAATTTGTTTGGGTAAGCGTATTATTAAAAGATGAATTGGAATTATCTTATTCAATGACAAGCACCGTAACAGTATCTATGATGTTAAAAGGTGAGTACTCTTATTTAGAAGATAATCAAAGTAAAAAATATTTATTAACGCCGGAGCCACTTGCTCTTACTGTTAATGCTGCGGTTGCCACAAATACAGAAACAGCAGTTACGCCAACTGTTGCAACAATTACTGAAACTGTTGCTGTAGTTACTCCAACCGAGACTGCTGTTACGCCAACCGTTGCTGTGGTAACTCCAACAGAAACTGCGGTTACACCAACAGAAACTTTAGCTGTTGTTACCCCAACCGAAACACCAACTAATACAAACACGGTTGAAAATGTTGCCAAACAAGATGGTAATGTAAATTACATGGTACAAATTGGTGCCTTTACAAATGGTAACGTTAACGCCTCTGTTCTAGAACAAAAATTCAGAATTTCAGAATCTGTTAAAAGCGAATTCTCAGGCGGCTTTTCTAAATTTATGGTAGGTTCTCACAGTCAATATAAAGACGCTCGTGATCAAAGAGAAAGTATTAGAAACAACAATGGTGTTAAAGGCGCTTTTGTTGTTGCCTATAATCAAAGCAAGCGTATTACAGTTCAGGAAGCATTGATGATTAGTAATCAAAAATGGTTTAAATAGGAATATTTTTGCTATTTTTACAGTAATTAATTCTTTATGAGGAAACTAATACTTCTAACTATATTTTTAGTTTCTGTAACTGTTCGCGCTCAAACAGATACATCGGCTAATTTTTCTCCGTTAGATAAATTATCTCCCGACGAATTACTGCAACATTACATCAACGAAAAAGAACCGGCATCCTTATACAAAGGTCCTTTTGAAACAGCCGGCGATTCTTTATATAACGAATTAAATCCTTTAACCATACCAAGTGCCACAGTTTCGGGCGATCCTTTATACAGGGCCGCCATGGAAAAAGAGAATGCAAGGCTTGCCGGAGAAGACACTACCAATAATGCAGAACAAAAATTAAAACCAAAAATTTCTTTGGGCATGGGTCGCTTAGGTTATCATGGCGATCTGTATCAACGTCATTTTCAATCGCCGCTAACAGCGCGCATGGCCTACGATCTTAATATCTCGCAACGCTTAACACGTTACCTGCAATTAAATTTTAATCTCATGTTCGGCAAATTAGGCGCCAACGAATACACATTGAATCGCAACGAAAATTTTCAATCAGAGATCCGCGCTGGTGGCGTTAATTTAATGTACGATTTTGGAAATTTTATTCCCGATCAATATAAAGTTCGTCCATACATAACCCTTGGTGTTACTGGTTTTGAGTTCTTAAGCAAGACCGATCTTTTAGATAAGAATGGTAATGCTTATCATTACTGGAGCGACGGAAGTATTAAAGATATGCCTGAAGGCTCGGCCGGTGCGCAAAACGCAAAAGACCTTGTACGTGATTACTATTACGAGACAGATATCCGCGAACGTAACCTGGATGGTTTTGGAAAATATGCCGAAAGGGCTTTTTCATTTCCTATAGGTGCAGGTGTAGTTATGAAAGTGACGGATAGGATAGATTTTAAATTGAACTTCCAATACTTTTTTACAACAACCGATTATTTAGATGGCATCTCTAACAAAAGCCTTGGTAACAGAGTAGGTACAAAACAAAGAGATAATTTTACTTATACTTCTTTCGCTTTACAATATGATCTTATAGCCAAGCCGCGCCAAAAACAAAAACTGGGCAGAGATACATTGAACGATGCATTCTGGTTGGCATTTGATAATGAAGATCGCGATAAAGACGGTGTAATTGATATGGCGGATGATTGCCAGGGAACTGAGCCGGGCGTGAAAGTAGACGCGAAGGGTTGTCCGCTGGATGATGATAAAGATGGTATTCCTAATTTCAGGGATGATGAATTGGCAACGCCTTTGGGTGTGCCGGTTAACGAAAAAGGAGTTGGACAAACAGATGATTATTGGGCTTCATGGTACGCGCAGTACTTAAACGATTCAACAGGTGCAGGAGCAACAGTAGAATATGTTGGAAATATTTTTGCATTGTACAAGAAAAAAACAAAATTAGGACAAGATAAAGAAGCTTATACGGTAGAATTGGTAAGGTATTCAGGCTCTATCCCAACAGATGAACTGGCATTTTTATTAAGTATTGGCGATATTAATTCTACCACTTTAGACGATGGAACAACGGTTGTTTATACTTCCGGTAATTACGATAAAATAAGTTCTGCTGTAAAACGTAGAGACGAATTTAGAAAAGACGGAAATAAAAATGCAGGTGTATCTAAAATAAAAGGAAAAAATATTACACAGGTTAGCGATGAAGAATTAGCAGCACTAATTAAAAAAGAAGACGAAGAGTTTGCCAAGTTAACCGCTTTAAATACGGCAACAGCAAGCAACACGGGCACTAATAGTGCCGTTACAGATACTGCTGCGGTTACTACCAATACTGCTACGGAGGCACTAGAAGAATCATTTAATAAAACCGATGTTGTTTATCGTGTGCAGTTAGGAGCCTTTAAAAATAAGATCTCTACGAGTGTATTTAATACCAGCGCAGGTGTGCTAGAATTAAAAACAGGTGAAAGCATTTTTAGATACGTAACAAAAGGTTATAAGACCATCGAGGAAGCAGCTTCTGTGCGCGCTGATCTGGTAGTGCAGGGTTATAGCGACGCCTTTGTAACAGCTTACAAAGAAGGAAAACGTGTGGCCTTAAATACAACTAAAGCGACGGTTGAGAAATCTTACAAAGAAGACTTGAACGAAGAGAAGATATTTAGCTCGGTAGATAAAAAATTAGTGACGTTTAAGATTCAGTTAGGTTCATTAAAGAAAGCAGCGCTTGAGAAAATGATCGACGAGAAATATAAAGATCTTAAAGATGTAGAAAAACAAAGTACAGTTTCAGGAAGTATCCGTTACTCATCTGGTTCATTTAACGGTTACGATGCCGCAGAAAAATACCGCAAAGAGCTTGAGACCAAAGGTTTTTACGATGCCTTTATCATTGCTACCTTTAAGAACGAGATCATCTCTATACAAGAGGCGATGGAGTTGTTGAAGTAGAATTTCGGTACAATTTTATACCACACTATAGCATAAAAATATTTCTTCCTGTAGCATATGCTAAGAGAATGAAAAAGTAATTATTAAAATTGATAGCTGGTAACACAAACAGATGAAAAATACACAAGTCATCCTTAGATCTTTTTTGGAAACTATTGAACCTGATGAAGAAGTTACAGACAATGAGAATTATTGGAAATTGATTGGAGAAAAGGGAAAGATAATTGATGATAGGGAAATTAATGATGGTAGAGTCCTTGTCCTATTTGAGAATGATTTAAATTATTTTGGAGTAGAGAATCATAATCCTGTTAAAAACTCTTTATGGATCAAGAAATCCGATTTAAAATTAATATTATAAGATTTTCTAAATAATCAAAACTTAAACCCAATCACCAAAATGTCATCTACCTGTTCGTGTGGACCTTTCCAGGCAAGGTGTTCGGCCTTTATATTATCGTGTTGTGTTTTAAAATCTAAAGATGCATTCTTGATGATGAGATCTTTAAATTTACCGGTGCTGTATTTTTTTTCTTTGCTGCCACCAAACTGATCGGCATAACCATCTGTAAAAATGTAGAAGGAATCGCCTTTATTTAAATTAAACGTATGAGTGGTGTACGCAATGGTTTC
>JAUXSA010000060.1 GCA_030681615.1 Bacteroidota bacterium
CTGTAATTTTTTGAAATTCTCTATAAATTCAAAGCCACCCATTACTGGCATATTTATATCAACAAATATAATTTCAGGATAACTAGTGATGTTGTTTTTATTTGAAATAATTATTTCGTTTAAAAAATCAAGAGCCATTTGGCCGTCAGTACTTATGTGAATTTTTTTTGAAAAATGGGTTACCTCTAACATTTTTTGATTGATAAAATTATCGAGGCCATTATCATCAATGAGTAAAGCACTATTATATTTGTATGTTAGACTTTTTTCCATAATTTTTTTTGATGCAAATTTTAAATTATAGAGGAAGTTCAATTGTAAATTCAGCCCCTTCACCCGGACTACTTTCAATGTTTACTGAACCACCTAAAGTTTCTAATTGCGTTTTTACCATAAATAAACCAATTCCGTTTGCTTCTATGTTTGGATGAAACCGGTTGTAAAGTCCGAATACTTTATTATTATGTTTTATAAGATCTATACCGGTGCCATTATCTTTAAAAGAAATTTGAATTCTATTGTTTATTATTTTGCTTTTAATTTTAATTACAGAGACTTTTCCAATTTGCCTGTATTTAATGCTGTTAGAGATAAGATTATAAAAAACACTGTGAATATAACTTTTAACGGATACAATTTTTTCTACTTCACTAAAGTCGGTTATTATTTCTACAGTTTCGTTTTCCATTTGTATGTGTATACTCGATTGTATTGCATTTATAATATCCTGAAAAATTACTTCTTCTTTATATTCATTAATACCTGATTTTACCTGTAAGATCTTATTAAGATCTTTTAATACAACATCAAGTTGCTCAGTTGCTTTAAATAAAAATTGTTGGCTTCGGGCCTTGTCTGTTTCTGAAATATCATTTTGTAAAACATTGGCCAAACCTAAAATATTTGCAACAGGCGCACGCAGATTGTGAGAAACAATTGATGTAAACTGCTGGAGATTTTTTGTGTGTTGAACGATGTTGACTATCATTTTTTCGCGCTCATCTTCTATCAATTTTCTTTCTGTAATATCCTGCACTACACCAAGCAAACGCATTGGTTGGTTATTTTTATCAAATTCAAACTTCCGTTCTGTGTACCCATATCTTACTGTGCCATCTTTTTTGATAAACCGGAAATTATAAGATGTAGCTTTTAAAGATTTAAACGCTTCGTCAACCTGCACTTTTATATGGTTCAGGTCATCAGGATGAACAAATGATAGAAATAATTCGGTAGAAGGTGTTACCTCTTCTTTTTTGATCCCAAAAATATTGTATAACTCATTTGACCAGGAGTGTAAATTTGTTTTAAAATCAAACTCCCAATTGCCAATATGTGCAATTGCCTGCGCCTCATTCAATCTCGTTTCGCTTTTTTGAAGATTTTCTTCGGCTAGCTTAAGTTCTGAAATATTATGATGGGCAATAACAACCATCGGTTCTTTGCTGTCAAATTTTAATACCCTCATGCCAAACCATCTTTTTTCATGGTTTGAATGGCATGGGTATTCAAGATAAAAAGAGGTTTTTTTATCATTCATAACCTCTTTTATTCCATTTATTACTTCAAAAACTTCTGTGGCCCCGTTTTTGGCCGATCTTTCACACACTTCATAATAATTAACTCCCTCAATGGTGTTTATTAATTTAGACTCGCCATTTTCCTGTGCAAAGCGTTTCCATGATTCGTTTACAGCTACAATTGTTCCTGATTCATCTAAAACTGCGATATGGGAACTTAGCGAATTAAGGATTCCGCTACTAAACGCTTCACTTTTTTGTAACCGTCTTTCTGCTAGTTTAGCAGGGGTTATATCGCGTGAATGACAAGCGCAGCCAATAATTTCATTTCCTTTGCGAATAGGATAGTAAGAAATTTCCGTCCAGAATTCAAATGGAATTTCAAAGTGAGCAGTTTCTGTAAAGGTTTCTCCTGAAAAAGCCCTTTCATATATCTTTTTAAAATTATTCAGCATTTCGGCAGTATGCGAAACAGAAAGAATATTTTCTCCTTTTGCTATTACTTTTCCAAAATTGATCTTCGCCATTTCATCAAAAGGTATGTTGGATGTGATCAGGTTAAAATCCCTATCCACGCTCCACATCAGGTCGTTTGTATTATTAATTAAAGCATTTAAATTATTTTCTTCAAATATCCTTTGTTTTTCTGCTTTTATTTTATCTGTTACATCTCTAAAATTATCTACAATTCCATTAATAGAAGGATGATGTAACATGTTGGTAACCGTGGCTTCTATCCAGCGCCACGAACCGTCTTTGTGACGCATGCGCCCGGTATGGCCAGAAACAGCAATGCCTTTTGTACTTAATACTTGCGTCCATAATTTGCCGGTATTTTCCATATCATCAGGATGTAAAAGTGAAAATATATCCATTTTCGTTATTTCAGATTCCGAATAACCTAATATTCTTTCAACAGAAGGTGATATGTAAAGAAGAGTTCCTGTTTCAGACATAATAGCCACTGCGTCTGCACTATTTTCAACTAATCCACGAAAGCGTTCTTCAACCGTTTTATTACTTTGTAATGAATGATCTAAACCTTCTAATAAAAGATCCAAACATTTAGCACAGGTAAAACTCAGAATAACCAGGTTTGATGTTACTGCGATCCAAACACCAAGAGGATAATCTATTGAAACAGGAGATTGTAAATTCAAATAATTTAATAGGCCAAAAATTATACAGATACATGTATTTGCCCAGGCAGAATAGTAACCAGCTGTGCCTGAATGGATGATTGAAGAAATGACGGTTATAGTAAGTAAATATAATAACCCTGGACCAGCTTTACCAAGGTAATAGATCAATACAAGTGATAAGGAATAAAAAACAAAAATGAAGATCGATTTTCTTAGCTCAAGAGATATATTTCGTTTTAGTAATATTATAGATAACAATAAAAATGAAAGCAGATCAACAAACCCAACAATAGGCAAACCTTTTGCAAACGACATGTATACTCCGGGAATCAGCGCAATAAGACTTAACGGTGTAAGGTAAGAGAGCATTCCAAGAAAGATCTTGTTGCGCCAATAAGATATATTATTTTGATCTGTACCAGTATTAAAAAGTACTACTTCGCTTACATGTGTTAGATATCTATTCCATAAGGTTAATCTAACTGTGCTTCTGTCTTTCATAATATTAGATATGTTGTGACCTTAGTTTTAATTATTTTAAATTTTAATAAAAAAGAAATAGCAATATTTTCTACCATACGTTTTGGGAGAACTTTTATCAAAAGCTGTAGATAAATATATAAACCTGAAGATAATTACAAATTTAAATAGATTTAGTGGATAACGTACCTGTATGTAAGATTATATGTGTTTTTGTTGTTTGTTATTGCTCTCCTTTTTCTAATGCCTTATTATGGTTATGTTGAATGTTATACCATCCGTGTTGGTTAAAACAGAGTAAAACAGATGGATTTAAGTGTTATTTGAGGAAAAACTGCCCGATGGAAATAGGTGTATGGTGGTAATTTACTACCTTTATGGTTACATATTCTTATAACTTAAATTAAAGATAAAAATGTCAGACCATAAATTCCAACTTGCAGAATTACTTATCCGACTTTTTGCCGGAATACTTTTTCTTTTCCAGGGCTATGATAAACTTTTTAAAATTAAAATGAAGGGTGTAATTTCTTCTTTTACTGTAGATAGTGATAGACAAAATATTCCCCGGGGAATGGTTGCACTTTTAGCTTATTACACAAGTGTTACCGAATTTGCTGGCGGCATACTCTTAATGTTGGGTTTGTTCACTAATTTTACATTGTATGCTTTAGGTCTTGATCTTTTATTGGTTTGTTTTGCCTTTACATATATGCAACCCATTTGGGATATGAAACATGTTTTCCCAAGATTTTTATTGATCGTTTTACTTTTGTTATTGCCTACAAGTTATAATGAATTTAGCCTGGATGCGTTATTGGACTTTAATTAGTGCTAATATACAAGCGTAATTACTCCGTTGAAATGTAAATATCAAACCTGGCGCCAATACCTAATTCACCAGTAGCAGTAATAATACCATTATGGTTCTCAACAATTCGTTTGCAAATTGCAAGACCAATACCTGTTCCATGATATTCCTCTTTGCTATGTAAACGTTGAAATACTTCAAAGATCTTTTCGTTGTATTCAGGCTCAAAGCCAATACAATTATCAGTAAGGGTTATATAACAGTATTTTTTATCCGGTGTCAGGTATTTGTTATTTAGTTTAACCCCTTTTGCTATTTTACTTTTTAAAATAATGTGAGGGGGAACGTCTTTTTTTGAAAATTTTAAAGAGTTTCCAACCAGATTATACAAAAGTTGGCGAAATTGAAAGGGAATAACTTTTACAGTATCCAGGTCAACTTCTATAATCGCTTTCTTTTCTGATATAACATTTTCAAGATCTTTTTCAAGCTCTTTTACAAGTATATTCAGATCAGTAAATTCAAAGATACGTTCGCTGTTCTTTGTACGCGAATAAGTAAGAAGGTCTTCTATTAACTGCTGCATGCGCATGGCTGTGTCAGTCATTCTTTTAAAATAACCTTTGCCTGTATCAGTTAAGTTTTTCTCCTCTTCATGAAGGATACAAGCTGCAAAATTTTGGATCTTGCGCAAAGGTTCCTGCAGGTCGTGGCTTGATATGTATGTAAAGGCTGTTAGGTCTTTGTTGGCAACACTTAATTCTTCTGCACGTTTTTCTTTTTCGTTGTTTTGAAAAGCAAGTTCAGTATTAGCTATAATTAATTCATCAGCCCGCATTTCTTTTTCTTTATTTTGGAATGCCAGTTCGGTGTTAGCAACACTTAATTCTGCTGCCCGTTTTTCTTTTTCATTGTTTTGAAAGGCAAGTTCAGTATTGGCTATAATTAATTCATTAGCCCGCATTTCTTTTTCTTTATTTTGGAAAGCCAGTTCGGTGTTAGCAATACTAAATTCTGCTGCCCGTTTTTCTTTTTCTTTATTTTGGAATGCCAATTCTTTATTAGCAATGCTTAATTCTGCGGCGCGCTTTTCTTTCTCTGTATTTTGAAAGATGAGTTTTTTTATTGCATTTTCCAGCTCAATGTTCTTTTGTTCAAGTTGTTTTGTTCTTTCTTCTACAGAGTTCTCTAGTTCAATTTTATCTTCTTTATACATTCTGATATTCTCGTCGTTCTTTTCATTTGCTTTTCTTTGGAGCATTGAACGTTCTGTAATATCTTTAATAGCAAGCAAAATTAATTTTTCGCGATGGGTCTTCTGAATGATCCTACTGGCATTAAGCAGCATCGTTTTTTCGCCTAACCCCGGAAAAAAATGGGTAACCTCAAAGTTGGAGAAATGAGAGTTTTTGGCAAGCATGTTTTCCAGCAATTCGTGTAGCTCTGGAATATCCCACTGTTTATTGCCTAATTCAAACAAGAGTGTACCTTCGGTTTCCTCTTTAGTAACAAGAAACTTTTTATAGAATGATTTGTTTGCGGATTTTACGCGCAGTTCGCCATCTAAAACGAGCATTGGCTCATGAATGGTGGCAATGATGGTTTGTGAGTAATTGTAAGATTCGTTTAAAAGTTCATTGTGCTTCTTTAGATTTTTGTTGGAGGAAATTAATTCTTCGTTACTTGCTTCAATTTCCTCTTTTGTACTTTCAAGTTCCTCATTCAAAGTTTGAAATTCTTCATTACTTGAAATGATCTCCTCGTTAGCAGTTTGTAATTCCTCGTATGCAGTTTCCTGCGACTCAATAACAGCCTGAATTTCTGTTCGTGCCGTATTTAGATCTTCCGTCAATTTTTCTATTTTTCGGTCTCTTTGCGCATTTCCAAGAGCGTGAATAGTATCTTTTGTGAATTTATTTACTTCGATATATTTTTCTATTTGATCCTGCAATGTAAAAACGATCAATAATAAAGGTTCGTCCCATTCTATTTTTAAAGGACAAACTTCTAATGACATTGACCTGAAACGTGAACCTACTTTTATTTCAATTTCAGATTTATGTACAGGTTGTTTTGTTTTTATTGCTTTTCTGATGGCATTAATTAGTTCGAACGAAAATTCAGGCCTGGTCATTTTTAAAATATTAAGCGTGGCTTTGCCTGAAGGATGTTGAAGAAATAATGATGTAGAACCTCTAAACTGGAGGATCTCCATATCTTTATTAATAATAGCGCATGCGGGCATATAGTCGGATAAAAGTATAGCATCAATTACGTTATCTAGCTTTATGGAGTCGACTGTTTTACTTTTATTTACTGCCTGGTTGACCTTTTTTTTCGTTAAAGCCTGCTTTACAAAACGGGGTAATAGCTCCGGTACTTTTCTAATACCCGAATTTTTTTTGCGTGAATAGATCTTGAATTTATTATTTAACTGAACAAAATGTGATGATGAAGACCCAACGGTTTCCGATTTTCCAAGCATTAAATAGCCTTTTTCATTTAAAGAAAAATGCAATGTTGTAAGCACTTTTTTTTGCGCGGCGTAATCAAAATAAATAAGAAGATTTCTACAGCTTATAAAATCCATGCGCGAAAAAGGAGGGTCGCGTAAAATATTGTGCGATGTGCCAAATATGCACATTTCACGTATATCCTGAATTATCCTGTGTTTACCATTTGATGGTGTAAAAAAACGTTCAATACGTGAAGCAGAAACAGTTTTAAGTTCGTTTTTAGTGTACTCACCGCTGCGCGCCCTGAGTATTGCTGTTTCGCTTAGATCGGATGCAAATATCTGCACTGGTATTTTATGAGTATCCTTATCCTGTATCTCCCTTATTAGCATGGCAATAGAATATGCTTCCTGCCCGGTAGAGCAGGCCACTACCCATATCCTAAGCGTTTCTCCTTTCTTTTTATCTTTTAAAAGTTTTGGTAGTAAAGTGGTTTTTAAATACTTAAAGGTTTCGGTATCTCTAAAAAAACCGGTAACATGAATAAGCAGATCTGAATATAATAGCTCTGCTTCCTCTTTATTACCGGCAACTAATTTTGCGTATTGTTTGGTTGTTTTTAAATTGGTTTTAAGTATCCTACTTTCGATACGGCGTTTAATAGTTGATGTTTTGTAATGTCCAAAATCAACAGCGTGATTTTTATGAAGTAGTGCGAAAATTGTATTTAAGTCAGGATCGTTGTCATGTACAGGCTCATCATTGACTATAGATGGGGTTACACTATGTAATGAAACTTTATTGCTTAGTTTGGTTAATTCAAGTGCAATATCTTCAGGAGGTAATATATGATCTACTACACCCTCGTTAATTGCTGATGTTGGCATACTGCTATATTTAGCAGTTTCGTCCTGCGCAAAGGTTATGCCCCCTGCCTTTTTAATTGCTTTTAAACCTTTGGTACCATCGTGGGCATTGCCGGAGAGAATAATACCGATAACATTTTTTTTATGAGTTAATGCAAGCGAAGAAAAAAGAACATCAATGGATAGATTAGTAGATATTTTTTTTTGACGGGGTATTAACTGGATATGGCCATTTATAACTTTAATGTTTTTATTATGAGGAATAATATAAACATTGTTTATCTCCAATTTCTCCATGTTCTCAATCTCCTGCACTTTCATTTTGGTTGCTTTTGATAAGAGCGCAGTAAGCATGCTTTTATGGTTACGGTTAAGATGTTGCACATAGATATAGGCCATGCCGGTATTGTATGGTAAATTTGCAAACAATGTTGAAACCGCTTCTAATCCGCCGGCTGAAGCACCGATAGCAACAACCGGAAATTTTTTCCGGTCTGTTTTCTTTTTAGTAACGGCCTCTTTTTTTGTGACTTTTAAAATTGTTTTCATTTTTATGTTTTAAAAGCCAAAAGCGATTTTTTAAAAAGCCATTAAGCTCAGAATGAATTTATTTCTTGGTGGGCGTGTAAATTTTTCTTCTTTAATCATAGTAAGAATTTTTAGAAGTGCTTTTTCGAGTTCTACCATTCCACCTTTTCTTATATAATAGTGCGCACCGTTCTTATAAAGCAAATCGGCTACATCTTCATGCAGTGATGTTGAATAAATTATTACCGGTAAATGTTTTAAGCGATCGTTTGTTTTTATTTCTTCCAAACATTGTGAACCATTTTTACGGGGCATATTCAGATCAAGAAATAGAACATCCGGTAACTGAGTTGAATTTTCTAAAAGATAGGCCATTAACTTTGCGCCATCATTTACTGTAATAAGATCGGATGGAATTGGCAATACTTTTAAAGCTTTATCAAAGAAAAAGCGGTCATCTAGATCATCATCTGCAAGTAAGAGATTCAATTGTTTGGGCATTTTTAATGAATAGATTATTTATATATTCAGTAAGGTAGGCTAATTAACCGGATAAACAACTAAAGCTGAGAGACGGAGCTAAATACTTATAGTTTAAAGAGTTTGTTTACGATAAAGCCATCTTTTACTTTAGCAAACGGCTTTGAAAAGGTACTCAAACCTTCTTTACTAAATTATGATCTTATACCAATTGTTAAAATTATGGTGTCAGGCCATTTTCTCTGAGTGCTTTTTGTTCATCGCCTGTTATATAAGCTACAATTTGCACCTTATCATCAGTTGATCGCAATAGATAAAAGATCTCAAAGTCAATACCTAGTTCTTTATTGTTCTTTTTAGCGGTATAGTGCCATTTAACTTTTACTAATGAATGATAGTTATCAAGTTTATCAATATTTTTTGAAGTTATTTTCATAGACCTGCTTCCGATGTTTTTATAGAATGCAAAACCCTGACTTATCTTTGTTAAGAAGAACTCATCGTTCTGCCCACAATTTACGCCTGAAGGACTAGTTTCTACAAAGCAAGAGGCAAAAGATGCGGCAATAGATTGTCTTACACCACTTGTATCACCTGCAAGAGCCCTGTTGAAGTTAGCTTCATATGCATTAAAAAAATCGTGGATCTTTTTTTTCTTAGTATTTAGTTCGAGCTCTTCACTTTCGTGGATATCGATTTTTTTATCAGTTTCGCCTGTGTTGCAAGCAAACAGCAGGAGCATTGCAGGTATAAGTAGTATGTTTTTCATATTTTATTTATTAAAAATTCAAAGTGGGTATTTGTTCTTTAAACCAAAAACCCCCATCTTAACGGGGGCTTGTTTCATCTTCTGTTTGTCTTTACCACTATTAACCGGATAAAGCCTTAGGTCTATTTCTTCAAATCTACCTTAAACAGATGATCTAATTATACTTAACCATATGACATTTTTGTGCCAACACTATTTATGGCAAAATAATGCGACAGTAGAATTTATTTCTCACTTTAAGCCGTTTTCGTGGAATTTTCAACACAAAAATAAAAATTCGGCTGCGCAAGGCTTTTTATCTTGTATTATTTTTTATATGGAGATTGAATTGAATTATGTGCCAGTTGGAAAACAATTCAAAATTTAGATTTCAATAAGGGTAGTAGTTAGCCCGGCAAATTTTCCTTCTTCAGTTTCTCCTAAAATAAATGCTCTTACGCTAACTTCACCACACCTGTAAACTATAACATTTTCAATTTTTTCTTTTATATAATTCAGAAGTTCCTGGAATTTTTTTGAGATCTCCATCTCTTCTCCGGATAACTCAGGGCAGGTTTTTATTGCGTTACGAAAAAAATTATCAATGTGTTGTGTTTCTATTTTTGTTTCTTTTGGAATATAATTATGGAAGGCTTGTTTGTTTTCGAAACAAATGGGCTGAAGAGGATGTTCTGATTCACTTATAAAAATAAGACCCTCTGAAAGTTTTTCTAAATTACTAAATGTATTTTCCATGCAACAAATTTAGATCGTTTTTTTGTTACATAAGTTTCTTGAAGGTTATAGAATTGTTTTAGTATCCATAATTAATGGTCAATAAATCCTTAATTACTGCTTATCCAAAGATCACCAACCGGTAACCAATAAATTCCTTGCGGCCTTTTCGCTACACTTTTGATAAGAAGCGTAGGTGAGGGCCGCTTTACTTCTTACCTGTTCGTTAGTACCGCTATTCACATAAACACTTAACGCGTTATGTAACGTGTAAGCTTCCGGACACATCAGTCCTGTTGTCCAAACCACAGGATTGGCTTTTGCGGCTTGTAAATGAGGTTTAAAATACGATCTGCTGTAACAGGCCAAAATAATACAGTCGCGGGTTTTGTTATCGGTGCTGGCAAATGATTCTGTCAAATCAAAATCCATTAAACCATCATGTCCGGTATAAGCAAGCATTGTTGCATTTCCATAAAGACCAATTGAAACATTGTTAAGTTGAATAGAATCTTTTAATTTGCCTGAGCAGGCATATAAAAATTCTTTGGTGCATTGTTTTATATATTTGCCATCGTAAGCATCGGCCACTAAATAATAATTTTTGGTTGTGTGTTTAAAAACAAGTCTTTCTAGTTTTATAGAATCTACTTTCAGCGTCTTTAATAATTTCCATTCGGTACTTTTTTTAAAGAAACTGCGTACGCCATACCCACAACCCCAGTACAAATTATTATTAAGATCTTGTCCGTTTCCAATTTTGGCAGGCACTGGAACTATACCCTGGTACTTGTTATCGCAGAGCGCCACCAACACATGAATAGTTTTAGGAGCAACAATTGGCTTCTTAATATCAAAACCTAAAAAACAAAGTGGAAATAAAATAAATATAAGTTTTTTGAACATGGTTATTTATTTTTTATATAATTAGCAGGCGCTCTGCCTGGACCGGTTACTTCTGTTAATACATTATAACTGTAAACAAATTTTCGGTTACTAAAAAATGTATCGTAAGAGTTGTTAAATAAAGTTACATTAATTTTTGCGCCAGCTTTAATTTTCTTCAAAACAATTTGCACTTCAGGGTAACCAACCGGGTAAACGGTTAAACCAAGTATGCGTTTATCATTTAGTTTAATATAGGTCTTGTTAAAAGGAATTTTAAAGCTATTGCGGTTCATATCATTTTTAGTGGATGAAATGCTTTGCGCGCCTTCTATCTCAATTAGTTCTCCTGTCTCATTGTAAAAAGAAATAGTGATCTCATCATTAAGATCAGTTTCAGTAAAATTAAATTTTGGTTCAATAAGTGGTTTATTATTTTTGGCCGATAAGTAAATGGTATCATTTTTCACCTTACAGATTCCTTCGTATGTGGAATCTTTTTGATCAGGACACCAGGTTTTATCATGTGTAAGAATATAACTAAACGTATTGTTCTCGTTAATTTTTAATACGCCTTCTTTACAAATAGCACTAAGTTTATCACCTTCTGCATTTAGGGGCAAATATGTTCCAATAACATCTTCCTGGATCGGCTCCTCTATAAACATTACTTCGCTATAATATAATCTGTAACCATATTCGCCTTCAAACAAAAGCAGATCGTATTCAAATTTGCCGCTGGTAATGTAATTCACTTCTTTTTCTTCTTTTGGTGGATCCATCCAGTTTCCACAAGGATAGAAGCGGTTTGGAAAGTAAACCTCTTTGTGCCTGTTATAAATATAACCATCTGCCGTTCCTGGCAAATTTCCTTCTACAAAATTATATAAGGAGTGTTCAGTTATTAAAACGGTTTCATTTTTTTTTATAAAACCGTAGTAGTTGCCACCAATTATTAATGAATCTACATTATATCCCGTTCTGTTATTTATTTTTATTTGAAGTTTCTGTCCGTTTAAAATCAAACCGGTTAATAGTATCGTGAATAAATAAATTGCTTTTCTCATATAGCTAATTGTTTGTTAAAGCTAAATGTTATTCCGAATTTTTAAAGCGCAACTAAACAGCTGTACACTTTACTTTTATAACTGGTAAGTTTTTGGTTCCTAAATCCTTACAGTACGCGCTTTTGCTTCGCGCTTTCGGTAATTGTTTTGTCAAGTCGACTTAGTTGCGTTTTTTCTTGTTTGGCAGACATTATCCAATGAATAATTACTTTTTTATAAGAAGGCGCCTGCGTTGTAAAAAATTGCCAGGCTTTTTTATTGGTTTTAAATTTTTTCTCATAGACCGGAGTTAATTTTTTTATTTCGTTCTCGTGAGAATAGATGTTAGAGCTGTTCTCTGTTCTTAATTTAAAAACTGCAAGGCCTTCAGGTTTCATCAAACCTTTTTTGGTTAGATCTTCTACTTTTTTAATGTTAATAGCGCTCCAAATACTTTTTGGTTTCCTGGGTGTAAAACGAATACTATAACTTTCTTCATCAATGCTTCTACGAATTCCATCTATCCAACCAAAACACAAAGCTTCGTCTACCGACTGCGGCCAGGTAATACTTGGTTTGCCTGAACCAACTTTATAAAAACCCACCACTAACTCTTTTTCTTTTTTATGGTTCTTGGTTAACCATTTTCTGAAGTCGGCAGGTTTGGAGAAGAAGGTTGGTTTCATTATAGAGAATTTATTTTTTTACAAGCTTAGTTACAAAAATTAAAAAGCCAACAGCAAAAAGTATAGTGAATGTTATTGTAATAAAATGTAATATATTGTAAATACTACCGATATCACTTACCCCAAAACTATTACTGAACCTCGTAAAATAATCCATCAAACTATCCAGTATAACTATTTTTAAGATCAAGCCTAAATTGCCTATCAACATTAATTGAGTTCCCGGACTTTTCTCCTGGCGATGTAATTTAATGATCCCAATTAAAATTAGTATTAACGGCAGCAGTGCCAATAATTTGTAGAGCACATATAATATTAATGCAAAGAAATAATCCATAATTTAATTTTAATAATTAACTCCAGGTTCTTTTTAAAAAATCAATTACATTTTTATGGCTCATGCCTTCTAAAAAGCCGGCGGGCACTTTTCCTTCTAAATATTTTAAGAGGGCAGGGTAGCAGCTGGCATCTTCTTTGTCTTTATGATAATACGGCACACGTTTTGGGTCGGGTTCGCTCGCAAAAAAATAATCGGCACCAAAACACATGGTGTTTTCTCCGCCTATTTTAATACCATGAAGTACATGATCGTAAAAAACATTCGGTTCATCATTATTTAAAAAGGCGCGTAAAAAATTAAGACCAATAATGCCTTTACGTTTAATGATCTCTTTTGCAAGATCGTCAGGCAGGTTACGCGGATGATCAAATATGGCACGGAAGTTAGAATGACTTGCAATTAAAGGAATATCTAAATTGTGTTTTGCAATATGTTCTAATTGTCCGTAAGCTAATGCATCGCTGGTATGCGAAAGATCGAGGGCAATTTTTTTACCGCTCATATAGTCGAGTAATTTTTTACCGTCGTCTTTTAAACCGGCTTTGGTATAATTACCACCGCCAAAACGGTTCTCGCCATGGTGCGTGAAGCTTACGTAAATAACACGCTCTACATTGCTTATTATCTTTTCTAATTTTTTAAAGGCATTTTCAATGGGTTCGTCTTCTTCGCAAAAACCCGAAGCGTTTTCTATGGAGACAACCATACCGGTCCTGTCAGAATTCATTGCGGCATTTAAAGAAGCAATATCTTTAACCAGGCAAACATTTTCTTTATGTGTTGTTTGTAACTCCTTAAAGATCTCGCTTTCTTTTAAACCGGTTTCAGAGCTTCCTTTTTCGGTGCCGGTATAAATGGCCATTACCTGCAACTTTACATTACCTGCCTTTAAAGCATTAAAGTTACAGCCAATACCCGGAAAGAATGGCTGGGCTCCTTTTACATACTCCATGTAAGAGAGTAAGTCGCAGTGCATATCGATGATGGGTTGTTTCATTTTGTTTTTTTATTGATTTTGAATTAATTTTTTTAGGTCATTTTTAAGAAAAAAATGACCTAAAATCACCGGCATGTGGCCCCCTCTATGATTAAAATTTCGAATATTAAGATATAGTTTGCCATCAATAGATATAAATGAATAGAGTCTATAATAATAAGAAAAATATTTTTTTATAACAATACTATCCCCATTTTCATCAATATTATTTCTAGTAACTTCATCAAAATAATTAATAATAATTTTCCTTATTTTTGATCCTGACAAAGAATGATCAATAATAAGGAATTTGTTTTGTGTTATTTTTCTATATACCCCAAATAACGAGATAGCAGAACTTATAAAAAGAATAATTGAAAATATCTTATCAGGCAGAGCGGGATTTTTGAAACACTCAAGTCCAAATAACGTTAATCCAAAACCAAGACCAGTTAGGACCATAATAGAAATGATCATATCGGAATAATAGTCAAATTCCTTTTTTGCTACCAAAACTACCGAGCCTTTTGAAAGACTTTTTTCTATATCAAGATATGATTTTTCAGTTATCATTTTTTTTCGCTCATTGTTTTTTACGTTTGGCAGCCATTATCAATAAATTTATACCTAAAGCAATTAAACAAAAAAATACGGCGTATAAAAAATCAAGCTCGCTGCTTTGTGTCATTGAATATACAAACAAAAGTGGAAATGATACAATACCAATAAGAAGACTTAAAATACCAGAAATTATAAGTAAAACTTTTTTGTTCATTGTTATTTCTCAATAACTACATTTTTGCCAAGGGTCTTAAAGCGCTCACCGTTCTTTTGTACAACTGTAATGGTAATGTGACCTGTTTTACTGGTGTTGATGTCCCTTACAGTGCCTGATTTGCCAGCGTGTGTACCTGCAATAACTTTACATTGGTCACCGTCTTTTAATATTTGTGTTGATGTTGCCATGATCTAAGGGGTATGTTTAATGGTTAGATAAAGATAAAGTTTGATGCAATTATAAAATAAAAATTATTTCTTTTTTTTGGAGGCTTTTGCTTTAGTATTAAAACTCAAGCACAACTCCAGCCAATATTCAAAATCTTTTTTTGACTTAAATCCCGAAGGCTCTACATAACAATAGCCTTTTATTTCTTTTCCTTTCATGATCATGGGTATGTAACCATTTTTTTCTGCAACTTCTTCTTGTAGCGCAGGGTCAAAGCGACACATGATGTTATCGTTGCTTACATTCACACACATTTTTTCATTCACCATAAAAACCAATCCCTTAAACATTTCCTTTTCTTCAATTTTTAATTTTGGAAAATTAAAGAGATATTCTCTTATCCGGTCTGCCAATTGTGTATCGTAAGCCATTATTTGTTCTTTACTTTTTTATAAATTTCATTTGAATCGAGTACCACTTTATTATCTACGATCGAAAAAGCGGTAAGTGTTTGTTTTTTCATTAAGTATTTACAATCGCGGTTTGTTTTTTTCCAGGGATCGTTCATCATTCTTGTTTCTATCTCTGTAAAGGTTATTGTGTCTTTGTTGATCTTCCATTTTCCCTGCGTCTCCAATGTGCCATCGCAGCCTCCAAAAAATTGCGTTAAGAAAGTACCATTGTTCCTTAAATAAATAATGCCATTTTCCGGGGCATTTTTAATGGATCTTTTATAAGTAGCAATAGTTTTTGGGTTTTGTATAGAGAAAGAAAGAAGTAACAAAATAAAAAATATGTGAAGTGTTTTTTTCATATTTTTTATTAATGACCTATCTTTTTTTGAAAATTTTCAACTTCTTCTGGTGTTAATTTTAGCGTTGATAAATCTAGATAATTTGGCGTTAATAAATTGAGGTAGAATTCATTTATTTTTTCTTCTCCGCCAGTACAGCCCGACAAATAAAAAAAACTGGCAGAATCATATAAATGTTTTGAAAGAAGGTCTTTTACTTTTGGATTCTTTCTTTTAGCCAATACCCAAAATGAATAAGCTCTTACTGTTGCAGAGTCGTGATCAGTTAAGTTTATCAATTCATCATCAGTTGCTTTTGCCATAAATTTTTTAAAATTCAAATACACGTTTGACTTCACAGCTGCATAACCAATAGCATCGTCGTGTACTACATTAAATTTAACCAATGAATCTACTATTGGCTTAAGGCCTGCGCTTAGTTTAATTTCTTTTTTAGTCTCTAAGGTACTATCTGTTCCCGGTTGGCAGGAAACAAAAAACAAAAATTGAGTGAGTATGAAAAAAAATATTTTCAAAGTTTATTAAAGATACAAACGCTTTTCTATTTTACAAAACAAAGGTCTCCCGAATTTAACAGGAGACCTTTAAGAATAAGATTCGCTTTCGCGTAAACTACCTGTTAATTATAAAACGCTTACCGTTTAACATGTTGCCATAAGAACTAAGCTGTAAAATATAAATACCATTTGGCAGATCAGCAACATTGATCTTAACATCATCTGCCATCGGTTCTGGATCAAGAGTTTTTAATTTCTGGCCAAG
>JAUXSA010000069.1 GCA_030681615.1 Bacteroidota bacterium
ATAAAGATCCCGTTTTTTGTTTCTTTATAAAAATAAAAATCACCACTAACAATATCTTTAGGTTTTGATAGAATAAAAAAATCTTTCAGCTTAAGTGCTATTTCTTTTTTTGGAACCAGAACTGCATCCTGTATCGTTCGTGCATACAAGATACTATCCAGGATATCTTTGTTTTTTTTAGCGATCAATTCAGCGTCGGCTTTTCTTAAAGTAATATCGCGGCAAATACCAGAGTTGCGCACAAGGCTACCATATTTATCAAAAATGGGCGACGATTTTTCTGCGATCCATTTTATTTTACCGTCTACTATTACCCGGTATTCAATATCGTAAGCTGTTCCTGAATCTATTTTAGTGTTCGCGTCAATTACCAACTGAAGGTCTTCTTTATAAATGATCAGCTTCACACTTTTTCCTTTGTAAAAGTAATCGGGTTTTAAACCAAAAAGTGTTTGGCAATTAGGACTTATATATTCGTATTTTTTCCTAACGATATTATATAAATAGAAGACATCGTTAATTGTTTCCGTAATTTGTTTAAAGTTGCCTTCGCTTACTGCAAGTGTTTGATATGCCATTTCAATCTCTCTGTTACGTAAGTCGAGTTCTTTGATGGCTTTTTGTTTTTGTTTGTTCTCTTTAAAAATAAAAATGGCTAAAATAAAAACAAGTGCAAAGCCAATTAAAAAAGCATTACGCAAAGTTGTTTGTCGCCGCGCGTCTGCCAGAATCTTTTCGATCTCAGAATCTTTTAAAAGCAGTTTTTGTTTTTCGAGTTCTCCCTCAAGGTTATGTTTTATCTGTGAGAGATTATTATTGTATTTAGCAGCTCTGAAATTGATAGAGTCGTTTAAATGCCGCGACTCTTTAAAATATTCTGCCGATCGTTTAAAATCTCCTAAATTATAGTATACGTTAGCGATAGAGATATTAACGCTATACATAATATCGAAATTATTTTTTAGTGTTTTGCCAATTTCATAAGCTTTTAGTTGATACTCTAGCCCTCTTTTATAGTCGTTTAACCTAAAGGCATAATCGTTACCAATAACATGCGACAATGAAACAATATTTTCGGTACTTCCTGATTTTTCTGCTACCTCGAGACCCCTTATCCTTAATAGTATGGCCTTATTATATAAACCCATGAGGTCGTATATACGTGATGTTTCATTTAAAGAGGAAGCTATTTCGTCGTACGATCCCTTTCTTTCGCGAATTTTTAAACTTTCGAGATAATATTTTAAAGCCCTCTCTTTTTTCTCGGACGAACCTTCATAAATATTTCCAATAGCACTTAAAGCGTATGAGGCCGAAATTTCATCGTTGATCTCGCGGCAAATTTGTAGACTTTTTTTATAATAGTCTTCAGCAGTATAAGGATCGTTACCGCGGTATACAAATCCTATAAGACGATAGGCGCTGATAAGCATTTTTTTGTTATTGATCTCTTCGCCGGCTTTAATTGCTTTTATTAAGTAATCAAGGGCAAGATCCTGCTGCCCTTCAAAATAATAATGCCTGCCAATACTAAGTAATGATATGGCAATGCCTCTTTTGTAATTTATCTTTTTTGATAGTTCGAGTGCTTTTAACGAAAAGTCAATAGAATCTGTTGCAAGATAAAGTTGATGTAGTGTAAGTACTTTGGCTGTGTCGTGCGCGTTGGTCCTTAAAATAGTATTGAGTGAATCTATTTTAGCTTGCTGGGCATAAATATCCAACCCTGAAAAAAGAAATAACAGAAAATATATGAAATATTTTTTCACGGTATATTTTAGTTAAATATACCATAAAAAATTACTTTTTTAAAGGCTATTCGAGTTCTATTTTCTCGATAGGGAAATCGAGGGATTTGGAATAGCTGACAGACGCGTCAATGCTGTCTTCGTCACCATCATTGTAGAACCATTTTATTACCAGTTTCTTGTCTTTTTCAAGAACGGTCTTGCACTTCTTCAAAAAATTAAACAGTAATTTATGGAAAACAGAATTGTAATAATCTAAATAAAGTTCAACCGTCGTATCTTTTGGATCGTTCGTGTATTCGTCTAACCAAATACTCAGGTTCTTATAAAAAAAGGTGATATCACTTGAATAAGCTCTTCCCGAAATTTTTAATACGCCTGTTTCGGAATTAAAATCTATTCCAGGGGTTTCAAGGGTTTCTGCAATAATTAAACTATTCATGTGAACAAAAATTGGATTACTAACAGTAAATGTAGTAATTGTACATCTTCAAAAAAAAGTTGTTTTAAACAAAATGACAACATGTAAATATATCGAATTTTTTCCTTTATAATGAGGTTTATAAGCTAAGAATTTGGGAAATAGCCTTAGTTCACGTTTTTTGGATTACAAAAGAACTCATTATTGCGAAAAAGGATGATACACTCTTATTTTAAGGGTGGCCAAAGACTGCTTAATTCGGGATTTTCGGGCATATAAACCACCCAAACTTTATCACCTGGTTGTTTTTGCTGATCAATGTCATCAAAGATATTACCCACATTTCCGGTATGTTTTTGTCCGCCGGCCTCAAATAGAAATTCTACCACAAAAGGTGATTGGTTATTTATCTTTTTAGTGTAATCGCGTTTAATAGATGTTATGTGGCCTAATACAGGACTGCCATTCTGAAGAGGTATTAATTCGTTGTTTGCTTCTTTTATTCCTTTACGCCAACATATAATGCCAATGATTGGGAAGATCACAGTCCAGAAAAAGGGAATGGTAAAAGCCATGCCAATTATCGTCATAACATTGCCAGTGTATTTTATGCGGCGAATGAATTTCTTGGGCAATTCACGAGGAGCCATAGGTGGCTTTAATCCCGGGTCACCGCTTTTTATATGATATTCGAGTGTGCCACCACAATTGCTGCAGTTGGCTATTGTAGTGTTCAAGAATTGTGATCTGCACCAGGCACATTTAATAATAGGATTTTTTAGAGTCGGCATAGAATCAAAGATAATTAATTGTTGAAATAAATTAAAATTTGACTAATTGTATTTTTTCTATATAAACTTAAATTCTAAACCGATTAAGAAAAATATAACACACATTTTTTTGGTGTGCAATCGCTACTGAAAGAGCCTTAAATTCTCGTATATACAGTATTATGTAATTGTAAAATTATTGTTCTTTAATAAAAAGGCAACTGTTTTGATTAAAGATCTCAGGTATTTTTGTATATTTTTGTGCTCTTAATTTTAATTTATGAAAATAAAACATCTACCTAAGTTCTGTTTAATTTTATTAATAATATTCAGTACTAAATTTTTCGGCCAAACAAAAGATAATAGCATTGAAGTCAAAAAGCAGTATCAATATTCTTTTCTTGGTCAACTTAACGCTCAAAGTATAATAGAGTTGGAAAAGAAATTAGCTGCACTTGAATTTGTTACCATGGCTAAAATAAAATATAAGGCCGATTCTCAAAAAGGTGAAGTGTTTTTGCATACACAAGAAAGAACAGCTACTTCAGAGAGCGATAAAGGTTTTGATCTGATAGAACTAAAAAAATTGCTTATTTCAAACAACCTTTCGCCACTAGAATTAACAAGTACTACACTTAAGTGATAGCATTACTCTTTTAAATGAAAAAATACACATGAAACACTTCTTATTTTTTATTTCCTTTTCTTTTTTTATTGCAAAGATTAGCTACTCCCAAAGTGACAATTGTTCCGCTGCACCAACCTTAATTATAGGGGCAACTTGTTCTTCACCTGTTGCGGGCACTTCTTTTGGTGCCACTCAGTCTATTGCAGGTTGCACGGGTAATGCAGATGATGATGTGTGGTATAAATTTGTTGCTACCGCTACGAGTCACTCTATTAATGTAACGCCATCTGCCGGTTATGATCCTGTAATTGAGGTTTTTTCGGGAAATTGCTCAGCATTGATCTCATTAAACTGTGTTGATGGAGGGTTAACAGGTGGAGCAGAAAGTATGTTATTAAGCAGTCTAACAATTGGCAATACTTATTACTTAAGAATTTATGATTATTATGCCGGCAGCGGTTCAAATACCTTTACTACCTGTATTTCGAATGCACCGCCAGCACCCGGTAACAATGCTTGCGCGGGCGCCTTGGGTTTATCTGTAAATGCAGGATGTATTAATACATCAACAACATCTTATGGCGCCACACAATCTCAGGCAGCTTGTGATGGCTCGTCAGACGATGTTGTTTGGTTTAGTTTTACAGCTAATAATTATACACAAACAATTCAGGTCACTTCGTCCGCCAATATGGATGCTGTTGTTGAATTGTTTAGTGGTTCGTGCGGTGGTTTAAATTCATTGTACTGCGAAGACAATACATTTACAAATGGAATTGAAACAATAAATGCTATAGGCTTAACTCCTGGTAACACTTATTTTGTTCGTGTATATGATTATTATTCCGGAGGTGGTTTTCCGTTTAGCATTTGCGTAAGCGGTAATGCAATTGGTCCGGGACAGCCAAACGATAATCCATGTAACGCTTTGCAGCTACCTGCAGTAACTTCCAGTTGTAATTATTTGCAATTTTCAACAGTGGGCGCAACATCTACATCGTCTTCATTAGCACCATTGCCTGCAAGTTGTGCAGGAGGCAGTACTCCATTTATGGGAGGCTTTGGCGCTTCAACAAAAGATGTTTGGTTTAAAATTACAGTTCCGGCAACAGGCAGCGTTTTTATTACACCACAACCAAATTTAGGAGCTGGTTTTATAAATGATGGTGTAATGGCTTTATATAGTGGTGCATCTTGCTCGGCTCTTACTCAAATTGCTTGTTCAGATGATTATACAAGTTATCCGGGAAGCGTTAACGATCTGCTTCCTTATATAGCAGCATCTGGTTTAACTCCTGGCTCAACAATTTATTTACGCTATTGGGCCTTTGCCACTGCTCAAGGTAGTTTTGGTATTTGTGTACAATCTCCCACTAATGATATTTGTACAAACTCTTTATTTATTTGCGACCTTAATGGATATGCAGGCTCAACAAGCGCGGCTTATTCTGCAGACAGGCCATGTAATATGTTTGGTAATAACGAAACTAATGCAGGTGTAGATCAACCTAATGGAATAAACACGGGTGGCCCTTTTGGTCAAGGCGGCCCCTGGGGAGTTGGCTCTCCAAG
>JAUXSA010000073.1 GCA_030681615.1 Bacteroidota bacterium
GATCTGCGCTTTGTTGGTGATAAAGGATTTATTATTTCAAGCGAGCGTGATGAATACAATCATTTATATTATTATGATATCAGCGGTAAATTAATTAATCAAATTACTACCGGTCCTTGGGATGTTATGGAATTCAGCGGCTTTAACGAAGATACAAAAACACTTTATTATGTATCTACAGAGAATGGCGCCATTAACCGTGATGTGTACAGCATTAAATTGAACGGGAAAGATAAAAAACGTTTATCAACCAAGCCCGGTTTTACAAATTTTGAATTTACACCCGGCTTTAAATATTATATCTCAAGTCATAGTGATGCAAATACACCGCCGGTTTATGAATTGAATAGCATAGATGGAAAAACCGTAAAGTTATTGGAAGACAACAAGGGGTTAAAGGGTACTATGAAAAATTACAATTTATCCACCAAACAATTTTTTAAATTTAAAACTTCTGAAGGTGTTGAATTAAATGGCTGGATGTTGAAACCACAAAATTTTGATTCAACAAAAAAATATCCTGTATATATGTATGCTTATGGTGGCCCGGGTGCTAACGAAGTAAATAACTCTTGGGACGGTGTAGATTACTTTTGGCACAGTTTATTGAACCAAGAAGGTTATATGGTTGTTTGTGTTGATAACAGGGGTACACAAGGTCGTGGTCGCCAATTCAAACACAGTACTTATATGCAATTGGGAAAATTAGAAACGATTGACCAGATTGAGGTTGCAAAACATTTAGGCAAATTATCTTTTGTAGATAAAACACGCATTGGTTTCCAGGGATGGAGCTATGGTGGATATATGGCATCATTATTAATTTCTAAAGGTGGCGACATTTTTAAAACATCAATTGCAGTTGCACCTGTTACTAACTGGAAATATTACGATAATATTTACACCGAGCGTTTTTTACGCAAACCACAGGATAATAAAAGTGGTTATGAAGATAATTCGCCTACTAATTTTGTGAAAGGTATCAAAGGAAAATTCTTATTGATACACGGCAGCGCTGACGATAACGTGCATTTACAGAACAGTATGGAATTAGCGAATGCGCTGGTAGAAAATAATATTCCTTTTGATTTTATGCTTTACCCAAATAAAAGCCATGGCATTAGCGGTGGTTACACACGCTTACACATTTTTTCGAAAATGTTGAAGTTTACAAAAGAAAATTTATAATATGTCTAAAAAACGCCTGATAGTATTTACCGGTGCAGGAATAAGTGCAGAAAGCGGAATTAAAACATTTCGCGATTCAGGCGGGTTATGGGAGGAACATAAAATAGAAGATGTGGCAACCCCGGAAGCGTGGGTAAAGAATAAGGAATTAGTTTTAGAATTTTACAATCAACGCCGTAAACAGGTAATTGCAGCTAAACCAAATGCAGCGCATGACTTTATTGCCGAGTTGCAAAATAAATTTGATGTGCAGGTGATAACCCAAAATGTGGACGACCTGCATGAACGGGCCGGAAGTAAGAACGTAATGCATCTGCATGGCGAAATAATGAAGGCAAGAAGTACCGCCGATCCGGCATTGGTTTACCCCCTAAAAAAACCAGATATTTTACTTGGCGATCTTTGCACAATGGGTTCGCAATTGCGCCCACACATTGTATGGTTTGGTGAAGATGTGCCACAAATGGAACAGGCTAATCTTATTGCTGAAAAAGCGGATCTGTTTGTTGTTGTAGGCACTTCATTAAATGTATATCCCGCGGCAGGCATAATAAATTTTGTAAATGTAGCTACACCAAAGTGGTTGGTAGATCCGGGAGAATTTAATTTAGATTATATTAAACAGCTCAAGCACATTAAACAAACCGCTGTTAATGGTGTAAAAAGTTTAAAGGAAGAGTTACTTAAAAGTTTATAGGTGGGTTTGTATTGCCCTACGGACTCCTGATATAGTATTTTAGTAACGGGGCGCTATAAATTGGCTCCATCCTTATTAATTCATTATTCTTTGAATTATATATAGCCTCTACATGAAATTCGTAAATTTTGTAAATGCATATTTTTTTCCGTACACAAGATCTATTCACTAATAGCTCTCCATACTCCATTATCAATCTATTTTTAGCTCTTAAACTGAATTGACAGAACTCTGACTTTGAAAGAATCATGTTTATTAATCTTTAAAACTGAGTAAGATCAATAAAGTTAAATCCCTACTCTTACATTAATTATTTACAATAAACCTCATTTTAAATGCTTTTACAGTTCAGCATTTAATTATGTACGATCTCATTTTTTAATAGTATGTTCTGCTTATTTTGAAAAGTATTATAACTTCCTAAGACCTCCAGATTATAATTTTCTTTTGTTTGCATGTAAGCATATGTTATTCGTGGTTTTGCGCCAAACATTCTTTTTTCACTATCTGCAGCAAAACCCATATACATTTTTTTACAATTTAAAGTCTTTGCTCTTTTTACAGCAGAATACATAGCCTGTTTGTAAACCCTGTATTCTGTATGATAACTATAATCCAAACCTAATATCATGGGGACATAATTGTTATCAGCTATATAACAAAACATAACTGCAACCGGATTGTTTAAATTTTTAACGTCAAATTCCTGTTTTAAACATAATGTTGTAATATCCCATTGTTTATGCGATACCATATTCTTAAAAACATTAAATGGTAAATTAAAAGTATTTAGTGTAAGACTATTGTTCTTTACATTCAAATACATATTATAATACAGTTCAAGATCTGCCTCTGATGGGTCTGTAACAACTTTTATTTCGAATTTATTTTCATCCCGCAATACATAACGTTTCACATCGTACCTTCCATTAGAAGATAAACGTTGTAAATAGCTTTCGGTGTTTTGCCAATCCATATTTTCTAAAACATAGCTATTGGGCATGTTTATTTTAAAATAACCGTTATCAATAAAATAAGAGTCAACTTCGGCGTCTTCAGAAACAAAATCCCGTATTACAATATTGTTTGCATCATACTTTTCCTGTAATTGAGAAATGTGCTTAAACAAAATTTGAAGGGCGCCTTTCCAATGATCTGAACTCTTATCTAAATATAAATGCTCTCCTTCTGTTAATAACGAACCGATTGAAACTACTTTTGATGTTAAAAAATACGGATCATTTTTTCTTTCTTCTTCTATCTGTGCCGAAATTGAAGCATCTGAAAGCATATCGTCTTTCCATAAAGCTGTAGTTAAAAAAGTAGCCAAAACAACTTTGTGAGTCTCATCGCGCACAATTAAATAATCAAAATCCCAGTTCTCTTCCGCTTTTAAATTATTTGTGAATGAGGCTTCTAAAAAACACATTCCGTTCCAATCAAAAGAACCGTTATTTCCTAATAATTTATTCCATTCATTTTGGTCAATTTCAAGTATGCTCTTGTGTTTTTCTACACTTAAACTTCCTGCGTTTAAAATAGAAGTCACTTGCTCTTCTATTTGTAAATCTGATGGAACTGGCAACTTAAATGCTGAATATACCTGGTTGATGGTGATCTCTTCTTCAGCCATGGCAATTGATAAATGATAAGCCATTCGTTCGATCATTTTTTCTATTTGAGAAAATGTATGCAAACAGGTTATGGTAAAACGTATGCCGGTATTTTTCATTGGCACTGCCGGAAAAATTCCAAGATTTAAATAATACCCTTCGTTAAGCATTCTATGCACCATGTTGTATCCTAATTTTGGAAGGCTAACACCAATAAAAAAAACAGGTGCGGCAGAAGCAGAAATAATTGGCAGATTATATTTTTTGATCATTAACCTTGCAAACTGGATATTATCCTGCAATGTATTTTGTAGATCAATGATCTCGTTACTTAAATGTATAGTTGCAGAAGCCAATGCTGCGCCTAATGCCGAAGGCTGCATTGGGCCAGATGTAATTAAAGGGCCGCCGCATGTTCTTACCTTACGCGCTAATTCTTTATCAGGAAAAACCAAAACAGCACCACCCGTTGCAAAAGCTTTGGCTAAAGAAACGGCTAAGATCGCCCTTGGATGAAGAGGTCCAAAAGACATTACATAACCGCTTCCGTTAGGTCCAAAACAACTCATCCCATGTGCATCATCAACGTAAAGATTTAATTCTTTGTATTTATCCATTAAAGCATAAACTTCTTTTACAGGACAGGCATCTCCATACATAGAATAAATTCCATCTGCCATATACCAAATTCGTTCATATTTATTTTTAAGCGCCTTTATTTTTTCTTCTAAAAGATCAAGTCGGTTATGTCTTACCAATTCAACATGAATACCTTTTGGTTTTAATAAATTGCAAGCGGTTTGTATAGAATTATGTGCCTGGTGATCGATAATTACTGCATCCTTTTCCGAAACCAAAACAGGTATTGCAGCAATATGGCCTAAAGTAGTTGTAGGTGAAATAATAACTGATGCGTTAAATATTTTTTCAAACTTTTCTTCAAGATCTTTATATAATTTTATTGAAACATATGCTCTTGATTCTGAAAACTGTGTACCATATTTTTGAATAGCATCAATTGCCCCTTCTTTAAGGCGTTTATCAAATTCCAGACCCAGATAACTGCACGAACCAAAATTAACAACATCTTTCCCTTTTAATTTTATAAGATTTCCCTCTAAAAATTCGTCTTCATTATTTAAATGGAGGATCCCTTTTTTAACTCCATCGGTTATTATCTGGTCAATTGTGTCGATAAACGAGTTGTTTTTTGCCACGTACGTATCTTTAAAAAATTAAGTAATAGATAAAGGTTTAAAAAGAACAATTGCCTGTAAACCAAAACAAATTTGCTCATTTAAAAATTGGACAACAACGTATAAAAAGCGTATTTTTGAAATATTACCTACGTTTAAATACGTAGTTTTTATTTAAATATGAACTGTAAATTTGAACATGCGAAAAAATGAAAACGCTTGATACCCCTTACGCAAAATTTGAGATCGAAAACGATATTTTAATGATTGAATTTAAACCCGACCTGGAGATCACACTTGATGTAGCAAAAAAAATAGTTGCAGACAGAAAAATAATTTCTGCAGGCAAAGCGTACCCTGGCCTGGGCGATGTTCGTTTTGTTAAAAGTGCAACCAAAGAAGCAAGAGCTTTTTTTGAGCTGGAAGAATCGCAAAACGGTGTTTTAGCCGGAGCTATGCTTGTCGAATCGGTTTTTAGCACTTTTTTGGTGAACTTCTTTTTGAAAGTTACCAAACAAAAAATGCCATCAAAAATGTTTACCGATAAACAGAAAGCACTTAAATGGCTTGCTCAATTTAAATCTCAATAATTTTAATAAAAATTGGATCCCAGGTTCATAAAATTAAACAACTTACTTATAGAATATTCTTTAGGTAATTATGATGCTAAAATAAAATTATCAAAACAAAAAGACGCGATAGACGCTTTTATTTCGAGTGTTAATATGCTGGGCGAAGAGCTAAAATCTACTGCCGTATCGCGAAACCATTTTAATAATATATTTGATTCGGTTTCTGACACTGTTTTTGTACTTGACAAAAAAGGAGTTATTGAACTCGCAAACAAAAGTGTGTCAGATCATCTTGGCCTGCCCGATAGTACTATTTTTAATAAAAAGATCGATAATTTTTTTACCTGCCTTAATAAAACATCCCTGTTCAATAAATTAAAAAAACAACTTCATGCAACAAGCAATGCCCGCAATAATGATGTATTGCTGGGCCTGATAAGGTCTAAACCAAACAGGATCATATCTTGCAGCATGTCTTTCCTGACCGATTCAAAAAAACAAAAAACAGGCTATATTTTAACTATAAGGGATGTTACACAAATTAAAACATACGAAGAACAATTAATTTCTTCGGAAGAAAAATACCGGAATGTTTTTCAAAATTCAAGTGATTCGATATTTATTACCGATGATACCGACTACCTGTCTGAATTGAATGGTGCGGGAATTGCACTTTTAAAAATAAAACCCAACAACATCAAAAACCATAAGATCTCTGATTTTATTTATAACCCTGTTGAGAAAAAACTTTTTTTTGACAAAATAAAAGGCAGAAATAATATTGTGGATTTTAAGACCAAACTTATTGATAATAATGGCGATATTATTGATTGTATCATCTCCTCAAACAAAATAACCGATAACAGGAACCATTTTAAAGGTTATCAGGGGTTTATTAAGAATATAACAAAACAGGAAGAGGTTGATAATTTAATTGTTCGCACAATTAACGATACGCAGGAAAAAGAAAGGATCAGGTTCTCTAAAGACATTCATGATAGTCTGGGACAACAGTTATCTGCCGTTAAATTTTACATTGGCACGCTTCGTAACACTTACAATTTGCCAATAGAAAAGAAAAATGAGATCGTTGAAAAATCAAATGATGCTATTTTAGAAGTATTATCCGACTTAAGGAATATTTGTTTTAACTTAATGCCACAAACGCTTCAAAACGTAGGATTAAAGGCAGCAATAAACGAACTATGCAGAAAAATTGCAATTTCAGGTGAACCGGAGTTTAAAATAATTATTAATGAAGATCAATTTTCGATAAGCAAAAATTTAGAATTTACTATCTTTAGGGTCGTTCAGGAGTTCATAAATAATTCGATAACACATGGCAAACCCAGTAGAATAAGTATTAAAATTACTGGGGAAAAGAAAAAATTAATTATTAATTTAAAAGATAATGGCATTGGGTTTGATATAAACAAAGCAAGAAAAGAAGGGATGGGCCTGCTTAACGTAAGATCGAGGGTTAAATCTTATAATGGAACAATAACGATAGCCAGTTTGCCTAATAAAGGCACTTCTTATTTGATAATTATTCCGCTATAAATTAATAGTATTAAAAAAATGAAACGCCTAAGGATACTAATAATTGATGATCACCGCCTTGTAAGAGATGGCATTAAAACCATGCTTGAGACCCAAAGCGAAAATTATGATTTTGATATTTCGGAAGCAGAAAGCGGCGAAGAAGCAGTTGCAATAATTAAGTATAAAGACTTTGATATAATACTTGTAGATTATCAATTGCCGGTAATGAATGGCGCTCAAACTGTTGCACAAATTCTATTCTTCAAACCCAAATCAAAAATACTTGCGATCTCCAATTATGATGAATACGCATACATTACTAATATGATAAAAGTGGGCGTTAAAGGATATGTGCTGAAAAACATTTCGCCAAACGAATTGATCAGGGCCATTGAAACTATTTTGAATGGAAAAAAATACTACGCCAGTGATGTGTCAGAAAAGATAATCGATTCTGAAGAAAAAAAGGAAAACGAAAAAAATAATCCGCATCTGAAAAAAGTACATGTTACCAAACGCCAGGTAGAAATTCTTAAATTAGTTGCAACCGGTATGACCAATGATGCTATTTCAAAAAAGCTAAATCTCTCTAAAAGAACTGTAGATACGCATAGACAAAACCTGTTATTAAAACTTGAAGTGCATAACACCGCTGCGCTTATTAAAAAAGCTACCGAACTGGCTATTTTATAATTCGTATAATTTATAACTTTCTTTCTTACCGCTTAAATTACGTGTTTTCACGTATTGTATTTTGTTTTGCTTTTAAATACTATTGTATTTCCCAAACAGTAGATCATGAGACTTTTACCAGTTTTTTTGAAAAACAATATTTCGAACGAGTTCTATATTACAAACTTTGATTGTAAGAAAATAATTCCGCAACAACTTGTGTGCCGTGATGCAAGGGCTTTAGAAATTAACAGCTGTACTGTTTGTATTAACGACCTGCCTTTTCGCTTTGTAAAAGATAACCTCTCCAGTTTTTCTACTTTTAATTTAGACAGGTTTCAAAGCAATTTTGTTTTTAAATCTCTAGAAGCATTATCAAATGTAAAATTCAAGCTCCGGATCCATTGCCAAAAAGAAGATGAAGAAAAATATAAGGATATGATGTTCCACCTTCATTTTTCACTTGAAAAAGATGGTCTAACAAGGGCTTTTATAGACAAACATTTTAATTCGAATTCTTTTGGCACAAAAAATACTTAGGTTTTTGCTTTAATATTTTTTTATCTGAATCAATAAAAAAGCCACCAGATAGATCTATCTGGTGGCTTTTTACATTTTTACTCAAACAATAACCTTATAGCTTTAGGATCATTTTCTACCTGGACATTTTTTACAACGATCGCCTTTTTTAAAATTTTTGCAGCAATCTTTTTTCTTTTTACAACAATCTGCATAAACACTTAAAGGACAGTTATTCTGAAAAAATACAAGCGCTTTTGGCTTTTCTATGTTCTCTAAGTTCATACAGTAAAACTAAATCAATCATTTTGTTTTTTAAATACCATAAAAAGGGTAATTTTCGGGTCTCAAACATGACAATTGCACCCTTACATAGCTGGTTACCCTCAACTACCCAACCCTTATTAATAGCCGGGCCTTGCGGCGCCGAGTCGCTTGAACAGCTTGTAAATACCGCAAAAGGACTAAAAGAAACCGGAAAAGTAGCTTTATTCCGTGCCGGCGTATGGAAACCCCGTACCCGCCCCAACGCCTTTGAAGGCAAAGGCGAAGAAGCTTTAAAATGGCTTGTGGAGGTAAAAAAAGAATTTGGCTTTAAAATTACTGTAGAAGTAGCCAACGCCCAACATACCGAATTAGCTTTAAAATATGGGATCGACGTTTTATGGATCGGCGCCCGCACAACTGTTAACCCATTTAGCGTACAGGAAATTGCTGATGTTTTAAAAGGGGTGGATATGCCGGTTATGGTAAAAAACCCTATACATGCCGACTTGCAACTATGGGTTGGCGCTATTGAACGGGTTAATAATAGTGGTATTACAAAATTAGCTGCCATTCACCGTGGTTTTTATGTGTACGGTAAAACAAAATATCGCAACAACCCAATGTGGCAATTGCCGATTGAATTACGGACCTTATTTCCTGAATTGCCAATTATTTGCGATCCAAGTCATATTAGCGGTAACCGCGAATTAATTTCTTCGGTGTCACAAAAAGCATTAGATCTGGGTATGAATGGTTTAATGATAGAATCACATTTTAATCCTGCTATTGCATTGAGCGATGCAGAACAACAATTAACACCGGCGCAATTAAACGAAGTAATTTCAAAATTAATTTTACGTAAGCAAAGAAGTAATGATGATGCCGTTATTGATAAGCTGGCCGAACTGCGAAACATTATTGATGAAGTAGACGAAGAATTAATTAATGTTCTAAAAAAACGCACACAAATAATTGAAGAAATAGGCTCTTATAAAAAAGAACATCACATTACTATTTTTCAATTAGAGCGCTGGCAGGAAATTTTACGCACACGCGCACAGTTAGCAGAAAAATTAGGCGTCTCAAGAAATCACATAGAAAAAATTTGTCAGCTATTGCACGAAGAAAGTATTCGTATACAAAATAGTGTGATGAATAAATAAATTAATGCGTTAGCCTTGCTTTTTCTTCATCGTTACTTTTTGTTTTACGCTGTTGTACTTTTATTTTACCAAAATTATAGCTTAATCCAACAGTAAATCTCCTTTGATCGAATGTAGAATATAGATCTGTATTCTGATTTTGAAATATAACTCTTGTACGAACCACGTTTGTATAAAAAATATCGTTTACACCAAAGGAAATATTTAGTTTGTCGTTAAAAAATGTTTTGCGAACCGCTAAATTGGCGCCCCATCGAGGATCATTATCATAAATCCCAACCATGCCTGGCGCATGTAAAAAAGCACTTTGCTCTAAGACCCATTTTTTTGGAAACACAAACCGATTATTTACATAAAGGTAAACCGGGAAAGAAGCGCCAGAATATGTAAGTCCATCGATGGTGCCAGAAAAAGAAACAAAATTAATCGATGAATTAAAATTAACTGCCCACCATTTTTTTATCTCTTTTTGAATAAAAAATGAATAGGTTCCGATATTAATATTACTGCTTTTAAGATTAGCCACTTTGTGAAGTGATTCTTTGGTAGAATCGTTTTGAACGGGGTAAAAGAATAAATTATCAGTGATCCTAAAATATGTCAGTGTGTTATAAATACTTCCTTTATATCCATGTGTAAATTCGATGGTATTACTGTATTCGGGCATTAAGTAAGGATTGCCAACTTGTGTAACCAAAAGATTTAAAAATACTTTGTAAGGATTGAATAAGTTGTATTGGGGGCGGTTTATCCTTCGGTTATAGGATAATTGAAAACTGTTTTTTTCGGATGGGTTATAATCAAAACTAATTACAGGAAATAACTGCAGATAGTTTCTACTGAATTTAACTTTACTCGTTTTACTTTCTCCGTTAACCGTTGTGTTCTCGGCGCGCAATCCAATTTGTATACTTAATTTATCTAATTGTTTTTGCAAATTAAGATATCCAGCATCAATTCTTTCGTTATACGAAAAAACATTTGAAAAATTTGTATCCAGGGAATAAATACCTGTTTGATGATTTTTATTTTCGAAAATAAAATCGCTAAGCATCACCTGGTAATTTTCCTTTACACCCATTTCTAAATTCAGTGTTTTTGAAAGTTTCTTTTCAAGATCAAGCTTTGCCGAATACAAATTAAAATCAAGGGTATTATACGTTTTAAAGATCTTGGGATCCAAAACTTCGTTTTCATCTTTATCCCGAAAGCGACTTTCTAAAAAACCTTTATACACATCAACGCTTTCAGTATAATCTGCAGAGAATTTTAGTTTTGTTCCCAGCGTATCAAACAAATGTTCGGCATTAATATTATAATTCCGGTAATACCAATCATTTGGTCTTACAGACCTAAACTCCAGCTTATCATATCCGGGACTATTATCACTCAAAAAATTATTGCCATTCCTGTAGGGTGTTGCATTTCCATTAGAACCGTCGATCCTAAATCCGATGGTGTTTTTCTTATTAATATAGAAGTCTGTTCCAACATTGTAAGATACGTTTTGATTGATAGCTCTTTCAACAGTTCTTTGATCGAATAAAGTGGTAACAGAATTATAAGTAATGTTCTTTTTATAAATACTGGTATATTGCATCTCGTCGTGACCAAAGTTTATGCTGCTAAAAAATGTTGCTGACTTACCTTTATAATTAAGAGAAAAACCACCATCTTTATTTGCATAAAAACCCTGTTGGTAAGATACATTAGCACTACCACTAAAACCGGTGATCTTTGTTTTTTTGGTTTTAATGTTTATCATACCACCGGTTCCCGCAGCATCGTTCTTTACAGAAGGTGTTTTTAAGATCTCTATTTTGTCAACTGCAGAAGCATTCATACTTTTAAGAAGGTTGATCAATTGAGGGCCTGATATCTGCTGAATCCTGTCATCTATCAATATTTTAACACCATCTCTTCCAACAATAGAAATATTTTCACCATCTACAATTACACCGGGCATTTTTGAGAGCAGATCATAAACTGTATTTCCAACAGCTAATGGACTGCCATCTACATTAACCGTAATATTTCCATTTTTAAATTCAATTACTTTTTTTTGAACGGTGACAGATACTTCATTCAAATTAACCTCCTTGCTTCCAAGAATAATATCCGGAACAGAATAAGATACCACACTATCTAATTTAAAAACAGCGCTAAACGCATCTTTATATCCAACCGAAACAGCTTTTACAAAATAATTTCCTGGTGTAATATTTTCAAAGGTATATTTCCCTTTATCATTGGTAAAAATGCCTTTTGCAGGCAAGCTATCTTTTGCTTTTAGTAAAGCAATAGTTGCAAACGGAACAGGAACATTGATCGAATCCACTATTTTGCCCGAAACAGTTTGTGCAAAAGATGCAGATGCAAATATGCTGCACAAAAAAAACAAAATAGACGTTCTTTTAAAACGCATGTACAACATAAGCTCGGGATGGGGCTTTATAAAATTAATAAAACGTTCTTAAATTACTATATATACTCTTCCGGTTGCCCTGTATAACAATTTTTGGCTAAAAAGTTACACCAATGTTTTGAATTATTTATTCAGGCAACGTTTTTAGCGCTTTTTCAGCAGCTTGATATCCGTGATCTAACCTCAATGTTTTTTCCCAACATTGTTTTGCTTTATCATAAGCTTTTAAATTATAATAAGCGCCTCCCAAACCATACCATGCATGAGGATCTTCAGGAACAACGATCGTACATAAATTATAAGCTACTGCAGATTCATGGATCTTACCAGCGTCAAAAGCTTCGGCTCCTCTGTTCTTTAATATAGCAGAGTAAACCCTGTAATAATTTTCCAGATAAGGATTGTTAGGATATAATCGCTCTGCCAGCTTCCAATAATATATGGCATCTCTATCATTACCTAATTTAAAACTTGCTAATCCTAAATTTAAATAACCATTTACATAACGTGGATGCAACTCAACAGCGTGTTTTAAATACCCTATACCTTTATTAAGCGCCGCCTCTCTTTTATCAGTATAACCACCTTGTTGCATTTCTTCGGTAGTGATCTTTAACATACCGTTATAATCATTAAATGTTGTCGGGTCTTCACCCGGCAAGGATATACCCGTGATCTCTTTAGTATCGGCCAGGTCTATCCAGCGCGCACCTGCATTACCTAAAACCAAAACAGAGTGGGGCGAAGTTTTTACATCTTGCAAAAATAAGGTCACATCATTTTTCCAATCCCAATTACGCTCCCAGGTTTTGCAACCACACAAAATTAAAATTATTAGTAACGAACTCATCATTACTGTTCGTTTTGCAGTAAATGAAACAGATTGCAATTTTTCTAAACCTGTTAATGCCAACCAGGCAATAGCTATTGCTACACCTATAGAAGCGTGAAATAAAAAGCCCTCTCGCATAATGGCACCAACAGGAAAAATAAAATTGGTGACCAGAATTAAGAACGAAAAATAAGTTATAATAGCAAAACCTAAAACGTGACGTTTAATGGCCAACCTAATTCCTAAAATTAAAAGGCCAAGATTTAATACTAAAGAAATGATGAAGCCAACATCTGTAAAACCGCTGTAGGGAATTTGCGCATAAGAATAATCGCAGGTTAGTTTCGCCGGAAAAAAAGAAAGCACAAGATATTTTAACAATACAAAAACTTCTGAAGCAAATTTTTGTTCGCCGGTTGCTAATAAAAATGGATTATTTAAGAGTTCAGTATCAGGCAGGCCGGGTGATACATTAACAGAGGTTAAACGTAAGGTCATATATACCACTCCAAAGCCAAACAGGCCTAAACTTAGCATTCCTAAATTAGCCGCTTTTATTTTTTCTCTGTCAAAAATATAAAGCGCAAGTGGAACAAGACCTAAAAGCACAATGGCATATTCTTTAGACAACATAGCAAAGAAAAAAGAAAGGCCTGCAAATATGAGCGAACTGATTTTTTTAGAGTCGTTATATTTGAATGAGAACAAAAATGTAAGTGTAATAAATATCAGCGAAAAAATATCTTCGCGACCTTTTACATTAGCAACAATTTCGGTATGAACAGGGTGAATTAAAAATATAAGCGCAGCCAAAAAAGCCATGTCTTGCCTTTCTTTAAATATATATCTGCTAAACAACAAGTAAAGTAAAACGCAAGCCAAAATGTAGGTCCACATATTATTAAAGTGTCTTAAAAACGCGCCTTTTGTTTGACAATCAACTTCATTAAATACCCCATCCTGATTTAGGTCCTCAGACACATCGTTCTTAAAATTTTTATTTAGGTCCCAGCAGGTGTTGCACTCATTGAGTTGCGCCACATTATCTTTATTCAGGTCTATAAAATCATTGTATTCATAATTTGTTTCCAATAGTGCTGGATCAGTATTTCCACCACCTGCCTTTTTTTTCCTTATCGATGCAGGAGACGCGTGTGAATCAGGTATTTCAATTTTATCGTTATCTAACTTACCATTCTTGTTTACATCTTCGGCAAACATGTAAAAGCCCGTTCTATACGTTCCTATTATTTCTTGCTCCAGCGCAAAACTTACAATAGCTAAAGGCCGGTACCTTCCACCCTGCAATTGGTCGGTAGCATTCATGCGCCTGTAAAAAGCGTCGTAAGCATCTTTAGTTAAAATATCTTTTATACCGGCAACACCTTTTAAAACATAATTATTTTGATGAATAATAATTCCATCATCCAACGCATATTCGTTATATAAAGAGGTGCAATAAAAAATAATACCAACAAGCACTAAAACAAACAGTGGTTGTTTTTTATTGAAGAATGGAAAATACTTAAATGTACTTTCTGGCTGATCAACAGGCAATTGTTCTTCGTTATTAATTTGTTCCGTTTCCATAAGTTTGTTTTTTGTTTAATCCAAATGTGTAAATACTTGAAAGGACAGTAGAACTTTTTACAGACGCGATATTAGAAACGTACTCACTTACATGCGCTTCGTTCTTAGTACTTTTATCTTCTTTCGTAAAAAATAAAATAACACCACCAATAACTACAGTTGCAATTACCGCATGGTATAATTTTATTTTAAAATTAAGGAATGCCGCTACCAGCGAAAAGAAATCTTCTATCTCTCCCCTATTTGCTTTTTTGCGGGCAAGGATCTTTTTTCTTGCTTCTGCAGAAAGTTCAGGCACTTTTAAATTCAGATCCTCAACCGACATTTTATCGCTGAGAAAATCATCCAGTTCGTTCTTGTTTTCCATGGTAATTAATTTACAGGCTTAAATATTTTTAATTTTTCTTCGAGAACTTTTATTGTATAATGTAATCTTGATTTTACGCTGCCTTCAGGGCAATTTTGGATCAGCGCAATTTCTGCTATCGTTTTTTCTTCCTGGTACTTTAAAATAAATGCTTCTTTTTTCTCTACCGAAAGTTCATTTAAAATTTCTTCCAGCATTTTTCTGAACATTGCTGCATCTATTTTACTTGCCGAGTTTAAAAAAGCCGCATCATTAATACTTTCGTTCATGTATCTGATTTCTTCTGCACTTTCTGAAACTATTTTCTTGTGCCGGTAATAATTTTTGCAACTATTAGAGGCTACTGAAAATATCCATGTTTTAAAAGAACGGTTTTTGTCAAATTTTTGAGGCGCTTCTGCTATTTTTAAGAACAGGTCTTGCAAAGCATCTTCAGCAAGTTCCTTATCAAAATTCAACATGCGTATAAAATAACCCAACAAACGTTTGCTGTACCGTTCATAGATCTCGTCAAAGGCCAATTCTTCACCGTTGCTCAAAAAGAACATTAATTCTTCATCACTTAAGAGTGTGTACTTACCTGTTTGTTGTGGCATACACCTTTACAAATTTTATGTGAGACCTCATTGACAACATTAATTTATCCCGCTTCTGATAACCTGTACACGTGTAAAAAGCGAAAGTTCATTTAATTTTTTAAGTAAATTAAAATGTTTGCTAAAAAGAATGTTAAAAACAAAAAAACCGGTCTTAACCGGTTTATTAATTCGAAATTACAAGATAAAATATCTATTCTTTCAAAAATTTCTTTTTTAATATTGTATTACCCGTTTTTATATTCAGGAAGTAAATGCCGGAAGAAAGTTCATTAACATTAATTTCAGAAGCAGAATAATACTTGCCTATCAATTTTCCGTTCACATCTATAATTTCGATTACATCAGCAATTAGATCATTACTCAATTTTATTTTTAATTTATCCTGAGCAGGGTTAGGTGTGATGGAGATCTCATTACTCATCAAACTATTATCTTTTACATTCATAACCAAACAGAAATTGAGGTTAATAGAAAATGTAATGGGAGTCACAGACGTTGTAAAATTATTTAATGTGAAGGAAGTAATAGGTTGTATTGCTGGGCTCACCGATGATTGAGTAAATGTAGGGCCCGCGTTACCACTACTACCAGTTATAGTATTTGAGCAAGAAAATGTTAAAGCAGAACTAAATTTTTGAATTGTTAGAGGATTGTTTGGAAAAGAATAACCTGAAACATCAAAATAATAACTGCCATTATATATTGAATGTGGAGCGTGTGAAGGAACAGCATAAAAAGAAGGTCCAATATTATAATTGTAAAGCATGGCGGTTTGAAAATTATTTCCAACCCCATTAGAATCTAACTTTAAAAAAGCACTTGTATATAAAACGTTTGAATTGTAAGTACCCGTTGCGTAAAACAGATCACCATTATTACTTTCGTTCACATAAAATGCAATTTGAGCAGGATTCATATAGGTATTTGAGATTCCTTTAAACCATTTCGTGTTTCCGCTTATATCAAATTTAGCCAATTGATTAAATGGAATACCAGTTGGAATCGAATACCCCTGAAGACGTGCATAAAAACTATTGGCAAATTTTGATCTTGTAAATCCCCAGCTAAAACTATTGTAATTGCCGGTTAAATGATTTTTAACACCCGTAAAAGCATTGGTAATATCTGAAAATGAATATATACCAATGCCAGAACCTCCTGAAAGGGCAATAGTTCCGCCACCAGCTAATTTATATATGCCCGCAGAGTCGCAAATTATTGATAACCCTTCCAGTTGAGTACTTCCCATAACAGAATTAAAAACTTTTAATTTAAGTTCGTTACCAAGGGTATCAGTCTTAAGAAGAAAATTGTCTCCAGAAAGTAAAAGATTATTATTTCTATCCAGTAATAAGCTTACCAAATTAAGCGTATATGAAGTTGAAGTTGTTCCTGATAAAATGGCATTTACTGTTTGAGTAGTTTTAACCCAATTAACACTGCCATTTGAATTCAACTTTCCGAAACTACTTGATGAACCATTTTTAGCAATAAAATACATGCTTCCTGTTTTTGAAAGTAATAAATTAGAAAAATTTAAACCCGAATAGGTTTTTGCCCAAATAGTATTAAAGTTTTTATCCGTTTTTACAAGCCTATTACCATGAAACATATAAATATTCGTATCTGCATCAACAGGGAACTCATTATTGTTAGCAGTTGAGGCGTTTAGATATGGCAAAATTTGCGCATAAAATGAACATGATAACAGCATTAATATTAAAATAGATATTTTTTTCATGGTAATATTTTACGATAAAAAATGTTGGTCACTTTAAAGTAAAAATAGTCAATTAATACGCTTTTATTAAATAAAAACTAATACATGGTGGTTTTTTGCAAATAAACGGTAGCTTAAATATAAGATCTTGAAATTTCCCACAGCACAATACCAACAGTAACCGATATATTTAAAGAATGCTTGGTGCCTGCCTGCGGAATTTCGATAACAGCTTTGCATGCATCAATTACTTCCTGATCTACACCATACACTTCATTACCAAACACAAGTGCCGTTTTTTCATCAGGTGTAAATTTATTTAGGGGAACGCTTTTGGTAGCTTGTTCAACAGCATAAATGCTGTAATTTTTTTGTTTTAGGGCATCAATTGCTTCAAGCGTCGTTTTAAAGTAAGACCATTTTACGGTAGATGTAGCACCCAAGGCTGTTTTTTCTATTTCTTTATTGGGTGGTGTGCCGGTAACACCACATAGAACGATCTCTTCAATTAAAAAAGCATCAGCCGTTCTAAATGCCGAGCCAACGTTGTTCAGACTTCGCACATTATCCAGGATCACAACAACAGCCTGCTTTTCAGCGCTTTTAAAATCACTCACACTCATGCGATTCAGTTCCTCATTCTTTAATTTTCGGCTCATTTTACGCTGTTTTAATCAATAAAAATACCTATATTTATCCTTTAAAAATAGATACTTTTTTTGTGAAGATAAGTAAAGAATTTAAAATAGGTATTGTAGTTCTATGTGCCATCGCAGCCTTTCTTTGGGGCATTAATTTTTTAAAGGGCACTAATCTTTTTTCGCACAAGTATTATTTGTACGCCGTTTATCCAAAAATTGACAATTTAATTCCCGCAAATCCATTATTAATTAACGGTTATAAGATCGGACAGGTAAATGAGATCTCTTTATTTCAGCAAGGCGGACAAAATAAGGTTTTGGTTAAATTTTTATTGACCGAAGACGTTAAGATCCCAAAAAATTCAATTGCTAAAGCTGTTAGCTCTGACCTTTTAGGATCAAAAGCTGTAGAAATCATATACAGCAACGAAACAGAATTGGTAAAAAGCGGAGATACACTTATTGCGGCTGCAGAAGAAGGCTTTAAAGAATCATTAGATAAACGTATTGCGCCTATCCAGGCGAAAGCCGAAAATTTAATTAATAGCATGGATAGTGTAATGACTGTTGTGAGTTTAATTTTAAATACAAAAACGCGCGACAATCTAGAGAGATCTTTTGAGAGTGTTAGAAAAGCGATCTTAACCTTAGAACAAACAGCATACAAATTAGATGACCTTGTTGGTTCTGAAAAAACAAAAATATCAAGTGTGCTTTCTAACTTAAACCAGATAACTTCTAATTTAAGTAAGAACGGACAAAAAATAGACGCGATTATTACTAACGTTAGCAGCATGACAGATAGTTTAGCAAAAGCGCAATTAAAAGATGCTATTGCCAACGCAGATAAATCTATGAAGGAATTAAATATTATGCTGGCTAAAATTAACGAAGGACAAGGAACTGCAGGTAAGTTGTTAAAGAACGATTCTTTATATAACAACTTAAATAAATCTTCAGAAGATCTTGATAAATTATTAAAAGACCTAAGGTTAAATCCTGAACGTTATATTCACTTTTCTATTTTCGGAAGAAAATCCCGTAAACCAACAACTAATTAAAAATGATAAGTTCGGTTATTTTTGCAATACTCTTGATCGGCGCTTCTGGATTCTTTTTTATTAACGTTAAGAAGATAAGAAGGAACATTCTTTTAGGAAGAGATGTTTCTTTTACGGATAATAAAGGCGATCGTTTAAAAACAATGATCTTAGTTGCTTTTGGTCAGCAAAAAATGTTCTCAAGACCAATTCCTGCTATATTACATTTCTTTTTATATTCTGCTTTTATAATAACACAAATAGAATTATTGGAAATTGTGTTTGACGGGATTGCAGGAAGTCATCGTGCTTTCAGAGCTTCGTTAGGAGGCTTTTACACATTTATGGTTAGCTTTATTGAGATACTTTCTGTTCTTGCATTTATTGGAACTATTGCATTTTTAAGCAGAAGAAATTTATTAAAAGTGCCTCGTCTTGTAAAAAGCGAATTGAATGGTTGGCCAAAATTAGATGCTAACTTAATTTTAATTGGAGAGCTAACGCTGATCTGTTTTATTTTTATGATGAATGGTGCTGATGAAGTTTTGTATTCAAGAGGCTTGTCGCACGCTACTAACCTTGGCGATGGTTCATTAGGTTTATCTGTAAGTAAACATGTTGGCCCTTTATTATTTGGTGGCATGTCAGATAACAGTTTGCATATTATTGAACGCGTTGGCTGGTGGGGCCATATTTTAATGGTGTTTGGTTTTTTAAATTATTTACCGTTCTCAAAACACCTTCATATTGTTTTAGGTTTTCCGAACACCTATTTTTCTAATTTAAAACCTAAAGGTGAGTTCACAACGCTTGACGCTGTGACAGATGTAGTTGCTCCAAATTTTGATCCTGCTTACGTTGCAAAAACAGATCCTAATAATCCGGTAAGGTTTGGTGTTAAAGATGTGCAGGACCTTAACTGGAAAAATTTAATGGACGCCTATAGTTGCACCGAATGTGGAAGATGCACTTCTGCTTGTCCGCAAAATATTACAGGTAAAGCATTATCGCCTCGTAAAATTATGATGGATACCCGCGACAGGTTAGAGGAAGTTGGTAAAAATATTGATAAGAATAAAGGAACATTTGTTGATGACGGAAAATCGCTTATTGGTGATTATATTAAACATGAAGAGATCTGGGCTTGCAATACGTGTAATGCATGCGTGCAGGAATGTCCTGTAAATATTGATCCATTAGCAATCATTATTGAAATAAGAAGATATTTAGTGATGGAAGAAAGTAACACCCGTCCTGAATTAAATAGCATGTTCACTAATATTGAAAACAATGGCGCGCCTTGGCAATTCAGTCAGGCCGATAGAGCTAATTGGACAAACGAAAGTTAAAAAACTATTATGGAGACAATAAAAGTTCCAACAATGGCAGAGATGATTGCTGCAGGCGAGACTCCTGAAATATTATTTTGGGTAGGTTGCAGCGGCAGTTTTGATGATCGTGCAAAAAAAATAACCAAAGCAATTGTTCGTATTTTAGATCATGTAAAAATTAAATTTGCTATTCTAGGGTCAGAAGAAGGTTGTACGGGCGATCCTGCAAAACGCGCAGGAAATGAATTTTTATTTCAAATGCAGGCCATGCAAAACATAACCGTTATGAATGGTTATAGCGTAAAAAAAATTGTAACTGGCTGTCCACATTGTTTTAATACCATTAAGAATGAATACCCTGCATTGGGGGGAAATTACGAAGTGGTACATCACACGCAATTAGTACAAGAGTTAATTAACCAGGGAAAATTAAAAGTGCAGGGTGGCGAATTTAAAGGCAAGAAAATTGTTTTTCACGATCCATGCTATTTAGGAAGAGGAAATAATGTTTACGAAGCCCCGCGCGAAATAATTGAGAAGTTAGATGTTGAGCTGGCCGAAATGAAGCGCAGCAAAGCAAAAGGATTATGCTGTGGCGCAGGTGGTGCACAAATGTTTAAAGAAGCTGAAAAAGGAACTAAAGAAGTAAATGTAGAGCGCGCGGAAGAAGCTTTAGCTTTAAATCCCGATGTTATAGCGGTGGGTTGTCCGTTTTGCAACACCATGATGACCGATGGCGTAAAACATTTTAACAAGGAAGATAAAACCAAAGTACTGGATATTGCAGAATTAATAGCTACCGCCAATGATCTTTAATTTTAATAAGAGAATTTATTCTTTATTTTTTATTGCAACTATTTTGTTGTTTGCAGTTAATGCCTGTAAAAATAATCCAGAGCAAACAGAAACTGAAAATAAAACAGCCGATAGTTTAAGCATTAAATTAAATTCTCCCGAATTAAAAGCAGTTAACGCCGAGTTATTAAAAGATGCCGGAAATCCTGATCTGTATAACAAGCGTGCTACTATTTATATTGCTTTAAAACAATTAACAGAAGCTGTAAATGACGCCAAGCGCGCCATTAAAATGGACACTACCAAAGCAAATTATTACATGACATTGGTAGATGCCTATTACGCGCAAAACAATACACGTTTGTCAAAAGAACTTTTAGAAATAATTGAAAAAAAATTTCCTGATAATGTAGATGCTTTATTAAAACTTTCTGAATTGTATTATTTGGTAAGGCAATATCAAAAAGGAATTGATTACGTGAACAAAGCTTTAAAAATTAACGACAGGTTAGCAAAAGCCTATTATTTAAAAGGAAGTATTTACAGGGAAAGTGGAGATACTTCAAGAGCGATCTCTAGTTTAGAAACTGCCATTGAACAGGATAATAAATACGAGAACGCATTTATTGATATTGGCGTAATGTATGCAGCAAGAAAAAATCCAATTGCCTTAGAGTATTATAATAATGCATTAAAAATAAATCCGACAAACGAAAACACAGTTTACGCCCGCGCTAAATTATTACAGGACATTGGTAAAATAGATGAAGCTATTATTGAGTATAAAGCCATCTTAACTAAAAATAAAAATTGCGAAACTTGTTATTATAATCTTGGTGCTATTTATCTGGAAATAAAAAAAGATAACAATACTGCCCTCGAGAATTTTACAAATGCAATAGCACTCAATCCAAATTCTGCGCCGGCTTATTTTGCACGCGGCTATACTTATTCGAAGCTGAAAGACAAAGAAAGCGCAAAAGCAGATTATAATATGTGCTTAAAGATCCAACCTAACTTTGAGGCTGCGATCCAGGCCCTAAACGAACTTTAGGTCGTTTTCTCCTCATATTTTAGATTAAAGCCCTTTATTTGTTGACAAAAAAATTTTGCCTTAGGCTTTAAAATTTTATATTTATAGGATATTCCAAAAAAATAAATGAAGCTAGAGAAAAAAAATGTTGGTATTGCTTTACAAGGTGGGGGCGCTCATGGCGCTTTTACGTGGGGGGTTTTAGACAGGCTCCTTGAAGAAGATAATCTTGTTGCTGAAGCTATGTGCGGAACAAGTGCAGGCGCAGTAAATGCTGTAACATGTGCTTACGGCTTGCATATTGGCGGGCCTACAAAAGCAAAAGAATTATTGGAAGCAATGTGGAAGAAAATTGCGCTGAGTGGTAGTTTTTTATTTAAGCCAGGCATGATGGATAAAACCTATGGGAGTGGTGATATTTATAACAGCACCGGTTACATGATGTTTAACGCTATTACACAAGTTCTGTCGCCCTACAATTTTAATCCTTTTAATTACAACCCGCTTCGCGATATTTTAACCAATATTATTGACTTTGAAGAATTGCAACGTTATAATAAAAAGAAACTTTTTATTTGCGCTACCAATGTAAAAACAAATAAAGCAAAAATATTCTCCAATAAAGAAATCACAGTTGATGCAGTAATGGCTTCGGCCTGTTTGCCATTTTTATTTCAGGCAGTTGAAATAGAAGGACAATTTTATTGGGATGGTGGTTATATGGGAAATCCTCCTATCTTCCCTATCATCACTAATACAAATTTGCATGATATTGTTTTAGTAAAGATCAACTCCATAAATATTAATTCGGTGCCAACCACTGCAAGAGATATTGCCGATAGGGTAAACGAGATCTCTTTTAACAGTAGTTTAATAAATGAAATGAAATTAATTCACTACCGTAATGAATTGATAAGGAACGGTATCTTAAAATCGGATGATAAAATTAACCGTGAGATCTTTGTACATACCATTAGCGGATACGATGCATTAAGCCAGCTAAGTTATAGCAGCAAGATGAATACATCCTGGGAGTTTTTATTGAACCTGAAGAACAGGGGAAGAGAAATTGCAGAAAAATGGCTTCTCACCGATTACAAAGAAGTTGGTTTAAAATCCACTTTTGATGTAGAAGAGCATTTTTTTGATAAGTTTTAATGTGCCTGAACATCAGTAAACACGGGCTATTCTAAAATAAAATATCATTTAACTTTCTTTAAATTGTTTAAAGAGCAAGTTTACACAGGCTCTTCGCGAAATTTTATTAGTTTTACCCTAGGAATTTACGTTTTATAAGCCCGATGCATTTTATTTTCCAACAGAAAAGATCATTTTATTCCCTACAAAAAATCTGGCTTTGCTTGTTTTGTTGCACGTACTTTTTTTCCGGTTCTCAAACAGCATATTCAACCGATCCGACTTATCTCGCATTTAAAACGGAAAAGAATAACCTAATTTCCAATTATTATTTTACTTATCCCGATACAAGTATTAATACACTTCATAATTATTTTCCCCGCAATTTTTTAGGGAATGTTGGTTTACCTTCTCCAAACTACATACTCAATTTCGGCACCAACGATCTTGGTTTTAATTTTTGTCCTCCGGCTTACAAAAATGATGTGTATAATGATAACCAGGTAAATTATTATCGCACTAAAGGCCCCTACGCCAATCTTACTGGTATTACAGGCAGCAAAAAATTGCAGATCTTTAAAATGGTTTTTAGCCACACCTATAAAAGAGTTAATGTGACCTTAAAATTCAGCCGTTATACTTCGCAGGGTTTTTATCTTAAACAACAAAGCTATACTAACAATTTTTATCTGTCCAGCAATTACACTACAAAAAAAGAACGTTTCGGTTATTATTTTTATATACTCAATAATGGAAATAAGAACAGGGAGAACGGGGGATTAAAAGCCGACAGTCTTACAGAAGCAACATTATTGCTGAACAAAGAACTTTTTCCTGTAAAATTAAACGGAGCCGCAAGAGATAATCGCGAATTTAAAGCCATGTTCAATCCTTATTTTAAATTAAATAAAGCTCGCGACTCGTCTGTTAAACTAAATCATTTTATTCAGTTAAAATCGAGTTTCGCTGGTAGCAGTTATGAATACACCGATGATAATATTGCGACTGATAAATATTACATCATTATGTATTTAGACACTTTAAAGACCCGCGATAGTTCTCATGTAAGGAAAATTACCAATGAAATTAGTTACGCTGCCGTTACAACCAACTCTAATTTTGCACTTTCATTTGGGTACAAGAATGAAATAAACCAGGTATGGCAAAAAGCTGATAGTTTATTTTATAATCATATTGCAACTGCAGACCTTGTTTTTAGAAAGCAATTTGCCAACGACGAAAGAGCAGTAAAAGATCAAAGATCACTTCAATCGCATTTTAATTTTCAATACGTTTTTGAGGGTGCTAACAAAGGCAATTACAAAGCAGAAAGCAGATCGGTATTTCTTTTGAATGGAGGTAAGTCGCGTTATTTATATTTAAATTTATTGACGGAGAACCGTTCTGCAGATTATATTTATAATTATTGGGTTAGTAATCATTTCACATGGTTCAATAACGGTTATAAAGCACAACAACAAACACAAGCTAACTTAGGTTTTTCTTTCAACAAGAATTTTTTATTTGGTGTGTTCATTCAAAACATGAGTAACTATTTATATTTTGATAATGTGGGTTTGCCCGGACAATATGCAAAACCATTAAGTAACCTTGGGTTTAATTTAAATTTTTCGAAGATATTTTTTAAACATTTAGGAACTTCGTTAGAATATCGTTTCCAGAATACTTCCAACACTTCTTATGTACGTCTTCCAAAAAATCAGGCAAGCGCCAAATTATTTTATACCGGGTTTCTTTTTAAAAATAATTTACAACTTCAAATAGGAAGTCAGTTACAGAGCTATGATTCATTTTATTCGTATGGTTATATGCCCTCTACACAAGCTTTTTATTTACAGGAGAATTTTAAAACAACAGCCTACCCTTTTGTAGATGCTTATATCAATGCAAGAATAAAACCCGTATCGTTTTTCTTTAAACTTGAAAATGCTTTGTATGGACTTGCTGGAAAAAATTACGCCTTTACCCAGGGCTATTACCAAACAGACAGAGCATTCAGACTTGGTATCAGTTGGAGTTTTTTCGATTGATGATTTAACCTCGGATATAAGCAAGACACAGAGAAAACACTAAGTTTTTTAATCCCGTAACGCAAAATTATGCTTTTTTAACGCTTACTCGTGATGGTATTTTTCACCTTTTAATATCGTAAAAGCACGGTATAGTTGCTCAACAAAAAAGAGACGTACCATTTGATGCGAGAAGGTCATTTGCGATAAGGAGATCTTTGAATTGGCGCGTTTATAGATCGTTTCACTAAAACCAAAAGGCCCGCCGATTAAGAATACCAGACGTTTTGTTGACGCATTTTGTTTTTGGGCAATGAGGTTTGAAAAAGCCACAGAAGAATACTCTTTTCCCTGTTCATCCAATAAAATTAGCTGATCTTCTGGCAATATAGCTCCTAAAATAAGCTTGGCTTCTTCCTGCTTTTGCTCGCTATGACTACGCTGCCGTACTGCCTTTGGCACATTAATTGTAACCATATCAAATGCGCAGTAGTTCTTAAGCCGTTTAGTATATATTTCAATGCCCTCGGTTAAATAACTCTCCTGTGTTTTATCTATTTGAAGTAACAAGATCTTCATTGGTTAAAAGTGCGAAAAAATTATTAACTTTGTAATACATCATATGAAAATTGCGATAAATATCTTTTACCTGATCTTTACATTCTTTTTTGCTGGCGTTGAGCCGAGCGATGAAATTGTTGCGGCTTTAAAACAAGGAAAAACCGCAGATATGGTAAAATACTTTGACGAAAAGGTTTCTATAAAGATCATTAACCAGGAAGATGTATTAAGTAAAGCACAGGCGGAAGCCAATTTGAAATTCTTTTTCGAAAAACATGCTGTTAAAACATTTTCATCAAGCCATATTAGCTCTGTAAATAACGGTGCACAATATATTACAGGTACATTAGAAACAAGCAGTGGTAAATTCAGGGTATCTATTTTATTAAGACGAAATTTAATTGCTCAATTTCGAATAGAGAACGATAATGACTGATTTCATCAAACTCCACCAAAAGCATTTTAATTTCAAACAATTTATTATCAATTCTTTTACGGAAGATGTTGGTGATGGCGATCACACTTCCCTTTCTACAATTCCCAAGAACCATAAAGGTAAAATGCAGTTACTTGTAAAAGAAGACGGCATTATTGCAGGAATTACGGCTGCAGAAAAGATCTTTAAACAGGTTGACAAAAATTTCAAGTTAAAGATCTATATTAAAGACGGTGCTAAAGTAAAAAAAGGCGACGTTGCATTTGTTATTGAAGGCAACACTCAAAAATTATTAACTACAGAGCGTCTTGTATTAAATATTATGCAGCGCATGAGCGGCATAGCAACTAAAACAAATCATTTACAAAATTTATGCAACGGCACAAAAGCCTTAGTAATAGACACGCGCAAAACAACACCCGGTTTTCGTTTTTTCGAAAAATGGGCAGTTGTACTTGGTGGAGGTGCTAATCATCGTTACGGGCTATTTGATATGATCTTAATAAAAGACAATCATGTTGATTTTGCCGGGGGAATTATTGAAGCTATTGACGCGGCGAATTCTTACTTAAAAAAGAATAAAAAGAAACTGGCTATTGAAGTTGAAACACGGACTTTGGAAGATGTAAAAAAAGTTTTGAAGCATGGGGGCGTGCAGCGCATTATGTTAGATAATTATACACCACAGCAAACTTTAGAAGCTGTAAAACTTATTAATGGGAAATTTGAAGTAGAATCGTCGGGTGGTATTACTGAAAGTAATATTGCCTCTTATGCTAAATGTGGGGTTGATTATATTTCTATTGGTGCTTTAACACACCATATTAAAAGCCTTGACTTAAGCCTGAAGGCAATCAAGTAATTAATATATTTACTTATCCATAAGTTAAATAGACTTATGATTTTTATTAGTAATTTTATTCCCAAATCTAAACAATATGTATAAAGCCATTTTAGAAGTAGACGGAAAAGTATATTCTTTATCAAGCATAAACATTAATACATATAACCGAGGATCAGGTTATGATCCAAATCCTAACGACCAAACGCTCGTATTCCAGATCAGAACCACTAAAATGGATCAATTCATCTGGAACTGGATCAGCAGCCCTGACATTGCAAAAAAGAATGGCAAAATAAAATTTATTGACCTGGATGAAAACGTGGTAGTAAAAACCATTATTTTTGAAAATGGTTTTAGTAGTGCGTATAATATGAACTTTTATCAGAATAGTGATAGCAATGATACCAGTATCACATTATCCGCTTCAAAAATTACTATTCAGGTAGGCACAATATCCCCCACAACTCCTGGAGCAACAAAAGATTAATTATGAAGTTTACAGGCTTCTTTTAAGATCGCTTTTAAACTTTTTACATCAATATCCCTTTCCGGATCTATATAAATTCTTTTTTGTTTTTTCCTTCCTTCGCTTATCAATATAGAATGATCTATCAGGTATCCATTTACAAAAGCAATATAAATTATTTTTGTTTTGGGATCATAAGAAATAAACGCCAGCCATTTTAAATTGTAATAATAAAAGGGAGTATTAAATTTTCTACTTTCAGTTATTTTATCAGAATGATCTAAAATAAATTTTCGTAAAAATAACAAGCAGCTTTTATGCGGTTCATCAAGCGAGTAAAAGTAATTATCTATTTGTTCCTGCATTTTTAAAAGTTTGAGTTAAAAATGTTTGCTTACTAAGAAACCCCCGTTAAAAGTTTTGATAAGAAGTAAAAATTAATAAAGTTTTATGGCCAGGTTTAAGATCTCATTCAGGTTTTTTATATCTATATCCTTATTTGGATCAATATAAAATACCCTGATCTGCTTTCTTCCTTCAGCAACAAGTTTTTTATGATTTATTTTATTACCGTCAACAAAACCAATATAGAGTGCTCTGCTTTTTTTACTGATAGAAAAATAACAAAACAATTTTTTCTTATAGGTGAAGAAGGCTGTAGTATATTTCCACTGCTCTTTGATCTGAGGGGAGTAGCTCAACAAAAAATTCCTTAGAAATAAAAGACAACTCTGCTGCGGTTCGGCTTGCGAAAAATAATAATTATCAAGATAATTTAGCATTTTTAAAAACCTCTAAGTAAGAATGTTTATGGGCTTTTACACAATAGTTTTTTATCACGGTCTCCCTGCCTTTGTTACCAACTTCAATTCTTAAAGTTTCGTTCTCGATCAAATCCGACAGAACAGTAAACCATTCTTCATCTGTACTTACTAAAAAGCCATTCTCACCATTTTGTATAATGTCTTTATTTACGCCTACCGCACTCATTACAGCCGGCACAGCACAGGCCATATACGAAAGGCCTTTTAAGCCACATTTACCATTTGCCCATTCATCATCAGGTAAAGGCATCAAACCAATATCCAACGAGTTTAATTCGTTTACCTCTGTATTTTCTTTCCACTCTATTGCCTCTACATTTAAAATTTCGTGTTTATAATACTTGTCGCCAATAACCTTAAATTTTAATTTATTCCTGTATTTTTCCTGGAGCTTAATAAGAACAGGAACTAATAATTCAAAATGTTTTATAGTACTAATACTTCCACTCCAGCCTATCGTAATTAGTTTTTTATTGCGATGTTCTGTTTTGGGTACGTGCCAATCTGAATTTACTGTGGTTGGAATAACAACAACGTTATTATTATAAGGCTTTGCTTTCTCTGCCAAATAAGCGTTTCCTGCAATCACACAATGTGCGGATGCTACATTCGTATAAAATTTTTCTGGTTTTTTTATCCATTCCCATTTTTTATTTCCGGGGCTGGTATCTGCTAGCCAAATGCTATCATCAAAATCAAAAATAACATAGGCGCCAGAACGAAATGCTTTTTTTTCAAAATAAGAACTCCCTAAAAAAGAGGTCTCTCTTTGAATAAAAATAATATCGTATTTTTTAAATTGAAAAGAATCTTTTAAACGAATAAAAAAAGATTTAACTAAAATGAAAACTTTTGCTAAAAAATTTCCTTTTGTGTAAAATAATTCATCATCTTTTTGGCTGAGTAAATAAGAAAATTTAAATCTAAAACCATTCTCTTCCAAAAAAGGCAAATATTGCTCGAACCTGTAACGTTGACTGGGCGAACGTTTAGGCCTGTGGGCACATAATATTAAAACTGTGGCCATTACCTAAAATAAATATTTAAAAAAATAAAAGCACTCCAAAACAGAACGGAGTGCTTTATAAAAAACTTTACCTGCGATGTGTACATTTAGCTTCCGAATTTAAAGCCTAATGTTTGCCTGTTTCCAGAAGCCTGAGTTTGCAAATGTTTAACGTCATCAAAAATTAACTCTGTAAGATGTTCTTTCTTACGCTGATCGCTTGGCATAGAAGCTAAACGTAAATTTTGTTTCATTACTACATCGCCAACTATTTGTCTTGCAGTTCTGGCATTACCAAAAAATTTATCGCGTGTTTCGTAAATATTAGTTAAGTAAGATCTTAAATGCGCTTCCGCTTCAGGATTTGCAGTTAAACTTTCTTTTTGCAATAAATTTTTTGTGATCACCCATAATTGTTCTGCCTGGTAATCTTCAAAAACAAACGTTTTATCAAAACGTGATTTAAAACCTGGGTTACTTTCAATGAACATGTGCATGTTTTCAGGATAACCTGCAACGATGATACCAAATTTACCGCGCTGATCTTCCATACGTTTTAAAATTACCTGGATAGCTTCCTGTCCGAAATCGTTTCCACCATGGCCGGCTAAACCATAAGCTTCATCAATAAATAAAATTCCACCCATGGCATCTTCAATAACGGCCGCAGTTTTTGTAGCTGTTTGTCCAACATAACCCGCCACTAAACCTTCTCTATCAACTTCAACTACGTGGCCGCGCTCTATCACACCTAAGGCTTTGTAAATTTTTGCCATAATACGTGCTAATGTTGTTTTACCTGTACCGGGGTTACCTGAGAAAACAGAGTGAAGCGAGAATTTATTTACAACATCTTTACCCGTTTCGTTATAAAAGCGAATTAATTTTACCAATTCATGGATATCCTGTTTTATTTTATCCATGCCAACTAGTTCATTAAGCTCAGCCAAAGCATCGTTTAATTGTTTATCATTTACAATTAATTTCAATTTCTTTTTCTGTTCTGTAACAAAAACATCTTCAAGATCTGCCAATGAAATAGTTGAAAGATCTTCTTTTGAAAGATTTGCAAGGTCTGTTGATTTCATTAAACGTAAACCCATATTTTGTTTCGCTTCTTCAACAATTGCGTTCACAAAACGGGCGTTACCAAAATGTTCATCACGTTTACGGTATGCTTCTATTAATTGCTCTTTTAAATAATTATCTGCATCTGCCGAAAAAGTAATTTGTTTTTGTCCTGATGAATACACTGCAATAGCATGTAACTCTTCAGGCAAATAATCATCAAAGTGAAAATATTCTGTAAAGCGCGATTTTAATCCCGGATTACTTTCTATAAAACTCTTAATTTGTTTTGGATAACCGGCGCCAATAATGGCAATATCTCCAGGCCCATCACTCATTTCTTTTAAGAGCATTTCAATAACTTCTTTACCAAAATCTTTGCTATCATCATCCGACCGCGCTAAAGAATAGGCTTCATCAATAAATAAAATACCGCCACGGGCACTATCTATCATCTTTTTTGTTTTTGGCGCTGTTTGTCCAATGTACTCTCCCACCAAAGCGGCGCGGTCTACTTCCACAACATGGCCTTTGCTTAACAAGCCCATTTTATTGTAGATCTTTCCTAACATTTTTACAACCGTTGTTTTTCCAGTTCCCGGATTACCCGTAAAAATACTGTGAAGGGCAATTTTTGAAGAATCATCAAAACCTTTTTCTTTACGCAATTTTGTAAAATTTAAATAGGTGATATTCTCGCGAATTGATTTTTTTACATTGTCTAATCCAATCAATGCATCCAGTTCCGTTAGCAATTCTTCCAATGTTTTTTCAGATGCACCCTCGTTATTATTTGGATTTTGACTGGCACTTGAATTACCGGCTGTTAACGTTTGCTCAATGGTCTTTAATAACGGCGTTTCGCCTTCTTCGGCAACATTGGCACAATTAAAAGTAGTAGCACCAATTAATACATCGTTAAAAACAACTTCCACTAAATACTTGTCATCGGTCCAAATGCCCGGTGTATCACTACCCCATGCTTTTTCAAAAGTGTAGGTGTAATCCAGTTTATTGGCATCTACATACCCTGTTTGCACTACCGACGCTTTTGGCTGACCTGAGTCGTCGTAAAAATTCACAAACAATTCATAATGATAATCAAGCGCCGTAATATTTTTAAATTTAACCTCGGCCCAAACATATTTTGTATCGTTCTTACTAAATGTTTTAAGGTACTTGCGGTTACGTTCCTGCCAACCATCGTGGTGACTATTATATAATTTAATATGTTCAATTTCAAGATAAGGATTTGCGTGAATGGTAACTTCACCAACATCATTTATATGAAATAGTTTTTCCCCAATAAAAACATCATCAATATAGGCTTGCCATAAATAGCTGCCTTTGGTCCAAAAAGTTCCTTTAGCTTCAACACCCCAACCATCACGTAAATAAAAAATGTTCTCATCTTTTTTTACATTAATAGATAATTCACGATTACATATTTCTTTTTTACCAATGTTCTCAACGCATTTAAGATTTACTTTAGCTGTCCAATCTTCTTCATCAAACAGTTTATTAAAAATTGCCAATTCAACTCTTACATAATCTATTTCAGCTTTATCTAAAGTTGTGCGGTAACGTTTTTGGTTGTTAACCATCCATTCATTATTGCAGAATGTAAGCAGGCTCTTAAACTTATATCTTTTCTCCATTATCAAAAAATTTATCTACTAAAAATAAAGAAACTAATTAAAAAAAGGAAATTATTTGCGCTTTTTTTGAGTTTGGGCTTTAACGTTTAAAGACTTATTTTTGTTACTTATGAACCTGGTTTTTGATATCGTAGAAATACTAAAGGTAACCACAGTATTGTTTGCCGTAATTGACGTAATCGGCTCAATACCAGTCATTATCAGTTTAAAACAAAAAACCGGCAGCATCGATCCGTTTAAAGCTTCTTGGGTTTCGCTCGCAATAATGGTTGTTTTTTTATTTATTGGTCAAAGTATTTTAAATATAATCGGAATTAAAGTAGAAGACTTTGCTATTGCGGGCTCTTTTGTACTATTTTTTATTGCGCTGGAAATGATCCTTGGTGTTAAAATTTATAAAGATGAAATACCGGCTACAGCATCAATTGTTCCATTAGCTTTTCCTTTAATTGCGGGGACGGGAACTTTAACAACATTGCTTTCAATACGGGCAGAATATAATTTACTCTCCATTATCATTGCCATTTTTATTAATGTGGTTATAGTTTATTTTGTTTTAAAATATATTAGTCTTTTAGAAAAATTATTGGGTGTTGGTGGTATTGCCATTCTTAAAAAAGTTTTTGGAATTGTGCTTTTAGCACTTGCCATAAAATTATTTAGAAAATACACAGGGCTATAGTTTAAAATTAATAATTCATATTATGTCAAGAGGATTAAGCACCATTTTATTATTGATAGCCTCAAATACATTTATGACCATTGCCTGGTACGGACATTTACGTTACAAGGATATTGGTTTTTTAAAGAACACGGGCATGATAACCGCCATTTTGCTTAGCTGGGGAATTGCTTTATTTGAATACAGCTTAATGGTGCCTGCAAATAAAATTGGAAGCTCTATTAACGGCGGACCTTTTAACATGTGGCAATTAAAACTGGTACAGGAAGTAGTTTCAATTTCTGTATTTATAATTTTTACTTTGGTATTCTTTAAAACCGAAACATTAAAATGGAATCATTTAATTGGTTTTGTTTTTTTAATTGCCGCAGTTTATTTTTTCTTTAAGAAATAATTACTTCTCCGTCGCTTCTCTAAAATATTCTATAAAAGGATGCATGGCTTTAAAACCGGCAACAATTTCTTTGGCTGCATTTTTATCCATTACCTGTTTGTTGGTGTAGGCGTGACTTACAATAAAATGTCTGTTACGTAAAAGATCTATTAATGGATGTTCTTTATCATACCCTTTTGGCGCTGTCTTTAACGCGCCCTCATTATCCAAACCTTTAAAATATTTTTTGAAGGGTGCTGATTTAAGGATCTTTAATAAAGGTGCAGGGTTATAATCTATCTCTTGTCGTATTGCATTTAATGCATCCGGCTCCGGCATCCAGATGCCACCGGCAATAAAATTTGAATCGGGTTGTACATGAAAGTAATAGCCTGCACCCACAGCTTTTTTTCCACCGGGATTAATACTTGCACCCATATTATTTTTGTACGGCGTTTTATCTTTGCTAAAACGAACGTCTTTGTAAATTCTAAACGTACAATCCTTGGCCTTCATATCAGGAGAGATCTTTTTATCGAATTTGGCAACGCCATTAATTATTTGTTGCACAAAAACCTCGAAATCTTCTTTTGCTTTAATATAGGTATTCTTGTTCTTCTCAAACCAATCGCGGTTGTTATTGGCTTCTAATTTTTTTAAAAATGAAAAAACAGTTTCCATAGTTTATATTTTTTATTCTGTTATGTTTTCTGAAATTTTTCTAAAGAATTTGAGGTGACTTAAAAACTCAGATGCAATGATACGAATGATGGTGTAAACAGGTAAAGCAATAACCATTCCAAAGATTCCGCCTAAAGTGCCAGCCATAAGTGTTACAATAAAGATCTCGAGCGGGTGCGCTTTTACTGAATTTGAAAAAAGGAAAGGTTGAATGATAAATCCATCCACTAAATTTATTGTAAGCAGGGTAAAAAAGATAGTATTAATGGTAGAGCCTATTAACTCATAACTACCGGTACTGATACAAGAACTTACGCCCAATATTATTGCAATGACCATAGTGATGGCAGAACCTATATAAGGTATAACATTTAATATTCCTGCGCAAAAAGCGATGATAAGCGCATTCTTAATTCCAAAAATAGTAAGGAATAAAAAAACCGCACCACCAACAATGAACATATCAATAAATAAGCTCACAAAATATTTGCTCAACATTTTTTTAGACATTTTTAAAACCTCACGCATTTCTTTTTCAACGCCAAGTGGTGTAATAGTGAGCAAACTATTCTTAACTATTCTTTCGTCCTTTAATAAAAAGAAAGTGATGAATAAGGTGCATAACATGCCACCAAAAATTGTTCCAAAATATTGAAAGGTATTATTTAGCACCATACTAATGTTTTTTGTATTTACATATTCAGATACCTGAGTTGAAAGATTTTGTTTAAGATCTTCTTCATTTCCTAATTTTAATAACATGGCCTTTATACCGGGAAATTGCGCCAGGATATTATGAAATACATCATAAAAATTAAGTTCCGCCAAAAAATTTATTTCTGCAGCAAGTGGCGGAATAATAAGAAAGAACAAACCAAAAAGTACAAAAACTATTAATAATATAGTTATTAAAGCGGCAACCGCATCGGGCATATGCCTTTTTCCAAATTTGATCCTTTCAAGTTTATAAGTAACAGGATAACCAACTAAAAATAAGACCAGTGATATAGCAATATAAATAACTATCTTAAAAAATAAAACCGCGAAAGCAACAATAGCCAAAAGACCAATAATGCGCCAGATATTTATTTTTAAAGGCATGTAAACAAAGATAGTTTTAATTGGTTAACTTTGGAAGAGTGGAAAAATTAATCCCTAAAATAGTAACTATTTTTATCATTTTTTTGGTTGTGGGCTGCATCACCAGAAAACCATTTGTTACCAAACCAACCAAAAGCCTGGTTAACCCAGATAGTGAATTACTGGAGGTAAACGCCATTGCCTATCATTTAAACGATAGTGTAACTATTGGTTATTTAGAAATAAAGAATGAAAATTTAATTTACAAACGGCCTGACACTACATCTGCGTTTTATGCCGACCTGCGCGTGTCTTATAAACTTTTACCTGAACCTAATTCAAGAAAGATAATAGACAGCAGCTCTTACCGTATTATTGACAGGGCAAATGAGCAGGTTGAAATTAAGTCGCTGGTATCCAAATTTAATTTGAAAGCAAAAAACAATGCCAATTACTATTTAGATATACAGGTATTTGATCTTAATAAAAGAATAAAATACACCAAAGGATTAAACATTTATAAAAAAAATAATTTTTCAGAGCAAAATTTTTTGATCACTTATAACGATATTATTTCTTTTAAAACGCATTTTTTAAAGAACGAAACGGTTGTAGTACGGTTTTCTAACCCAGCCATTAACCAGATAACGGTAAACTGTTTCTTTAAAGAGTTTGGCCCTGCCCTTCCTCCTTTTTCTACTAAAACAATTGATGAATTTAAATACAAACCCGACAGTGTTTTTAAAATGGACCTCAGCACAAATCAATTCCAGTTAACCATGCCGAGTAATGGCTTCTTGCATGTTATACCCGGCCAGGACATAAATGAAGGCGTAACATTGTATACTTACGACAAAACTTTTCCGGGTGTAAGTAATAGTGAAGAAATGATAAATTGCACACGTTATTTAATGAGTAAAGATGAGTTTGATTCTTGTAAAACAGCTATTGATAAAAAAATTGCCATTGATAATTTTTGGATAAGCATTGCAGGAAGTAAAGAGCGTGCTAAAGAACTATTAAAACGTTATTACGGTCGTGTAAAAGAAGCCAATAAATATTATACCAGTTACACGCAAGGCTGGAAAACCGATAGAGGCATGATATTTATAGTTTTTGGCGCACCAACAAATATTTACAGAAGCAGTAAAGGCGAAACCTGGGTGTATGGCATAGAAACAAATCCAAATGCTACACGTTTTGTATTTAATAAAACGCAAAACCCATTTAGCGATAATGATTATGTTTTAGAACGTTCTCAGTTTTTTAAAGAGCCATATTATACAGCCGTAGATTTTTGGCGACAAGGCCATGTGTATATAAATAATGGTAGATAAATTATTCCTCTAACAAACCACCCTTTTTAATCAGTTCATACCCTTCATCTTTTGGTAAGTTTGGTAATTTGGAAGCTGCAACGGCTAATTCATCACATCGGTTATTTTCTACATTGGTGGCATGGCCTTTTACCCAAATAAATTGGTGTTTTTGGGCATCATAGATCTTTAAAAATCGCTGCCATAGGTCGACATTGGCTTTATTTTTAAAACCTGTTTTACGCCAACCAAATACCCACTTTAAATTAATAGAATCCACTACATATTTGCTGTCGGAGTATACCTTAACGGGCAGATCGTTGCTTGTAACGCTCTCTAAGCCTACAATTACGGCCAATAATTCCATACGGTTATTGGTGGTTTATTTAAAGCCCCCACTAATTTCCTTGCGGTGGTGTTTAAATTTTAAAACCACGCCAAAACCGCCAGGACCGGGGTTTCCGCTGGCTGCACCATCGGTATATAATTCAATAAAAGTTTCCAATTCAGGGTTTAAGTTAGCCTTTTTAAGGCCAATATTAAGTTTAAATTATTAAATATTTTAGGTGGATGTTTTATTGGTAAAATGCAAATTAGTAGGTATATTCGTATTTCTAAAATCAAAAATATGTCAGTATTAGTAAATAAAAATTCGAAGGTGATCGTACAGGGTTTTACCGGTGGAGAAGGAACTTTTCACGCAACCCAAATGATAGAGTATGGAACTAACGTTGTTGGTGGTGTTACTCCGGGTAAAGGTGGAACTATACATTTAGACCGTCCGGTTTTTAATACTGTTTCAGAAGCGGTTCAAAAAGTGAACGCTGATGTATCTATCATTTTTGTGCCGGCTGCTTTTGCTGCCGATGCTATTATGGAGTCTGCCGATGCGGGCATTAAAGTTATTGTGTGTATTACAGAAGGCATTCCTGTTAAGGATATGATCCTTGTGAAAGAATATTTAAAAGGAAAGGCTTGTCGTTTAATTGGCCCTAATTGCCCTGGGGTTATTACGGCGGGCGAAGCAAAGGTTGGTATCATGCCGGGTTTTGTATTTAAAAAAGGTAAAATTGGAATTATTTCTAAAAGCGGAACTTTAACTTATGAAGCTGCTGATCAAATTGTAAAAGCAGGAATGGGAATTACAACAGCTATTGGTATTGGTGGCGACCCAATTATTGGAACACCAACTAAAGATGCTGTTGAATTATTAATGAACGATCCTGAGACCGAAGCTATTGTAATGATTGGTGAAATTGGCGGAAATTACGAAGCAGAAGCTGCACGTTGGATAAAAGCTAACGGAAATAAAAAACCTGTTGTAGGTTTTATTGCAGGACAAACTGCGCCAAAAGGCCGTACTATGGGACATGCCGGTGCAATTGTTGGAGGTGCTGAAGATACAGCTCAGGCAAAAATGAAAATTTTACGCGAGTGCGGAATTTTTGTTTGCGAAAGTCCTGCAGAAATTGGCAAAACAATGGCGGCCGTTTTAAAAGGCGAAAAAGTTACAGCTTAATTTATTTTTTTATAAAATTAAAAAGCCGCGTTCAAATTGAATGCGGTTTTTTAATTTTCATTTGTTTGGTAAATTATTTCGTCCCTACGGGACTTCATCTATCTCATTATTATTCTACCATATTCGATCCCTAACGGGATCACGAAACATTTTAATTTAAAAAAAATCAATTGAAGAAATAGAATGACTCAATTTTGAAATTTTTCTGTCCCGTAGGGACGAAACATTAAACCGCTGCGGCGTTTGCGAAAATATTTTTTAGTTTTTTAAAAAAGAGAGTTGCAACTATACATCCAAAAGAATTGGCAACAAAATCCTGCCAATCGGCGCTGCGGTTACTAAAACACTTTGCCTGCATTAATTCCAATAACCCGCCATACAAAACGCACACTAAAAAATAAATGATCATGTATTGTTTTGGCTGCTTGCGTTTAATTACAACGAGAAATAATAAACTGCTTAAAATAAAGAACATGGTGGCATGTACCCATTTGTCAAAACTCAATAACTCTAACCAATTTACGCTTGGTATAAAATGGCCAGGCGTGGCACATAAAGCAAAGATGATAGCGGCCCATATTATTGAGAATACTAAACTATTTTTATAAATAAGTTGTTTCAAAAAATTTCTTTCATCTTATAATTAACTGTCACCTCGAGTTCCGCAGCGTAAGCGAAGGAGTATCGAGAGGCGATCTATTTGTTCTCGATACGCTCCTAATGTCGCTACTCGAACTGACATAGATCTTGTTAAACAAAAAACCCTTTCGAGTTAAACTGGAAAGGGTTTTAAATTTATAACGCTAAAACTATGCGCCTATTAATTTTTTATAATCTTCAACGCTTAATAATTCGTTTACTTCGGCAGGGTTAGTGAATTTAATTTTTATCATCCAGCCTTTTCCATAAGGATCGCTGTTCACGCTTTCAGGTGCAGAATCAATATCCTTGTTAACTTCCAAAACTTCGCCGGTTAATGGCATAAAAAGATCACTTACTGTTTTTACAGCTTCCACTGTTCCAAAAACTGCTTCTTTATCTACAGTCTCGCCAATAGTATTTACATCTACATAAACAATATCACCTAACTCGCGTTGAGCGAAATCTGTAATTCCTATTGTAGCTTCGCTACCGCTTATTTTTACCCACTCGTGGTCTTTTGTGTATTTTACGTCTGCTGGAAAATTCATGTTTATTTTTTTGAATTACAAATGTAATTGTTTGTTTGAATTATCAAATACTTTTTTTCCTAAAGTTGATATTTATTGCCATACTTTATTGGAAGTTGATCCTTAAGCTAAAGCCACCGGTGGCATTGGCTGTTGGGAAGGAAGCCGATGTTTGAGGCTTGGTCTTTATCCAATCGTAAAAGAGCCTTAAATTAATGTTTTGTGTTAATTGGTAATCGGCTGATGAACGCAGGGTTATAATGTCTGTTCCCCCAGTTGGAATACTTATACCATCAGATACCCTGCGGATAATTGAAAGGTTCTTACGGTAACTTACGTCTACCTTGACCAATAAATTACTTTCTAAAACCTTACCCTGGATCTGAAGGCCTTTAATTTTTAATTTAGGATACATATAACCTAAACCCACAATATATTCCTGGCCTTTTGTTTCAATAATTTGCGGACCGGTAATATTTAAACTGGTTGTTTTATCGCGTTTGGTTTCCACATTCGCACTCCAGCCTTGTTTCACAAACTGGAAATCGAATTTAATAAGTGGTGCAAAAGCCTCGGTAATTGTTATGGCATTAATATTATAATAAGGCACAAAGTTAGAGCTCAATTGTGTTGTACCTGTTGCAACTGCTATCGGGGCCCTTTCGGTTTGCGACATTCCATCAACATTAAATAAGATATTATTGGTGTAGCCGGCAATATTATACGTGCTTCTGTAACCATGACGAACGGTGATACTACGGAAGGTCTTCTTAAATACAGATAGTTTTCCTAAACCATCCCAGTTAATTGTAAAGTTTGGCAATGGCACAGTTGGAAAAATATTTGTGGTCTTATAATTTTTAATATTTCTTCCTGTGTAAGTTCTGTAAAAAGCGCCCATCAGAACGTCCTGCTGGTTGTTCTGATAACCATCCACATAACTTTCAGTATTACCCTGTAAATTCGTATAGGTATAAGAGCCTGTAGAGTTTGGGTTAGCCTGACCTAATTCATTAGCCACATTTCTTCTTTCCAATAAAAATTCATCAAACAAACTCGAGTTAACACCTGTGCCTTTATCCTTAAAGCCACGGAAGAATGTAAATGTTGAAATGTTAAAGTTACCGGTTTCGTTTCTGCTCACATCAAATAAATATCCATTATTTTCCTGAGCCCTAGGATTTGTTGGATCATAGAGCATATATTCACTTGTGCTTTTTGATTTGGTATAACTTCCATTTAACTCAATTTTTAAACTTCCATGTGGCTCAACACTTGACCGGTATGTATAAGATGTGTTTTTGGTTTGTATGTAAGGCGTTGTTTGCTGTGGTAATTTTGATAACCAATTATTGGCCGCACTATTCTGTCTGATTTTAGGATCATGCAAACCTGTAGTAAATAAAAATCCGGGTGCCTGGCTCGCGCCAAAATCCATACCCATGTACTGAGAGCTTGGTAAAAAATTTGGTAATGCCTGACCGTTTTGTTCCTGGAAGCTAACGGAAATGTTTTTGATCATCATAATACCTCTTGCCAAAAACTCACCTAGGTCTTTAAAATTACTTTCTTTTTCTTTCTTTTTAAGCGAATCGCCAGCGGCTACAACAGTACTTGTGCTTGCAGCGCCCTTACCGGGTTTAGCAATATCTGGTGTTTTTTTCGAATTTGTATTTAAACGTTTAAAATAAGGGATCTTATTATACAATTGTATCAGGTTAAAGTTACCGGTAATATTATGTGTATTGGTATTTTGAATGGTATTACCAATACTATCGTTTGCTGCAAAAGGCCGGCGCATCCAGGTATAGGTTCCGCCATATTTATAAGTAACAGTTGTAAAATCTAAAAGCGGGATTTTATTTAATGGAACGTTCACATTCACATTCATTTGCTGACGGTATGATACGTTCTCTCCAAATTTTCCCACAAGGTTATTTGTAGCCGTATCTATTTTACCATTCATGAAAGTATTTATTATATCATCGCGGTGGCCTTTATCCTCCTTAAACACCTCTCCATATTGCTCTAAGATACGGCCTTCATTATTTGCTGTAAAGTCAAATTTAATTGCTTTACTAAGGTCCCAACGCAAATTATAGGCGCGATTAATAAGGAAATTCTTGTTTACTAAAGTTGGGTTCTCAAAGACCGTAGAGCCTGCATAAAAACTAGTGATATCTCTATTTTTAAGTGCTGCGTAAGTTCTGTTCAGATCAACAGAGGTTCCAAAACTATTTGGCAACAATTGTAAATTAAAATCTTTTATTAACGCAAACCATTTGTTTTGAAAGACCTTCATTTTACTAAATGGTTTGATGGTAAATGGATTTGCTAAATTAAAAGCATATTGCAAGTTACCACGGTACTGCCTGGTAAGATTATATTCAACATTTATGCTGCGTTTAAATAATTCTGTATACGCATAGGTTGTGGAAAAATTACTTATATCCCATGGCATTGGCTTAGCGCCTTTACGTTTAAAGCCATCTATTCTAACATTGGTCATGTTAAATCCTTTTCGCTCGGTAAAATCTAAAACCTGTTTTTTAATTTCAGATTTTTGTTCATCACTTATGTATTCGCTGTTGTTAAAGTCATCCATTTTCACATCCGGATCAATTGGATTAAATAACGGCGTTACAATTGTTTGCCCGTAATTATAAAACAGAGGTAAAGTTATTTTCCATTTATTTGGAAAGAATTTTCCGGCATTGATAGAGCTGCTCATATCCCAGTTAAAATTAGTTTCCCTGCTCCGTTCATTTATTTTTTGTTCAACCCCACCCCAAAAAGGTGTTTTGTATGTACCCGCTAACGATACCATACCAAGGTCGGCCAGCTTGGCTTGGACCTGACCGGTAGTTGCCCAACCACCTTTATTAATGAATTCGGTTAAACGTAATTCATTCACCCACACCTCAACACAATGCGCTAAATTATCGGTGCCCTTTGCATTTCTTACACCAACCATTACACTTTTTATGGTACCTAAATTTGGATTACCTACTACAGAAATTTTATAACCACCAAAATCTTTTGTGAAGGGTTCTGACAATTGGTTTAAATTACTAAAGTAACCCAGCTTTTCATTTCTTAAACGTTTTACTTCACTAATGTCGCTAAACTTAAAATTAATTTCATTCTCAGCAGGCCAAACAATATAACGGTCGTCAACATTATTAGGATCGTAAACACCTTTAGGCGTAATTTTTAAAGGCACTTCGTACTCATAAAAATTATTATTGTAATCGGTACCAACCCTGAAGAATAATGTAAGGTCTCCATCATTCAACGGAATGTCATTTAATCTTTCGGCATGCACGTTCATTTTAATATTGTTAAACATACGTGTATCAAGATCAACATTTTTAAATACAGCCCTGCTATCGCCATCTTTTAAATTACAAACACGCATTTGTAATGCCTGCTCATTTTGTAAAACCAAATTAGTGGTTTGTACATTTTGTTGTTGTTGAATATCGGGAGGTAAAACATAATTTACCGGTACCTTGTTACCATTCTCCTGCAAACTAACTGCAGAAACGTCGAAGGTGGTAGAATTGTCATCGTTTGCAATATACTCACCGGTTTGTTTAAGATCGTAAGCGTAACGTCTCCAATCTGCACGAACTAATTCAAAACGCGCTAAACGCACTAACACCGGTCTGTCAAAACCTTTCATATAAACACGCATAAAACGAATGGAGTTAAAACCTTCTATACCACCAACCACTGATTCGAATTGAGAAATAGGAATTTTAAACTGGTACCATTTTACACTTTTATTTATGCCTCCAAAATCGGCAGTACCTGTAAATTGATCCACAATAAAATTTGTTCCAACCGATGCAGGATTAATATCGTTTGGAGAAATTTTTACGTGGTACTGGTAATAATTTTCTGTTTCGCTTAGTGTATTATCTTTATTTACATCTTCAATATTTGGTATTGTTGATGCTGATGTATTATACCCTTCACTATTTAAACCTTTGTATTGTGCTTCTGTTGGGGAATTGCCTTCAGCATTATTGTATTTAGAATAACGTTTTAAAGTATTTGATTGATCGCCATCATAATCATCTCCTCTAAAATGATGGAATTTATCTGTTGATGGATCATTATTGAATGCATCTTTAACAGACTGATTAAAAGGCCCAGCGTTCATATCTGCAATGGCACTTCTAAAGCGGTAGCGCTCATAATTATCACTTAAACCATCATAACCAACGTCCTGAAACTCGCGGTCAGCCTCGTCCTGCGAAAATGCATTAACGGTTGGCGGAATTAGCGGAATGTTTGCAACATTATTAGAATCGATCGGCAAGTTCTTTGAAAAATCTGATACGCCCGGAATACCGTTTTCATAAACCATCCTGCCGTCTTTTACAATATCTTCAGAAATATTTCCAATGTTGATATACATATCACCCGATGGTAATTTTGTTTTATCAAAACGCGAATCGGTAGCTGCATCGTAATCGTCGTTAAAAGGATCCATCATCCAAAACTGGATATATTCTATATTGGCTGCCTGAAAATCATTGGTCTCTAACCTGCGCATAATACCACCCCATCGGTTTTGCGGGTTCTTTAAGCTACCGTCTGTATTAATACCTGCCGAAACAGGAGTTGGATTAACATCATAATTATAAGGGCCGCGTTCGCTCGGATAAAAACCAAGATCTAACACTGGTAATACAACCTGCTGACCGTTAGGAGGTGTTTTGCCTGGAAATAATTCGGTCTCAAAAACCTGGCGCCACATATTATTTGAAAACAATTGGTTATTATAATAGCTTGGTGTGGTACCACTTTGAGAACGTGTGAACATGGCATCAATACTATACCAGTTAAACTGCGCACGGTTCAGGCCGGTAGATGTTGTATTTGATGTAACCGACTCTGGGAATAAGCTTGTTATACCCTGCGGTATACTCGCCAGATACCAACCCTGCGGATTTCTAACATCTATCAATGAAATGGACCCTTCAAAATCATCAATATAAGAGTTACCACTTTTACCAATTGCTTTTGCATTACCCGGAAATAATTTTGCAATTTCTCCCCGTGTAGAAATTGTACTCATTTCTTTTGTGCTGTAAAATGGCAGCTTATCTAACATACGTGTTAAAAAAGGTGCATCTGTTTTATAGGTAAAATCAAGGCCTGCTACTATATTACTTACAGGCTCATCGCCAATACTTACTTTTTGTGTGATAGGCCTTTCGTTAAAACGCAATATGGTACTTCCCAAAGTTAAATTTCTTCCGGCCTTATAATCTAAACGCGTACCCATTAAACTTTTTTGCTGCACATTAAAAAGAGAATTACTCTCCAACGACACTTTTACCTGCGCACCTGAATTTAAAATTCCCTCGTTAATGATCTTCACGCGACCTAAAGTATAATCAACTGTATAGTCAGTATTTTCAACCAACGCTACACCGTTTGCAGTAACCACCACCGCACCCTGTGGAATGTTTAATGCATTCAAAGCGATCTCAGAGCCTGAAGAAGACTTGTAAGTTCCTTTTATTTTGTAACGGTTCTTGTTTTGAATAAATGATGCAGCAGTTTTTGTAGAGTCATACAACTCTGTAAAAATATATTTATTGGCTGTAGGAAAATCGTTGAACTGATCGAATTTTTTGGCAAGGCTTCGTCCGAAAGGCTCTACGGTTGGAAAATACACGCGGCCATTGGTTGCAAGAATAGTATAGCCCGGAATAAAATCAAAAACACCATCTGAGACTTTATCACCATTAACGCTTAATCTATCGCAATTTAAAACACGAAGTAATTGTTGACCATTAATAGCACCAAATGGAAGGTAAGGAACATCAACACCTGTTTCGATATTATTATAGAAAATATCTAATTTAAAATCCTGTGGATTTAAATTGTAAGCACCTAACGCATAAACGTTCTTCATCATTAACTTCCACATAGGATGTTTAACGCTAACGTTGTTACTTTTTAATAATTTACAGATCAATAAAGCACTGTTATCAGGAACCTGGTCGCTGAACTCACCAACCTGGTAGGTTTTACCACCGTAAGTATATTGATATGAAACCGCTAAAGATTGTTCGTTACTTAATTGTTGATTCAATGAAATAAATCCTGTACGTGGATTGAAAAAATATTCTGTTTGATTTAATCTACGCGCATTTTGAATAACGTTATAATCGCGAGAAGCATCCATGTAAGCTGATCCTGAATTATAAGGGTTGGTTGCAAAAGAAGTAGTTGGCAAAGCAGAAACACTACTTAAAAGCCTGTCCTTTAAAATACCATTATTAGTATTCGTCATAATAGCATATAAGCTGTTAGCGTCGTTCTCCGGAATTATATCCGCATTATCTGTAATTGCTAAACTTATTGGAGAAACTGAACCATAGTATGCTGAAAGTGGTCTAAAAACATTTGCCGAGTCTTCACCAAGATCTTCAAAAGCAACTACGTTACGTGTTTGCTCTGCGGTACCATTAATATTTAAAACATAAACCTCCACTTTTGTAATTACAATGGGTGTATTAACTACCGGCAACGTACTCATCCAGGCATCATAATTATCTTTAAAATAATGGCCTAAGAAATAATGTTTATTTTGTTCGTAGTTATCGCCATTCAATTGGAAATTTTGCGTTTGCGCACCACCCTGAACCGTTACCTCTTGTTTTTTACCACGTTGTTGCGAAAAAACAGTTGTTGCAGTTAATTTACCAAATTGCAATTGTGTTTTTAAACCAAATAAAGTTTGGCTACCCGAAATTAATGTGCTGTTTAATGGAAGTGTTACGTTACCTGCTTCAATTTTTTTAATGATCTCGTCTTCGTAACCGGTATAGTCTAATTTAACCTGATTTTCCCAGTCGAATGATGCTTCGGTATTATAATTGGTTGTTACTTTTAATTTATCGCCAATTTTACCAATAAGGTTTAACTGGATACGCATATTAAAATCGAAGTTGGTAATTTTTTGTTGTTTTTGCGGAATAGCAGGATTGAAATTTTTATTTCTGTTCAATCCAAAAATTAATTCGGCAGTACCGGTTGGTTTTATATCTACTGTATTACCACCAAAAATACGGTCGAACAACTCGCTGTTAACCTGTAATTTAGGGATCATTCCTTTACGTGGTTTCTCATTAAGATCATCTGCAGCCACTCTCGAGCGCCAATAATCACGCATTGATTTTTTGAATTGGTAATCCTGGTACTCCTTCATGCTCATGTAAGTTTCAGGACGGTAATCCATATCACCGATCTTTTGCTTTACATCATACGTTCCGGTCTTTGGATTGTACTCCACTTCACTTTTTATATTCTCAGGATTTTCTAAATACAATTTTGACTTTGGATCGTACAAAGGGGGTTTACCATTGTTGTCTTTAAAATCATAATTTAAGTCCGTTTCAGGTGTATCAATTGGAAGGACATTTTTTGATGGTAAATGATCAAATACATCAGAGCTTACAATTTTATTGGAATTAGATTTTGTAACAACCGCTAACAAACAAGCTGTTGCGCTGGTTACTACTACAAAATTTATTAGTCCGCTTGCTCTCACGAAAAGATGTACCTAAAAGTTTTTTAATGCTGATTTAATTAATATTTCCACATTATCGGTACCTATGCCCTGCTGTTTTATTGCTTTTTCAAGCGCTTTTTCGGCTGAGACCTTAGGAAAACCTAACGTAACCAGAGCCAATAACGCCTCGTCTTTATTTTTATTGTACGAGGTTGTTAAAATCTGCGAAATACCTCCTTCATGTTTACCCATCTTACCTTTGAGGTCAACAACAATGCGTTGCGCAGTCTTATCTCCAATTCCTTTTATACTTTTTAGCATTGCTACATTTGCTGTATTAATAGCGCCGGCAATTTCTGCCGGAGAAAGACTGGAAAGCATTAGCAGCGCGCTTCCACCGCCTACACCACTAACTGAAATAAGTTTTCTGAATAATTCGCGCTCATCTTCTTCGGCAAAACCATAAAAACGGGGATTATCGTCGCGCACATACACGCTTTCTATAAACAATTGAGCCTCTGTTTGTTGGCTCAATTTTGAATATGTATTTAAGGAAACTAAAAGGCCATAACCAACCCCGTTTGCCTCAATAATAATATGAGCCGGGTTCCTGTACGTAATCTGTCCTTTTACATAATTTATTAACGACATAGCTTTTTACACGTAGATTTTATAGTTTTTCATTTGTCGTGTGGAATAGGTCATGCATTTTATTTTTGATGGTATTTTTTGGCGCATGACTATTTCTTTACTTTCTTTTTTGAGCGTCAACCACAGCTATAACTATCATATTTACTATTTCGCGCACGCTGCTTCCTAACTGCAATACATGCACAGGCTTGTTCAATCCCATTAGTACCGGACCAATTGCTTCGGCACCACCTAACTCCTGCAATAATTTATAAGCAATATTTCCGGATGCAAGGTTGGGAAAAATAAACGTGTTTACATCTTTATCTACCAAATGACTGAACGGAAATTGTTCTTTTAATAAATTATTATTTACCGCAAAGTTGGCCTGGATATCGCCATCTACAATTAAACCCGGATAATTTTTATGTAAAATACTTGCTGCATCACTTACTTTTTTTGGCGTTTCTCCTTCTGCAGAACCAAAATTTGTGTACGACAATAAGGCGATACGCGGAATGATATTGAATTGTTTTACTGTATTGGCAGTAAGTATAGCAATGTCTGCAAGTTCTTGTGCTGTAGGGTTTGCATTCATTGTTGTGTCGGCAAAAAAGTAAGGCCCGCGCTTTGTTACCATCATGTACAGTCCGGCAACACGACTAACACCAGGCTGTACACCAATAATTTCCAAAGCTGGTTTAATTGGTGTGCCATATTTTTTTGTTAGGCCTGAGATCATGGCATCTGCCAAACCAAGTTCAACCATCATGGCGCCAAAATAATTACGATCGCGCATTAATTTACGTGCATCGTATTGTGTTAAACCTCTACGTTGACGCTTGCGCCAAAGTAAATCACCAAACTCGATGCGTTTATCTTCTTCCGAATGCAACCATGGGTCGATAATCGGTGTATCACCAAGATCCAGTTGGTATTCTTCAATTAATTTATCAATTTTTTCTTTATTGCCTAATAATATTGGTTTAGCGATACCTTCGTCGCGCGCCACCTGTGCGGCTTTGAGCACTTTGTAATTATCTGCTTCGGTAAACACCACACGCTTAGGGTTGCTTTTAGCTTTGTTTGCTAAACTACGCATCAGCTTATTATCTTTTCCTAAACGGTTATCTAATTCAGCACGGTAAGCTTCCCAATCGGATATAGTTTTTTGTGCCACACCGCTATCAATTGCAGCTTTTGCAACTGCAGAAGATACGGTGGAAATTAAACGGCTATCAATTGGTTTTGGAATAATATAATCGGCACCAAAACTTAAATTCTTTGAACCGTAAGCAAGGTTAACATAATCGGGAACGGGTTCTTTTGCAAGAGATGCAATAGCAAGCGACGCGGCCAGTTTCATTTCTTCGTTAATGGTTGTAGCACGCACATCCATCGCTCCACGGAAAATAAATGGAAAGCCTAAAACGTTATTAACCTGGTTAGGATGATCGCTGCGGCCAGTTGCAACGATAATATCTTTTCTTGCAGCCATGGCATCATCGTAAGAAATTTCAGGAGTTGGATTTGCTAAAGCAAACACAATACAATTTTTTGCCATACTCTTTACCATATCCTGGTTAAGAATATTTCCTTTTGACAGACCAACAAACACATCGGCACCTTTAATAGCTTCGGCCAATGTATTTATCTTGGTATTTTCAGAAGCAAAGAATGATTTATATTGATCAAGATCGGTTCTTCCTTTGTGAATAACACCCTTGCTATCAAGCATTATAATATTTTCTTTTTTTACACCAACAGCAATATACATTTTTGCACATGAATTAGCAGAAGCGCCGGCACCATTGATAACCAGCTTAATGTCCTTCATTTTTTTATTGGAGATCTCAACAGCATTTAAGAGGCCGGCAGCACTAATAATGGCCGTTCCGTGCTGATCATCATGCATTAAAGGGATATTTAAAACTTCCTTTAAGCGACGCTCAATTTCAAAACATTCCGGGGCTTTTATATCCTCCAGATTGATGCCGCCAAACGTAACTGCAATATTTTTTACAGTATTTACAAATTCATCAATGTTTTTTGTATCAACCTCAATATCAAACACATCTATGTCCGCAAAGATCTTAAACAATAAGCCTTTTCCTTCCATTACCGGCTTTGAAGCAAGCGCGCCAATATCACCCAAGCCAAGTACAGCGGTACCATTAGAAATAACTGCTACAAGGTTACCTTTTGCTGTGTATTTGTAAGCATCTTCAGGATTTTTTTCGATCTCCAGACATGGCTCTGCAACTCCCGGAGAGTACGCCAATGTAAGGTCGCGTTGGGTACTGTAAGGTTTAGTTGGAATCACCTCAATTTTGCCTGGACGGCCCTGAGAGTGGTAATCTAAAGCATCTTCTTTTCTAAATTTTGCCATAAATTTTTTTGTTAAGGATGACGAAGATACTAATAATATTTAACCTAAAGAACAATGAAAAAACCCTTTAAAAAGGGTAAAATCCGGCGTTTTTTTACTATAGAAAATCAATAAATTTTTAAGATAAATTCAATCCCCCTAACCCACTTCTCCAAGGGGGAATAATTCGGCTATAGATACCGAAATTCTTTCCAGCTATGTTTACACTTTTCGCATTCGTAAACATCGTCTACTTCGGTGTGCATGAGGTGATAATTTTCGAGACTTCCTTCGATCAGGATCCTTTCTATCCAAAGCAATTCTTTATGTGCACACTTGGGGCAGTCACCTAAAACCCTCTCGTTCATGGCTTGTCGCTCAGGTATCCATCCTTCGTTTGGTTCGCTCATTGTCTTATGCTTTTAAAAATTGAAGATAAAAAACGGTGCCTTTATTTATATCTGATTCAAACCAAACTTTGCCATCAAAACCTTGCATAATATTTTTTACCATTGCCAAACCTAGTCCGGAGCCCGTATTTTTAGTGGTAAAATTAGGAGTAAACAGTTTTTGTTTCAGATCGCTATCAATACCACAACCATTATCTTTAATGGAAATAATGGCTGTATCACCATTATCTTTTAATTCAATTTCAATTTTTGGATCTGCAATTTCTTCTAAAGCCTGAACTGCATTTTTAAGGATATTATTAAATACACGCAGTGCCTGATCCTTATCTCCCAATACTAAAATTTCTTTCTCCAAAATATGATCTACGATGGAAATATTTTTGTGGTTCTCAAAAGTAAGAACAGAAGTTTTAATAATTTCGGAAAGATTTATTGACTGTAAATTTGTTTTAGGGAATTTGGCAAAACTGCTAAACTCATTGGCAATATTAGCTAAGGAGTCTATCTGTTCTATAATTCCTGCACTTGCTTTTTCAAATTTTTCTTTAAAATCATCCGGATTATTTTTCATTAAATGCTGCAGGTATTGCAAATTTAATTTCATTGGTGTAAGTGGATTTTTAATTTCGTGCGCTACCTGTTTAGCCATTTCGCGCCACGCACTTTCGCGCTCACTTTGCGCTAAAAGGCTTGCACTTTCTTCTAACTTTAAAAGCATTTGATTGTACTCGCTCACTAATTTCCCAATCTCGTCGTTACTTTGCCATTTAATTTTTTCGTTCTGTTTGCCTAAAGTAATATTGGCAATTTGTTGTTTAATTAATTGCAATGGACGTGTGATATAACCCGCAAGTATTAAACCCGAAAGAATACTTATTACAAATAAAATTACATACACGTTTATGAACGCACTTATGATACCCGAAAGCTCATTTACAAGATCGGCCTGCCTGGCGTAATAAGGTAAATTTACAAAACCAATTAATTGTTTTTTGGTGTCAAACAAGGGCGTATAAAGCGATGAATAATTTAACTCTCCGGCTTTTTCATCTACACTTGTTGCCGATGTGCGGTTATGTTTTAGGTCTGCATATGCTTGCGGATTGGCCAATGATGCGGCTAAACCAAGCTCATATAAACGCGGCTCGCTGGTATTAAATAATTTTCCTTCTTTGCTAAATAAACTTATATCGGTGCTAAATAAATGCGCATATTCTTTTAGTTTTAAATTCACCAATTCTTTTTGCGATGGATCAAAAATTTCGGAAGGTGTAAATTGTGTAGCCAATTCATTAATGATAGTTTGTGTTTTTTCCTGCAATTGTTTTACATTATCGGCTTTAAACTGGTTAGATACCAATGTCGCCGAAGTAAAGCCCACTGCGGAAATAGCGAGCAATAATAAAACAATAATAATAGCCTGGATACGTCTTGTAAAAGATGAGGATTTAAATCTTTCGGTAAAAAATAAACCGTAAATAAAATAGCTGCAAAAACTTATAAAGGAGAAGAAAAGAAATAAATAAGAGTTATAAGTAAAATAATAATCGCCATTTTTTGTTCGTTGACTGATGACAATCTCTGTTTCTTCATCAGGGTTAAAGAAATAATGAATGTAATCAGTATTTGTTTTTGAAAGCGCTAAAGAATCGCTGTTAAAGTAAGGATAATTAAAATCGCCATAGCGGCTGGCTATTTGCCCCGAGCGGTATACAGCGTGGCTGAACTTTTTTAATTTATCGGGTTTTTGCTGTGATTGATCCAGCAAAAGATCGGGAAAACTTCCTAACTCTTCAAACTGTTTTGGTTCTAAGCGCACATAAAGATTTTTTGTGCTAAACGAAATTTTTCCGATGTAACGCGAGTTCTTTTTATGTTTTGCTATAAAAAAGAAGTTTGGCGAAACAGAGTCTGTTTCTGAATATTTTATCTGGTCTTCAAAAAAACCTTCATTTAAAAGTATTGGATCTTTTGGTGTTATTAAAGGTTTACAATCCTTATCAAACATAGATAATTCGACATTGTAACGATTAAAATAACCACCAAAATATTTTTGCTTTAATAATTGTTCAACTTCCTTTTCGCTGTTTGGCAAAAACTCGATAAGCACTTTTAATTTTTCGTCATTAACTATCTTTTCGGGAACACTTGTAAACTCACTTTCAAGAATAGCATCTTTACGTTCACTTAAATTAAAAGACAAATGTTTAAGGTCTTGTTTTTGATTTTGACTAATATAAAAATTAAAGAATACCGATGTAATAACCGACATGATAAGTATCTGCAAACCCAACCCTAATGAGTTTTTTGAAAGGTTTGTCTTTGCCAGAATAAACAAGGGTAAAGCAAAAATAAGTAGCCAGTAATATTCAAAAAGATTAGAATAACTAAATCCAATTTGAATTACAAGGCAAGTTGCAAAGGTCAAAGCCGTGAAAACAAACAGATCTTTAATAATCTTTCCTGTAAAAAAAGTAGTGAGTTTATGTATAAGCACAAAAACAGTTAAACAATAGCTTGTAAGTGCAAACAAAGCAATAAATGCCGGGAATTTTATGCTGAAAATACTTAAGAAATCGAAGTTAAGCGTTGAGTTACTTACCAAACTAATGATGGCATTATTGAACTGAACAACAACAAAACCAATTGCAAAACACAAGAATAAAACGCTTGCATAATTTAAATTTTTTGCGTTTGTTTTTTGGATCTTATAATTAAGGGCAACACTAATAAATAATAAAATAATGGCGTTAAATAAGATATCGCCCAGATAAGCATTTATAAGCGAATCGGCATTACCAAACAATTGCACATCATACAAAACACTTCTGTAAAAAAAAGCCGGCCACTTTAACCAGATCATCAAGGCCCTGATAATAAGAATAGCTGTAAGCCAAATAATGGCCTGCAAACTTTTTGGTTTTTCTTTTATTATCCATAAAATTGATAGTAAAAAAACAACAAAGCCTAATAAAAATATCACAAAGCAAACACTGCTTATTGCGCTTGAATAATAAAATTGTTCATCACCTGAAAGGTAAAATAAAGGCTGGTTGTTAAGTGTTACGACATTTTCGGGCAGGCCGGCAGTGGCTAGTTCCAACTCTTTTGGTATTCCGGTCCACTCACTAAAATTATTCTTTAAATAATTATTCTGGAGGTCGTACCTGGGTTTTATCAAACAAATAGCGAGCCCTAAACGTTCTTGTTTTTGTGTTTTAAAATATAAATAATTGCCCTGTTTTAATGTGGCAATTCCATACTCTTTAGTAAATAATTGTTTATCATAAGAAAAAGGGATTTGCGCATTGTTCCAATACTCAAGACTGTCGTTCCTTAAATAATACAGACCAATATTTTCTTCTTTAAAAAGCTTTTCAAATTCAACATGGCGTTTGCTTATACTATCATTTAACAATAGATCAAGGGCCTTTTTTGATACTTCGTGCTTTGTGTTAATTTTTTTACTTGCGTTTTGTGCGATATGGGCACTGGAAAATGAAAAATGATTGTTTAGTAAAATTGCGCCCAGCATCAAAAGACCGCTGACCATCAATAGGATGTAGTAAATTTTGCTTTTTTGCATTAACCATAGCAAAATAGTAAAAAATCCTGTACCCTTAAAGGATTTTATATTTTTTTTGCAATCAATTTGCGTTTATATTTGTATTTTGCAGATATTTTTAATTATGGCACAACCAACAAAGACGTTAAAACAACCGACTTTTCCTGAGTTATCTCAAACCTTTAAGTATTTTACTTTTTTAACCCATAAAATGGCCATGATCATTATTGGTGTGGTGGGTTTTACATTTTATATTACTTCAATAAATGGTGAGTATGCGTTAGATGATGGGATCATTATTCATCAAAACGATCACGTAATTAAAGGTGTTAGAGGTATACAAGGTATTTTAACCAAAGATGCCTACGAAAGTTTTTATCGTAGAATGTGTGCTACCGATCAATTAGCCGGTGGTCGTTACCGTCCGCTTTCCGTAATTAGTTTTGCTATTGAGCAAGAGTTTATGGGAGCCTATCGAACAGGTTTATATTTAAAAGTTGAGGACTCAAATAAGAACGGTGTATTAGATAAAGATCTTGTAAACTTTACGTCACCTTGCGGAAGACCAGAAACCAATTATGAGTATAACGATTTTGTGGATCTTAATGGTGATGGTATGGCTCAACAAAACGAGTGTTACAATTGCTGGGATACCAACCAGAATTTTAAAAATGACTCGGATGAGGATCTAAATATTGACGGTGTGTTTAACGAGGTAGATTGCCAGGTATACAAAGCCAACGTTCGTCACTTCAATAACATTTGGACATTTGCTTTAGGTTGTGTTTTCCTTTACCTTGTTTTCTCTCGTTATTTTTTCCGTACCAATCAAGATCTTGCATTTTTAGCTGCGTTACTTTTTACAATGCACCCTATTCACTCCGAAGCAATTGCTAACGTAAAAAGTCGTGATGAGATCTTTTCTTTGATCTTTATTTCACTCACCTTCCTCTACTCCTTTAAGTACATGGAGACCAAGAAACCACTCGATCTTTTTTGGGCAGCATTCATGTTCTTACTCGCACTGCTTTCAAAAGAATACGGTATCATGTTGTTGATACTTGTTCCACTGGCCGTTTACACATTTACCGAAAATGATTTTGATATTAAAACTTTCAGCAAAACAAAAGAATTTAAACAAACCATTTTTATTGGTTTAACCTTTGTGGTTTGTGCATTTTTTATGCTCTATCTAAAACGTTCGTTTGACATGCATGCTCCTCCGGGTGCAAAACCAATTAAATCATTCTGGGTGTTCCCTTTTATTTTTATTGGTGTTGGCATATTTATGCTAGGTGCAAATAAAAAGAACAACTTCCAGAAATTAATGGCCTGGTTCTATTTTGTGATGTTGTTCTATTTAGCAATGCGTTTAATGGCGGTAAAATTAAAGCCAGGTGTGCCAGATACTGAGATCTTAAATAATCCATACTTATTAGCAAATGGCGAGGAACGTTTCTGTACTAAAGCCTATGTATTATTTAAATATTTTATGCTGCAATGTTTCCCACATCCATTGTCTTCAGATTATTCATACAATACAATTGAGTACCGTCATTTTACAAGCTGGGATTTTATTGCATCAATAATTCTTCATGTTGGAATTGTATGGACGGCCATTAAATACACCCTTAAAAAACACATACTTGGTTTTGCCGCAATGACCTATATTGTATTTGCATTGTTAATTGGTAACGTGTTAATGGATATTGGTGCTACCATGGGTGAACGTTTGATCTTTCACTCAAACATTGGATTCTGTATTGCCGCTGCTTATTTAATATTAAAAGGCTTCGATAAAATTTCGGCTGTATCGGTAAACATAAGAAGGGTTGCATTAATTGCTATTGTTTTAGTTGTTGGGTTCTTATTCGGCTGCAAAACATGGGAGCGTAATTATGACTGGAAGAATGACGTTACCTTATTCTTAAAAGACGTAAACACCATGCCTAACTCTGTGTTAGTTTTAGGAAATGCTGGTGCGCGTTGGGTTGATCTTGCAGATACAAAAGAAATTACCGGCATACAGGTTGTGGGTCAGGATTCTACACGTTATAACGATTACAACGGAACACTTCACATTAGTGATGAAGAAGTTAAACAAGGTGGTTACGCTTCTAAAAGAGATGCGGCTTTATACAAAGGTATTGGTTTCTTAAAACACGCTATTGAATTACATCCACGTTACGTGAATGGATATTTAAATTTAGGTTTGGCGTATTTTAAATTAAGGAAAGATTTTGAAGCGCTTTACTATTGGAAAAATGCTGAGCGTTTATATCCTAACAATCCGTACTTAAGGAATTATTACATTGTTTATTATAACGATCTTAAGAACCGTGGCGCTACAGCGTTTAATCGTGGAAGAATGGATTCTGCTGCTATTGCTTACAGAAAATGTACTATATTGGATCCTTACAATCCTGAAGGTTGGTATAATTTAGGTGGTGCGTATTTTAACAGCCAAAGATATGTTAAGGCAAAAGAATGCTGGGATCGCGCTTTACAGTTAAATCCAAATTATCAGGAGGTTAAGAGAGTAATGCCGATGTTAACGCCTCAAATGTTAGGTCAGGCACCTGCCACAAGTGTAGTGCCGGCACAACCAATTAAAAATAATTAATGCGCTTTTGGTTTTTAATATTTTTAATAGCGTTAATACTTTCTGTCAGGTCGCAAACCGTTGTTAATGTAGATACATTAAAAGCACCGGCCAAAACAGATAACATTTATAATAAAGCATTATTTAATGATAGTTTGGTCAGCAGTTTTTGTATTGTAATTAAGAACGAAGTTAAACTTCATAAACATCAGTATCACAGCGAGCATGTTTATGTAATTGAAGGCGAAGGACAAATGAAGTTAGGAAACCAGGAATTTAAAATTAAAAAGAACGATTTTATATTCATTCCAAAAAATACTGTTCATTCGGTTAAAACAATAAGTAAAGAACCATTAAAAGTAATAAGTATGCAAGCGCCTTTTTTTGACGGCAAAGACAGAATTATTTTAGAAGAAAAATGAAAAAGATCTTAATATTTACAGCTTTTATAGTTTCCGCATCACAATTATTTTCGCAGGTACTTTTTAGCAACAGTTTCGGGAATTTAAGTTTACAAACTTATACTACGGCATCCAGTTCTGTTCAATACACTACTGCCCCTTCTCTATTTAGTGTCATTAATGATGGTTTTAAAAATAATATTGGTTCGGCAACCAATCCAAATAAACCATTTGATGTGCCGGCACTTAAAACCGAGGGATGGGCTGTCGTATACAATACAATTGAGAACGATACATTCTTAGTTAGCACCAGTTGGTTGGATACTTTAGTTACGGTAGATAGGTGGATAATAACTCCATCTATCACAAATATAACCGCCAACACAGTAATTACCTGGTTGGCCAAAAGCCCTGACGCCAATTACCCGGAAAGCTATTTGTTATATGGTACCAATAAAACAGGAACACTCGTGCCACAGGATTTTACAATTGGCGATCAATTATTTACCACTAGCGCAGAGAATAGTACCTGGACAAGAAGATCGGTAAGTCTTGGGGCTTTTGCAGGCCAAACTTTACGCTTTGCATTCAGAAATAATTCAAATAATAAATATCAATTATGGATTGATGATATTGAAGTTATTACCCTGGCAAATAATTTAGATGCTGCTGTTAAATCTATTGAAACAAAGAAGTATACACTTACCAATTCATCTGATACAGTTAAAGTTAACGTATCAAACTTAGGTTCAACAACAATAAACACTATTACATTAAATTATACTTTCGGCAACTCTTCTGTTAATACACAGGTATTCTCTTTTGCAAACGGATTAGCTTATAAACAAAATAATTTGTCTTTTTTTCCGCAACTTAACGGCGCCTCTACAGCCGGTAATTATAAATTAAAAGTATGGTTAAGCGCTAATTCTTTAAATACGAGTTTACAAGATCAAAATCAATTAAACGATACTGTTTTCACATATGTTACCGTGCAAAGTTCTGCTCCCAAAAAATCAGTTTTAGTAGAACAATTCGTAAGTGCTTTTGATGGTGAATGTACAGACGCTATACAAAAAATATTAGCGCTTCAAAATGATTCAGTAATTGTTGTTAATGTTCACGATCTTGATTCATTAAAAGAACCAAATTCAACAGGAATTATTTCAGCTTACAAAAAAAATACAGCTACTGCCATGTTCGATAGAAATTATTTCTCTGCCCCTGGAAGTGTTGCTGTTACCCGCCCCTATTATAATAATATGCTCGCAAAACAACTGCGCACAATTTCACCTGCAAGTGTAAGCATCATTAATAAAACTTATAATTCCCTTACCAAACAATTATCCTTTACTGTAAAAGCCGATTTTATTGGAGATGTAAAAGGCGATCTCCGCCTGAATGCTTACCTTATAGAGAACCAGGTTCATGGCCCCTGGGGAGATACAACTGTAAATGGTTATAATCAATTGAACAATTATTATAATGTGCCATGGTCTCCATTTTATCAAATGGGATATTATTCATTCACCTATTCCACAAATGTTTTAAACGGAGTTCAATTCCCTCACCAAAACACTTTGGTTCACTCTTTTGATGGATCATTTGGCAATGCAGGGTTAATTCCAACAACTGGTGGCACACAAAATCAATCGTACCAACAAACCTATACTTTAACTGTTCCTACACCAACAAACAACATCAATAAATTTAACTCCGATAATCTATATATTGTTGGCTTTTTAGCAGAATATAGTACCGACCAAAACAACCGCAATGTTTTAAATGTTGTAAAAGAAAAAATTACCGCAAATAATGAAACCTTGAACCTAAAAGAAAACATTTCAAAGGTTGATCTATCTGTTTATCCTAATCCTTCAAATGGGGTTATGTATATAACCAGCTCAAAAAACATCAATACCTATCAAATTAAAGTGATAGACCTTATGGGCAGATGTGTGCTTATTGAGAGTCTGGTACAGGTTGGAAATACCAGTATGGTGAATCTTTCGACACTCAATAATGGTATTTATTTCCTTCAAATCAGCTCTGAAAGCGGCAGTTTTGTTGAGAAAATTGTGATCCAAAAAAACTAACCGAATTTTTGTGAGGTTTTAAAAAAAGCCCTATCTTTGTGTTTCCTAAACTGCGGGTGTGGCGTAATGGCAGCCGCACCAGACTTAGGATCTGGCGCTGAAAGGCGTGGGGGTTCGAGTCCCTTCACCCGCACATAATTGCCCCGAAAATTTCGGGGCTTTTTTGTTGTCTTTTTTTCTAGCTTTAAGTTTAATAATAGCAAACCCTAAACTAATAGACATATTCTTATTTTCATTTACTTTTTTTTGTAGGTGTTGGTCAAGCAACAGAACCCCACATTATAGTTTTGAGTATTGCGCAAGATGGCGACTATCCACATTTGGACTGCGAAAAAAATTTCGGGAACATGGCCTGGAAAAATGATTCCTTAAAACGATCGGTTGTTTCTTTGGCATTAATTGAAGAAGGTCAACAATTATAAGTTCTTCCCTAATTATAGCCTCTAATTTTATACCTTTGAATTGTGTTAGAAGATTTTCCTGAACATATACGCTCACAAATAAAAAGTCTGCCCGATCTACCAGGAGTATATCAGTATTTTGATGAGGATGAACTTTTATTATATGTTGGCAAGGCCAAGAATCTAAAAAAAAGGGTTTCATCTTATTTTGCAAAAGAACACGATAGCAGTCGTTTGCGAATGATGGTGAAAAAAATTCACAACATTAGAACGGTGAAAGTAAACTCCGAACTGGATGCTTTATTATTGGAAAATAACCTGATAAAAAATCTTAAGCCTAAGTACAATATTAATTTACGCGATGATAAAACATACCCCTGGATAATTTTAAAAAAAGAGCGCTTCCCGAGATTGTTTTATACCCGTCGGCAGGTAAAAGATGGTAGCGAGTATTTTGGTCCGTATGCTTCGGTAAAACTCATGCACACCTTGCTTGACCTTATACGACAAACATACCCTTTACGTACCTGCAGTTATGACCTGAGTAAAGAAAACATTGATAAAGGAAAATTTCGGCCCTGCCTCGAATTTCATATTGGAAAATGTAAAGCGCCATGTGTGAATAAACAGGGGGAAGAAGAATACGATCAGAATATAAAAGAAATACGTCAAATTATTAAAGGTGATATTAATTTTGCCTTGCGTGACCTGAAAGATAAAATGCAGAAGGCGGCAGAAAAATATGATTTTGAGACTGCGGAAATTTTAAAGAATAAGATCGAGATCCTTAGCAATTATCAAAGTAAATCAACTATTGTTCATCCTTCTATTACAAATACCGATGTTATAAATATTGTGAGTGATGAAAAAAGCGCTTATGTACATTATTTTAAAATAATAAACGGCGCCATTATTCACGCACAAACAATAGAACTAAAAAAGAAAATTGACGAAAGCGACGAAGACCTTTTGTTATTTGCAATAATCGAATTCAGGAATAGGTTTAATAGTTCAAGTAAAGAGATCCTGGTTCCTTTTATTCCTGAAATAAAATTGCCGGAGTGCGAATACATCATTCCAAAGATCGGCGATAAAAAACAATTGCTTGATCTCTGCATGAGAAATGCAGTAGCATACAAACAAGAAAGAGAGAACCAGATCGCTTTAACAGACCCCGACAGGCATACCGAAAGGATCATGAATCAAATGATGAAAGATCTCAGGATGAAAGAACAGCCGCGGCGCATTGAAGGTTTTGATAACAGTAACATCCAGGGAGAATACGCTGTTAGTGCTATGCCCGTTTTTATAGATGGCAAACCTGCAAAAAAAGAATACCGTCACTTTAATGTAAAAACTGTAGTTGGTGCCAATGATTTTGCTACCATGGAAGAAATTATTACCCGTCGTTACGCAAGAGTGTTGGAAGAGAATTTACCAATGCCTCAATTAATTGTTATTGATGGCGGGAAGGGTCAACTTGGCGCAGCATACGAAAGTTTAAAAAAACTAGGTTTAATTGGTAAAGTAGCTATTATTGGTATAGCCAAACGTTTAGAGGAAATTTATTTTCCGGACGATCCATTACCTTTGTATTTGGATAAACGTAGTGAAACATTAAAAATAATTCAGCAAATAAGAGATGAGGCTCATCGTTTTGGCATAACTCATCACCGAAATAAACGCAGTCGCGAAACTTTTAAAACAGAATTGAACGAGATAAAGGGCATTAGCGATAAAACCGCAGAAACACTTTTAATAGGCTTAAAGAGTGTAAAGAACATTAAAGAAGCAACATTGGAAGAATTAGAAAACCTGGTCGGTAAGTCAAAAGCCAAACTTGTTTTTGCTCATTTTAGAAAAAATGACCCTGTATAAAATAATTAAATGCTATTTTTAAAAAATGAAAAAATGTATTTCAGCTTTATTTGTACTTACTCTCAATTTTGTTCTTGGACAAAATAACGTCAGGGTATTTTCAGGTAATGGCGAATTATTTACAGTAAGTACTTTTGATTCTATCCAAAACAGGGTGCCGCAAACAAATGTCTTGATACAAAATATTTATGATGATACTTTACGTTTAAAGATTGAGTTTGAAGATAAAGCAAAATTTGAAACTACATTATTTCTTTTTGAAAAAGGCAAAACAACAAAAAATAAGGAGTTTAATTACAGAATAACTCGCGATCAAGATAAGATCAAATTAAACTATAATGGTTATTATGACGTGGTAAAACTACCAAAACCGTTAGTGCCTGAAAAACCTATAATTGACACTACTTCCAAATACAAGAACACCCGTTTAGGTCATTTTTGTGAGCTAAAAGATAGCAAACCTCTTTATTACAATAATATTCCAAAAGATGGTAATTGTATTACCGGGATGCCCGAAGAATACCTTAATTATACTAATTTATTAATGGTAAAAGCACAGGTGGAAGATGACAAATTTATTATTGCTGAGAATGTTTGCAGGAATAATTGTTTAACTATTGCACAGTTAAATTTTATATTAAAGTATATTGAATTTGAATTGGAGAAATTGAAATTAATTAAAATTGCCTATTTTAATTTAGCCGACATGAACAATAAAAAAGATCTTGAAAAAGCCTTTCGCTTCGAATCGTCGGTGGAGGAATTAAATAACTTTTTTAAAACAGCTATTGACCCAAAGACACTCGCCACTAAAAATTGCAAAACAGCATCTTCTTTCGAAGAAATAAAAAATTTTCAAACTCAGTTAAGTGTATATACGAATGATGCACAGCGCTATGAAACATTTAAAAAATTATATGAACCATATTGTTATTCGAAAGATCAAATTGTAATTATTTTAAACACTTTTATTCATGATCGTGAAAAACTAGACGCTGCAAAAATGCTTTATTTTAGATGCTCAGAAAAAGATAATTTTTTACTGATCGGTGATGTATTTTCGTACAACGAAACGATAAGCGAGCTAAAAGATTTCGTTAGTAAACAAAAAGACTGAAAATTAGCTGTTTACCCCTATAAAATCAGCTATTTAACCCTTAAATAACTTTGCAATATGGCGCTCTTTTTTTATATTTACGAGATTGAAGCCAATTCTCGAAATAAAGGAAATTAGTAAAAAATTCCAGATCCAAAGTAATACTGAGCCTTATTTAAGCTTAAGAGAAAATTTATTCTCATTTTTAAGACCAGGTTCAAAAAAAGAAGAATTCTGGGCGCTACAAAATATTAATTTTAATGTGGAGCAAGGTGATACTGTAGGAATAATTGGCAAAAATGGTGCCGGCAAATCTACCCTGCTAAAAATACTTTCAAAGATCACTCCACCTACTTCCGGAAAAATTATTTGTCGCGGACGCATCGCCAGTTTATTGGAAGTTGGGACAGGATTTCATCCAGAACTCAGTGGCCGAGAAAATATTTTCATGAACGGCTCTATTTTAGGAATGCGCCGTGCAGAAATATTAAAGAATTTTGATGCCATTGTTGATTTTTCGGGAGTGGAAAAATTTTTAGACACCCCTTTAAAACATTATAGTAGTGGAATGCAATTACGTCTTGCTTTTGCCGTTGCTGCTTTTTTAGAAAACGAGATCTTGATCATTGATGAAGTTCTGGCTGTTGGTGATGCCGAATTCCAAAAAAAATGTATGGGCAAAATGAATGAAGTTAGTAAAAGCGGAAGAACCATTTTATTTGTAAGTCATAATATGAGCGCCATTGCGCAGCTATGCACGAAATCTGTGCTTTTAATTGATGGAAAAGTGAAGCAAACAGGAAAAACGGAAGAGATAATCAGTGCATATGTAAATTTAACCAGCAGTAATAGTGAAGGTTTATTTCATCCTCAAAACCGATTTGGCGCTGGGAATGTTAAGGTTACCAACCTGGTTTTAAATAAAAGAGAGCTGCTTTCGGGTGAAAAAATGATACTCGAGTTTTCCTTATCTCAAAAGGTATCAATTAGTTCCGTATACCTTGATTTTAGGATCGATAACCACTTTGGCGAAAAATGTTTTTGGGTTAGCGACAAGTTATGGCAAAAACCCGATACAAAAGAAAAGATAGATAAGATCACTTACGAAATTCCAAGACTAAATTTAAATGTTGGTTTATTTAATATAACCTATTGCCTGTTTATTAATAATGAGGTAGAAGACATGGTAGATAATTGTTTGGTATTTGATGTACTTGAAAATAATTTTTATCCAAACTGGAAATTTCCACCAAAAGAACAGGCAAACGTTTTAGCCGAATTTACAACACGTTATGAGTAAATTATCAAAATATATGGATCTGAAACTGACAAATTTTTTTGAGAGAGGTTTCAGAAAAAATAAAGACCAGATCTTACAAAAGACCATTTCGGCTTCTTCATATGATTATTTAATGAATAACCTTAGCGGCAACGTTGTTGTGCCGTATAACACCTGGAGCATATCGCCGCAAGGTATGATGGTGATCATTAATCACATATTGATCAATGATGTAAAAACGATCGTTGAGTTTGGCACAGGTATAAGTACGGTTTTCTTAAATAATTTATCCATTAAAAATAATCTTAACTTAAAAATAATTTCGATAGACCATGATGCTGAATGGCAAAAGGTAATAAAAGAAAAATATGGCGCTACTAATGTAGAATACATTCACTGCCCCATGACCACAAAATTGAAATTTAAAAAAGAAGATTTTTTTTGGTATGATCTTGAAGTATTAAAAACAATTGACAAACAAAAAATAGATTTTATCATAGTTGACGGCCCGGTTGGCGCTAATAGTTTATACGAAAGAGCTGGTGCTTTCGAATTTTTAAAAGATGAGCTTCATCGAAATAATTTTAGTTGCTTTTTTGATGACACAGGAGATAGGCCATTAAAAGAAATAATGCTGCATTATTATCCAAATGCTAAGTTTTATCCAACATTTTCAATTGCCGGTTTGGGTAACAAATATGAATCCGAGCCTGTTATTTTTACGAAATAAACATGTGTGGAATTTTAGGATATACCGGTCATTTTGAAAAAGAGCAACTCAACAAGGGGCTTGAAAAAATAGCCCACCGTGGACCTGACGGACAAGGCGTTTTTTTTCATAATAGAACTGCTCTTGGCCATAGACGCTTATCCATTATAGATCTTTCTGATAACGCAAAACAACCTTTTGAGGTGTTGGACAGATTTGTTATTACATTTAACGGAGAAATTTACAATTACATTGAATTAAAAAAAGAACTCGAAAAAGAAGGTTTTATTTTTAAAAGTCAAAGCGATACGGAGGTTTTAATATATGCATATGTAAAATGGGGGAAAGATTTTGTAAATAAATTAAATGGCATGTGGGCCTTTGCTATTTATGATAAAAGTGATGGCTCACTTTTCTTATCGCGCGACAGACTGGGTAAAAAACCACTTTTCTATTCACTCTCAAAAAAAGGTTTTATATTTTCCTCTGAAATGAAAGGTATTTATCCCTTCCTCGAAAATATAACTATTAATTATACAACAGCAAAAATGGCTTTAGGCAATAGTTTTGGCTATGAAAGCACCGAACATTGCCTTATAAATAACATTTTACGTTTTCCGGCAGCAACAAATGCCTTCTACTCAAACAAGGAGTTAAAATTTGAAAAGTTCTGGGATCCTGAAAAAATACAAATTCAGGTACCTGAAAATTATGACAAACAAAAAGAAATTTTCAGAGAGCTTTTTTTGAATGCCTGTAAAATACGCATGAGAAGCGATGTTGCTATTGGTACCGCCTTAAGCGGAGGGCTGGATTCTAGTGCTGTTATCTGCGCTATGGCTTTCTTGAGTAAAAAAAACGATAAAGTTTCACACACACAAAAAGACTGGCAACACGCATTTGTTGCTTCTTTTCCTGGCACAGCACTAGACGAAACAAAATACGCCAAAACTGTTACCGATCATTTAAATATTAATGCGCACTTTTTAAATATCGACCCTACAAAAGATCTCGATTCTATTTTTTATAAAACATATTTATTTGAAGAATTATTTTACGCACCGGTTACACCTTTCGTTCAGTTATATGAAAATATTAAAAGAAATAATGTAACCGTAAGTATTGATGGTCATGGGGCAGATGAGCTTTTCGCCGGGTATTCTTTTGATATGGACTCAGCCCTGATAGATAGCCTTCCGAATCCTTCCAAATTTAAAAAAGTGTTAGAGGCAATAAATAATTCTGCAGGAAAACCGGTGCAAGAAGGCTATAACAATAAACTTAAATATGCCCTCTTAAACAGGTATCGTTTTTTAAGAAGGTTCTCACATCACCTTAATCTTGTTTCAAAAAAAGAAAATTTCGATTATTTAAACTCTACGTTATTTCAGTCGGCGTTTAAAACTATTTTGCCAACGTTGCTGCGAAATTATGATCGTTATTCGATGATGAATGGTGTTGAAATAAGGATGCCATTTTTGGATCACAGGTTGGTCGAATTTGCATTTTCAATACCATACACTTCCAAGATCAGGGATGGTTTTAGTAAAGCCATAGTGCGTGATGCATTAGCAGATATCATGCCTAAAAGTATTGCTTATAGAAAAGATAAGATCGGTTTTAACTCTCCTATAAATACCTGGATGAATGTCGAATTAAAAACATGGATCGGCGACCTTATACATTCAACTGAATTTAATAATAGCACACTCATTAATAAAAAAGAAGTGTTTGAATCTGTAAACGCAACTATAAATAAAGATAGAATAGATTTTTTTGAAGGAACAAAAGTATTTGAACAAATAATACCCGTTATATGGGAAAAATCATTGCGCTATGCCAGTTAAAGATGATCTTGCACCGGTAGTGTTATTTATTTACAACCGGCCAAAACATACTAAACAAACTTTAGAAAGTTTAAAAAAAAATAAACTGTCGGCAGAGACTATTTTGTATGTTTTTGCGGATGGACAAAAAGCAACAGCAACTATTGAAGATAAAAAAAACATTAAAGAAACCCGGGAACTTATTAAAACACTTACAGGATTTAAACAAATTGTGCTGACTGAAAAGGAAAAAAATGATGGTCTTGCCAACTCAATAATATTAGGTGTAACGGATATCATTAATAAACACGATAAAGTTATTGTTTTGGAAGATGACCTGGTTGTATCTCCTTTCTTTTTAGACTTTATGAATGAAGGATTGAACATCTATAGATCGACAGCAAACATATATTCGATCAATGGTTTTATGTTTCCGGTAAAGCATAAAAAAAATGAAGTTGTTCTTCTTCCTTACACTTCTACATGGGGTTGGGCAACCTGGAAAGATAAATGGAAAATATTTGATCCCGAGATGAAAGGAAAGGAAGCGCTTTTAAGTAATAAAAAACTTGCATCAGAATTTAATCTTGGAAGCAATAACTATATCCAAATGTTAAAATTTAAAAATAATTCATGGGGGATTAAATGGTATTATAGTGTTTTCATGAAAAAAGGACTTAATATATTTCCAACACGTTCGTTGGTTACAAATATTGGTTTTGATGGTAGTGGCACAAACTGTGAAGATAACTCGCCCATAAACGCCAGCTTATCTGAAAATAAAATTGAAGTGAAATATATTGAAAGTATTGATCCGTATTTTTATAAAAATTACGTAAATTACTTCCATCAAAACAAAACCAGGTCTTTAATAAAAAAAACAATAAATTATTTTAAAAAATAAATAGGTTTATTCCCGGCAAAATGTTTAAAAATGCATTTTATACTTTTATGTTATTTCTTGATAAAAAGATCGGGGCAGCTAAAATTTATTCAGGATTAAAACAAGTGTCAATTGGCAAAGACTCACAATTATATCCTGAGTGCAAAATTTGTAATTTAAAGGGCGACCCTAAAAATATTATAATAGGAAATAATACACACATTCGTGGCGAACTAATGACGATGAATTACGGTGGTAAAATTGAAATTGGTAATAATTCATATGTTGGTGAAGGTAGTAGGATCTGGTCAGGAGAATCAATAAAAATTGGTTCCAACGTTCTGATTTCGCATAATGTAAATATTTTTGATACTGATACGCACGAAATAGATCCAATTGAACGATCAAAAGGGTACCAAAATTTATTAAAGGCCGGACAGCCAATAAATAAGGGCTCTATTAAAACATCATCTATAGTTATTGAAGATGACGTTTGGGTAAGTTTTAATGTGATCATTTTAAAGGGTGTAAAAATAGGTCGTGGTGCAGTAATTGGGGCTGGAAGTATTATTACTACTGACATTCCTGAGTTTTCTCTTGTAACAGGAACTCCCGGGAAAGTAGTAAAAAAATTAAATTCAAACACATGAAGATCTTAAAAAATATTCTTTCCATTCTTAATAATCACAATATTCTAAAGAAAGAATTAGAGGAATTAAAAATACTTACCGGTAAACAGCTTACTTCTTCATTATCAAATGTTGATTCATTAAAGAAAGCTGAGTTTAAAGTCTTCTCACAGTGGGGCGATGACGGCATCATTCAATACATCATAAATAAAATTCAAATTTCAAACGATTTTTTTGTGGAGTTTGGTGTTGAAAATTATACTGAAGCAAATACACGTTTCCTCTTAGTTAATAACAACTGGAGCGGGCTTGTAATGGATGGTTCTGGATCCAATATTGAACAAATTAAAAAAGATAGTGTTTACTGGCAGCACGAACTAAATGCCAAACATGCCTTTATAACAGCAGAGAACATAAATGAGATATTGAACACCGAGAATGTTCCGGATAAAATTGGATTGTTGCATATTGATATTGATGGCAATGACTATTGGATCTGGAAAAATATAAACAGAGTAAAGGCCGATATTGTGATCGTTGAATACAATAGTCTTTTTGGGCCTGAAAGAGCAATTACTATTCCTTATAAAAAAGATTTTTTTCGTACAACAGCTCATTTTTCTAATTTGTATTACGGTTGTTCTATTTCATCTTTATGCGATCTTGCTAAAGAGAAAGGTTATTCATTTGTTGGCTGCAATTCGGCCGGAAATAATGCTTACTTTATTTTAAATGAAAAGCTCGGTAACATTAAAGCCCTTACTCCGGCTGAAGGTTATGTAAGGTCAAAATTTAAAGAGTCGCGGGATGAAAATGGAATGCTAACATTCATTTCCGGGAAACCTAGAGAAAACAAAATAAAAGACCTTGAAGTGTTTAACACCCGAACTAACCAATTAGAGAGAATTTAATATGACGGTTCTGATTATAGGTGCATCAGGATTTATTGGAAATGCTTGTTTCAATTATTTTTCAAAAAAAAACGAAACCGTTGGTATTGATCGCATAAACACTTCATCGAATACAATTATTATTGATAACGATCTTAAAATTATCCCAAACCTGATTGCCAAAAAATTTGATGTTATTGTTAATTGTGCCGGTTCATCAAACATTCAGGATAGTTTTATAAATACAAATAATGATCTTAAACTGAATGTTACTTTTGTGAAAGATCTGTTAGAGCTTGTAAGAACATCTTCGCCTGCTACAAAGGTCATTAATCTGTCAAGCGCAGCTGTTTATGGTAACCCTAAAAATTTACCTATTAAAGAAACCGACCCCTGCGGTCCGCTTTCCCCTTATGGTTTGCATAAGCAGCAGAGTGAAGAGGTTATGAAAGAGCATCACCTGCGGTTTAATTTAAATACATTATCCGTTCGCATATTTTCTGCCTACGGGCCAGGATTAAAAAGACAGTTCTTTCACGATCTGTACTACAAATTTAATTCTGGCAATAACACTGTAGATCTTTATGGCACAGGTAATGAATCGCGCGATTTTGTTTTTATCTCCGACATTGTAGAGGCCTTAGATATTTTAATTAATAAGGGTTCTTTTACAGGTGAAATATATAATATTGCTAGCGGCAAAGAATCATTCATTAATGCTACCGCGCAACTGTTTTCTAAAATTACTGGTTATACCGGAACCTTGATTTTTACAGATGAGCATATAGAAGGCTATCCAATTAATTGGCGAGCGGATATCAGCAAGTTGAATGCAATGGGCTTTTCTCCAAAAATTGAATTGGAAGAGGGCTTAAAACTGTATTATAGCTGGCTTAAAAAAGAAAAAATATAAATGAGAATAGGAATAATTCTTACAGGAGATTACAGTTGGGCCGGCGGCGTTTATTATTCGCTTAATATTATTAAACTGCTTCATGAGATCTCTTTAACTAAAAAATTAACCATTGTTGTTATAGTAAATTCTGGCACACCCACCGAACTGATAAATGAATTGCCGAAAAAGAACATTGAACTTACTTACCTTGATAAAAAGTCATTTTTTTATAAACTATATCATAAAATAAAAGGAGATAGATTTGTTGCAGACATTAATACCTTAAAACTTGATGTGCTCTACCCTTTGATATCTTATGACACACTACATCCTAAACTAAACTGCAAGCCTTTTTATTGGATGTATGACTTTCAGCATAAATTTTTACCCGACCTTTTTTCTTCTGGAGAAATTAAAAGTAGAGACCAGGTTTTTGAAGATATAGCCGTAAATGTCAGGGATATTGTTTTTTCGAGTTATGATTCAATGACCCATTTTGAAAAATTTTTTCCAACCAGTAAGGCTAACAAACACGTTTATAATTTTATTTCGTTGATCAAAAATGAAGATAAGGGCGTTACAAATAAAATAGTTAATATATCAACAGGTTATTTTATTGTTTGCAACCAATTTTGGCCACATAAAAATCATATGGCCGTTCTTAAGGCGCTTGATGCTTTAATAAATGAAAAAAAGAAAGTTCATATTGTTTTTACAGGGCGCTATACCGATGAAAGAAACAACAAATATGTTTCTGAATTAAAAGAGTTTATTGCTGAAAAAAAATTAGAGAATTATATTACATTAACCGGGTTTATTTCACGTGAAGACCAGATAAACCTAATTAAAAATGCAAAAGCCGTGATACAACCAAGTTTTTTTGAAGGTTGGAGTACAGTAGTTGAAGATGCAAAAGCGTTAAATAAATTTTTGATCGTTTCGGATATTAGTGTAAACAAGGAGCAACTTAAAGATCATGTGCTATTTTTTAATCCCAAAGATCATTTGCAACTTGCCGCCCATATTAATAGGTTAGTTGAAAAAGATCAAGGCAATATCACTTTTAACTATGAAAAAAACATAGAAAAGTCAAAGGAAGATCTGGTTAAATTGTTTAATATTAAATAATGGGATTAGAGGATAAAAGTTATAAGATACACGAACAATCGTTTATAAATACTGAGGTAGAAAAGGAACTTGGTGTATATAAAAATTGGTTTGATAATCCAACAACAGATCTTTGGCGACATAAGCGCATGCTTTCCGTATTAGATCCTTTTTTGCACGATCAAAAAGGAGCATCCTGGCTTACAATTGGGGATGGACGTTTCGGAACTTCGGCCATATATATCAATCGCAATGGCGGAAAAGCACTTGCAACAGATATTGATACTAAGTTACTTGATGTAGCCAAACAAAATAATATGATCACCGATTTTGCTTATGCCAATGCGGAAAAATTGCCTTTTACCGATGAACAATTTGATTTTTCGTACTGCAAACAAGCTTACCATCATTTTCCAAGGCCAATCCTAGCGGTATACGAAATGTTAAGAGTATCCAAACACGCCGTTATTTTTACTGAGCCCAGGGATTTTATACCCATTCCAATAATTAGAAAAATATTACAAAAAATAAAACATGGCTTAAAAAATATTTTAAATAAAAAAATTGATCATCATGATACTGGGAACTATGAGACCATTGGTAATTATGTTTATACCATTTCTATTCGTGAGTTTGAAAAAATAGCACTGGGACTTGGTCTTCCCTGTATTGCATATAAAGATTTTCATGATATTTATCTTAAAGGAGTGGAAAATGAATTGTTTTCTAAAGATGCCAAACTTTACAAAAAAATAGATCGTAGTATCGTTTCTAATCAGATCGAAACAAGTTTTGGACTAACAAATCCTAATACCATCCAGGCAATTATCTTTAAAACGATCCCAGCAGCAAATATCATAAGTTCCTTAAAAAAGGATGGCTATACCTTTGTAAGTTTTTCACCAAATCCTTATATTTAATTATTGACCTTATGTTGAAAACACAAAAATTTGTTTCGAAAAAAAATAAATGATAATTATTTCTAACAAACCCGGACAATTAGGCAACCTAATATTTATATATGCTAATTTTTTGGCTTATGGTATTGAAAATAATGTAATCATACGCAATCCTGCATTTTATGAATACAAGTCTTATTTTACCGGCAGCTCTTCTTTTTCAGGAAGCAGGTTGTTTTATAGGTTTTGTTATTTTATTTCAAGAGTCCTATTCAAACTTAAAATAAGAACAGGCTTTATTACAGTAATTGCATTGAATTGGGACGAAACCATTGATCTTGAAAATGCTCCTCAATTAAAAAGCAATTTTTGCTTTGTACAAGGCTGGCTATTCCGTTCAAATAAGCTGGTTATAAAGCACAAACAAAAGATCGTTAACTTTTTTACCCCCACAACATTTTTTAAAAATAAACTAGATAGTTTTTTTACACAATTCACCAAAAATGAAACCATAATAGGTGTTCACATAAGGCATGGAGATTATAAAACTTTTGAGGACGGAAAATATTTTTATTCTATTGAAAAATATATTGAAATTATTAAGAATCTTGCTGTGTTATTTGAAAATACAAACCCACATTTTCTTATTTGCTCAAATGAAAAAGTAAATTTACATTTTAAAAACACACAAGGCCTTAAGATCACGTACGCGCCGGGGCATGAATTGTTAGATATGTATTGTTTGGCAAATTGTAATTATATTGTAGGGCCACCCAGTACTTATAGCATGTGGGCCTCTTTTTATGGCAATGTGCCCCTTTATATTGTAAATGATACAAACAAAAAGATCGAAGTAACCGATTTTAAAATTAATCTATCTTCTTAAATAAAAAAATATGATAAAAGTTTATTCCAGGATAGTGTTTGAGCTCTTCAAAGAAAAAGTAAGAAGATTTGTGCACCCACAAATTTACAAGGAAAATAAGGCGCTTTTTTTGGAAAGGAAAGATTTCTATTCAACTTTCCTTTCAGCAAATGATCTTGTTTTTGATGTTGGAGCAAACGTGGGTAATAGGGTGGAGGTTTTTTTAAGTATAAAGAATAAAGTAGTTGCCATTGAACCACAAAATTATTGCTATGAATTTTTAAAAAAGAAATTTGGTAACGCCATTATTTTACAAAAAATAGCGTTAGGTTCAAAAAAAGATGAGTTACCCATGTATGTCAATTCTAAAACATCTACTATATCCTCGCTTTCAAAAGAATGGATAGATGTAATGAAAGACACCCGGTTTAAAGGCGAAGAGTGGAATAAAACCGAGCAGGTTGTTGTTGATACACTCGATAATCTTATTGCACAATACGGTACGCCAAAATTCATTAAAATTGATGTGGAGGGTTTTGAAGTGGATGTTTTAAAAGGACTTACAAAACCGGTGCCATTTATTTCTTTCGAATACGCAACGCCTGAACATGTTGAACGCTTGAATGAATGCCTTGCGTTAATCGATAAACTAAGCCCAAAATACCTTTGTAATTTCAGCGCCGGCGAAAAAAACAAATTCGTTCTAAACGAATGGCTTACAATTACAGATTTTAAAAATAGTATAACCAAAAATATGGAAGTCTTAGAAGGCTTTGGGGATGTTTACGTAAAACTCTAAGGAAGGCCATTATTCAAAGAATATCCGCAATTTTTCATTTATTTTAACGATTGTAATAAATTTGTTGCTAAATTAGGCATTGTAACAAGTTTTGTTCAGTTATGAAAAGCATTATCATTAGGTTCTTACAATCATTATTCTCTAATAAAACGATCTTTCTTAAAACCAAAGACACTGTTTTTTGTAATCCTGCCGAACATTTTTTCCGTCTTACAAATTACGCTAATAAAAAGTATGCAGATAAATTAGCTTTACCAATTATAGATGTTGGGGCGGCTAACGGAGAATCTGCAGCCTATTTTTCCAAAAATTTTATTAACGCACCAGTACTTGCTTTTGAACCTTTTATAAAAATGTTTCACATTGCGCAAGAAACAAATCGGGGTAACAAAAATGTAATTATTAAAAATCTTGCTTTGGATAGCTCTATCGGTAAAAAAGAAATTAATATCACAGCTAATTATGTATCTTCCTCTATTCACGAATTAAACAGTTCTGAAATAAGCAAGCAAACAGACGAACAAAAAAAGAAATTTGAAGTAATAAAAAAGCAAGAAATAAGTACATCTACTCTTGATGAAGAAACAAAATCGATCAAAGAAATTCTCTTAATAAAACTTGACACTCAGGGAAGTGAATTAAATATCCTAAAAGGAGGCATTGAAACTTTAAAAAAAACAAATTTGTTACTTATCGAAATGAGTAACCATGACATGTATACGAATGGTTGCAAATATTATGAAGTTGATCAGTTCTTAAGGGATAATTTTTTTAATCTGGTTGATATAATTGTAGTATACAGGCCTGAAGGCGCTTTGGAATATGATGCAATTTATGAAAGGTCACACAATTTATAAAAATCGCGCTATACTTGCCTGTAAATAATCCTAAAATATCTATTCTAATACCAACTCTTAGCCAGGGACAATTTATTGAAGAAACTATTTTGTCTATACTTGATCAAACTTACAAAAATTTCGAGATCATTATTGTTGATGGAGGAAGTACAGATAATACTCTTTCAATAATAAAAAAATATGAAAAACACATCAAGTATTGGATAAGTGAAAAGGATAGTGGACAAAGCAGCGCAATAAATAAAGGATTGAAAATATCAAGCGGCGAAATTGTTACCTGGCTTAACAGCGATGACCGCTATGAGTTAACAACACTTCAAATAGTTAAAGATGCGTTTACGAATGATCCTGAAATAGACATTTTACACGGAAAGACAAAACTATTCGGTGAAGCTATTAAGACTAAGATCATCGGCCTTGAAAAAGACATTCCATTATATGAATATCTTTCATATATGAGATTTCCACAACCATCATCGTTTCTAAAAAAAGAGTTTTTAAACAGTCAGTTTCTGGTTAATGAAAATCTACACTATGCAATGGATTTTGAATTAATAGCGCGCGCTATTTTACTTGGAGCTAAAATAAAAAGGATAGATGATATATTATCACATTACAGGATGCATAAAAATTCGAAATCCAATGATGAGATGAAATTCTTAACCGAATGGGCAATTATTGTACAAAAAATACTTCTCTCGTTGAACAATAAAACCCTTGCCGGAAAAATGGAAGAGCTTGAATTAGTTGGCCATACAGTAACAGGTAAATTTGAAACCACCATTGATCTTGACGCAAAAGCCGTTGAAACCGTTTTTCTGCAACACATTGATCTACATTATCACTATAATTACAGATTGTTCAATTATAAACAATGTGCAAAAATAAGTGCCTTTTTAAAAGAGAACTATAGCAGTTTTTATCTTACAAATAATTATAATAAGTATGATTTTAGACGTAAATTTATTCCGAAGTTTGTTTTCGAAATTGTAAGAAGACTTAACAACTAGTTTTATGTTTTTCTCAATTGTAATACCTACGCATAATAGGGCTGTAATTATACAGGAAACTTTGCATACGGTAATATCACAAACGTTTAGTGATTATGAAATAATTGTTGTTGATGACGGAAGTACAGATAATACCGGCGAAGTAATAGAACAGTTCAAAAATCCAAAAATAAAATACTTTTATAAAGAAAACGAAGAGCGCAGTATTGCCCGCAATTTTGGTGCAGACAAGGCAAAAGGTGAATATCTCATTTTTTTAGATTCAGACGATAAAATGAAAGAAGATCACCTTTCATCGGTATATGATTTCATTCAGAAACAAAGTTCAGTGCCTAAATTTATATTTGCCGGATATATTATCCTTAATCCTGACAAAAGTCCATTGTATGAATACGGGATTGATGGTTTTTTCCCTCCAAACAAATTGTTTTATGGAAACTTTTTAGGCTGCAGCTCAATTATTGTAGACAAGGAAATTTTTAAGAAACATTATTTTAATACCCATAGCGGACTGATCCTTTTTGAAGACTGGGAGTTGTGGCTTCGCATAATTGCGGAAAACCAATTATACTGTTTTCCTGGAAAATCTATAGTAATGATAAATCATGGCGGTCGTAGCGTATTAAATTACGGAGTTACGCAGATAAATGATAAAATATTACATTTTAAGAACCATGTGCTTAAAACTTCTCCCGTAATAAAAAACTCATTTTTTCACCGCAGCACATTTTTAATGGGCATTTATTCTTATGCCGCCCTGCATATTGCCATGACGAAAAAAAATCCTTTAATAGCCATTAAGTATCTTTTTTTAAGCATCCTTAATAATCCTTTAATTCTCTTTAAGCGTAGGTGCTATGGAGTTATAAAACATTTATTTTGAGTAGTTCTAAAAATATTCTGGTTATAACCTATTGGGGCTTTAATAGTTCCATCCTTCAATCTTATGCCCTGCCATATGTACGTATCATAAAAAAGAATCTTACTAAGGATAGTAAAGTATATCTTTTTACTTTAACACCAGCCTCTAAAAATTCGCATGAAGAGTATTTAAAAACAAAAGAAAGATTTGATAAAGAAGGAATTAAACTGGTAAATTTTACCTATTCGCCCTTTGGCTGGATGATGGTACTAAAATTTTTTTATATTTTTTTATCCCTCATTTTTTTGGTTCTAAAGAATAAGATCAAGTATATTCATGCATGGTGCACTCCTGGAGGCGCCATCGGATATATTGTTTCGCTATTTACAGGCCGGCCACTTGTTCTGGACAGTTTTGAACCTCATGCGCAATCAATGGTTGAAACTAAAACCTGGAAAAAAGATAGCTTCGTATTCAAGATACTTTTTAAATTAGAAAAACTCCAACTAAAAAAAGCCGTAAATGTTATTTGTGCAGCTGAAGGTATGATAGCATATTCCCAAAAAGTATACAATATCACAAAACCTAAATATTATGTGAAACCTGCATGTGTTGACCTTGCACTTTTTTCAAAAAAAGAAAAAAATATTTCTATTGCTCCAGGTCTTCAGCCGAACTCACTTGTATGTGTTTACATTGGAAAATTTGGCGACATATATCTATCGCAGGAAATTTTTGACTTTTTCAAAGTTGCTTCATCGCATTGGGGTGAAAAATTTAAAGTTCTATTATTAACCAATCATTCTGACAAAGAAATAAATACTTATTGTGAAAGATCAGGACTAGATCGAAATGTGATCATTAAGCTCTTTGTTGAACACAGTCATGTTCCGGCCTATCTTTCATTAGGCGATTTTGGGATCTGCCCCGTTAAACCGATTCCTACAAAAGAATATTGCACACCCATTAAAAATGCTGAGTATTGGGCAATGGGACTTCCTGTTGTGATCACTAAAAATATTTCTACAGACAGCAAATTGATCTCTGATAATAATATAGGTTATGTTCTCCAGGATCTAAGCAACGTAGAATATCTAAATGCTGCAAAAAAAATAGATGAGCTATTAACAGATAAAGCTCTTGACAAAAAGATCAGGAAAATTGCCGAAACACATCGTAATTACACCATCGCTGAGCAGATCTACCATTCTATTTATTCTTAAAACTATCTTTATTTAAATTGTATAAAATAAAAAGCGAACAAAGATAGAACGGAATACAGGGGATTTTTAACCTCACTAAAGCACCATAATTCGCCGTTGTTAATCCAATAGAAAATGCAAAGAATAAGGCGAACAAAAAAGAAAAGATCAATAATGGATTACTGAATAAAGATTTAAATAAGGTAGAGAATTTTACTTTTATTAAAATATATAAACTAAAGCCCAGCATAAACAGATTTTCAAGACCTGATAGAAGCATTACCGCATTTCTAGTGTCCCAAATATAAGGCCTGAAAAAAGCCATATTCAGTGCCGCAGGCAATTTTGAAACAATACCTGGAACTGTAGGCTCAAATATCCCAATGTTATAACTGTTTCCTCCATACTCTACCCTAATAAGATCTTGTTGAGTTTTTACCGCTTTTTGTAATATTAACTCCAAACTGTACTCCCCCAGGTAATTTCCAAAAACCTGTAAGCACCCAATAACCAATAAGATCGTTGAGGAGAGTAGTATCGGTACGATCATTATTCTTAAGAAGGGGTTTTTTATTTTTCTTATTTTCTGGAAAAAAATCCAGATCAAAGATCCCGGTAGCAACGCAAAAAAGTAATACGGTTTTATATAAATAAATATAATAATAGATATAGCGATCAGAAATAAGTATTTTAATTTTCTCTCCTTTAAAATTTGAAACTTATACAATCCATAGATATACAAACCTATTGCGCTGAGCGTATATGTATCTTTTAATATGCCCGAACCCCAGAAAAAAACAGAGGGGACAAAAAAAATAGCTATCGCAAACTGTTTGCTTAACTCGGGGAAATTTTCAACAAATACAACATATAGTTTCCATAACCCAATAAAACTAAAACTGGTTAGTAAAATAGTTGTTGCAATAAAACTCTTACCTGCCAGTAAACAAAATGGTACCGTAATAGAAACTGTAAACAAGGCATAATAATCGTTTGGGGCAAAATGAAAATATCCATAACTATCGCTGTTTGACAATACTTCCCAAACGTTATGATTTTTATAATCAAGCATTTCAAAGAATTTAGCAAAATTTCCGTCTAACAATACATTTACAAAAGTTGTAGTAGACAAGAAATAATTTGTTACATCGCCACCTTCGGTATAATAAAAAGTATAAACTATACATAGGCCAATACCACCTATCATTTTGCAAACTAAGCCCGGAAGAAGATATCGGTAGTAAGGTTTTTCCTTTATATTTCTGGCAACGATAAGACGCGCATAAAAAAAAATGATTATGAAATAGAAAGGGGGTAATAAAACATCGAATATATCTAAGACTGTATCCTGCACAATCTTTAAAATTATGAAAAAAAACCTTATAATATTATTACTTACAGTTATTATGTTTCATTACTTTTAAAGGTGCATTTAAAGGAAATAAACCATATTACGTACCGGCGCTTGTTGTTTTCGGTAAATGATTGCTTTGTGAGTGACAATTCCCCTTTAAATGCCGATATCAACTATTTTATCCAGTGTCCACACAATGTTAATGGCTCTTTAAATGAGTTCCATACTTTATTGATTGATCTTTCATTAGCAGAAACAGTTATAAGTCAGGGTATATACCATCGCACCTTATCTGAAATAAACTCTTTTATTAATAACCAACAATTTGAGTATGAAGTAAAATTAGGTTTAACTGATGCCGAATTGAACAATTATATAAAACTGTTCGACACGTTTGCAGATCATAAAAAGATACGAAAAGCCGAGCGCTTCAGATTAAAAGCATACAACGATAATGGCATTCTTGCAGTTTCGTATATAAAACAGCAGGGTGAATTTATTTGCATTAATTTTTATAGAGCTACTAAACAACGCGCTACCAATTTGTATTCATTCCATTTAAAACATACTTTAAATAATAAATTCAATAATTCTCATATAGGGCGTGCCCACAGAGCTTTGCACTGGCTAGATATACTTGCATTTAAAAAAGCACATGCAGCTTATTACGATTTTTGCGGCTGGTATAATGGACAAGAAGACAAAGATCTTTTAAATATCAATCAATTTAAAGAGCAATTCACACAACACAAAGTGAAAGAATATAGTGGCGTTATTTACAAAAATAAGTTATTATTGTTTTTAAAAAAATTAAGATGAGTGAACTCAATTTAAACACATACAATTCTGATGCCGTAATAAAATGGTACAAACACCTTAATGAGATCACCTTTGTTGAGAAAAAGATCTTTGAAACTCATAAAGACCTTCTTGCCAGTTCAAAAATATTGGATATAGGCATTGGCGGAGGCCGTACAACGGCATACTTACTTGATAAATGCAAAAGCTATACGGGTATTGATTATTCGAAAGGATTTGTAGATGCTGTTAAAAAAAAGTACCCAAATGCTGATATTCGATTAGCTGATGCAAGAGATTTGAAGGCCTTTGAAAATAACAGCTTCGATCTGGTTAATTTTTCGTTTAACGGTATAGATTATGTTGGTCCTGAAGACCGAAAAAAAATATTTAATGAGATTTACAGGGTCTTAAAGCCTGGCGCGTTTTTCTTTTTTTCTACACACAATAAAGATCATAAAACATTTGATCAGTTTCCATGGCTTGATAAAAACAACAGCTTTATTACCAATTTAAAAACATTTGTAAAACTTTTACCCTTTTTGCCAAGGCATTTGAAACAGAAAAGAAAAGAAATTAATTTGAATGATTATTCTGTGATCAACGACAGTGCTCACAACTATGGCTTACTTACTTTTTATACATCTCCACAGTTCTTAAAAAAGCAATTAACACATCATAGTTTTAATGAAATTTGTTTACTCTCAAAAAATGGCGAAACTGTAAGCGATGATAAACTGGATGATTGGATCTTTGTAACTTGCAAACGTTCATCCGCGTAACTTTTTATGAAACCCATTCATTAAAAAAAAAACCTCCGCGGCGCTATCCTGATGTACATTATAACGTGGAAGATCATATAAATAATCCTGATCTTTTTTAATACTATTGAGGTTCACAAAATCGTTTATCCTTGTAAAGCACAATTTATATAATTTTTTAGCTATGCTAATTGAAACCTCATTACAATTAGCAAAAGGAAAAGCAAAAGCATTTACTTCTTGTTTGGTTTCCTGCTCAATTATTTCTTTTGAATCTTTTAATTCACTTTCAACGAAAAAAGGATCAAACTCTTTTTTAAAACTTGGATGTGTTAAACTGTGTGAGGCAACCGAAACTATATCTGAACCTAACATACGCAATTCATTAAAAGACAATAGTTCGTTTTCGATTACCCGATTATCAGTAACAAATTTTTGCCTTAATTCAAATATCAGGCTCATTCTTTCTACATGTGACATGTTGCACAAATGTTTTGTAATGTCCAGGTTCAACTTAAAATAATTGTTTTTATCTCTATATTTAATTATTACGTTTCGCTGTGAGAAAAAATCAGATATATCGTTAAACGAATAATGTTTTATAAAAAAAATAATTGCAGAGGTCCATATATGCCCTCTATTAGTTATTTGATAAGGTAAAATAAATAAAGTAGATGGAATTTTATGCTTTTTTAAAATAGGATAAGCGTAATCAAGGTAATCTTTATAGCCATCATCAAAGGTTATAAAACAGGCATTTTTTAACTCTGAGCTTGATTTTAAATAAAGATCATTAAGCGGTAATACAGTATAATGCTTTTTAATCAGTATCAATATTTCTTCAAAAAGTTTTGGGTGTATTCCTGGCCAGATCTCGTCATACTCAGGAATGATCTTGTGGAAAACCAAAACAGGCACCTTTCCGTTCTTACGGTTAAAGTATAACAGCCAATTCCCAACTCCTAATTTATACAGGCCCTTAAAAAAATAATTTCGAAATGAGGACATAATTGTTTTAAAAATAAACTAATAAACCATTATACACAAATTTTTATTTATATATTTATGCTTCTAAGAAATACACAAAAAGGTATGCAAACTATAATTGTTACAGGCGGGGCAGGATATATTGGATCGCACACGATCATTGAATTGCTTATTAGCACTAATTTTAATGTAATTTCTATTGACAATTTTTCGAACTCAACTTCAAGATCATACCAAAGGATAAAAGAGATCACAGGTAAGTCTTTCGAAACCCTTGATCTTGACTTGTGTAATAAAGAAAAGCTTTATACACAATTATCAAAAATTAAAAATATTATTGGCATCATTCATTTTGCCGCTTTTAAATCAGTGCCGGAAAGTGTTACTGACCCTTTATCATATTATAATAATAACATAAATTCTTTAACTAATATTTTATCTTTTGCGCAGCAACAAAAAATTAAGAATTTTATTTTTTCTTCCTCTTGCTCAGTATATGGTAATGCCGATGACTTACCCGTTACTGAAAACACCCCTTTAAAAACGGCCGAAAGTGCTTATGGACATACCAAACAAATTGGTGAGGATATTATAAATTTTGTGTGCAAAGCAAACGCGGAATTTAACGCTGTGTTGTTACGTTACTTTAATCCTGTTGGTGCGCACCCAAGCGGCAAAATAGGTGAGTTTCCTTTGAACAGGCCAAACAACCTGGTTCCTATAATTACACAAACAGCGGTTGGGAAAAATTCTTTAACTGTTTTTGGAAATGATTTTGACACACGTGATGGATCTTGCATACGCGATTACATTCATGTAAGTGATATTGCAGACGCGCATGTAAAAGCTTTGAATTATTTGATCGGGAATAAAAATAAAAAAAACGTTTCTGTTTTTAATTTAGGTACAGGTAACGGCGTAAGTGTTTTAGAAGCTATTAGATCTTTTGAAAAAGTTTCTGGTAAAAAATTAAACTATACTATTGGCGCAAGACGCGAAGGCGATGTTGTGGCCATTTACGCCAATAACAATTTAGCTAAAACAGAACTTATCTGGATCCCGAAATATTCTTTAGACGACATGATGGGAAGTGCCTGGAAATGGCAACAGACATTAGAGGCAGAGAGTTAACATATTACTGATACGTATTTCTGCGTATTTCAAAAACATTTGGTTGTCAATATCTTTGAAGAAAAAAGACAATGACAACATCAACCTTAATCTGTTTTTTATCAATAAGTGCGTTTTGCGGTTTTGCACAGGATAAACTAAAAGAAGCCAATAAATTTTTTGATGTCCCAGGCGGCGTTCAAAACATCGATAAAAAAGTTTTAAAAGAATCATCACCGCAATCGTTACCCTATATTGCATTAAAATTTAGAACAGGTTCTGCTAAAAGTATACAGGCAGGCCATGGTACTGAAGCTAAGCGAGCAAAAACTTATGCAATTTTAGATGGAATTGACTCTACCCTATTCCAGGAAATTACAAATGAATTTAACGCATTGTTTTTGCAAAAATTAAAAGATGCAGGCGTTACTTTTCTTGAACTTTCAAAAATAAAAGATACAAAAGCTTATGCGAAAATGACAGAAGAAACTTCCGACAGGAATTTTGATCATAAAGATTATGGTACAGCACATGTTTATACTAACAACAACGAACCATTTTTTTATTATCCAACCGGTGGAATGAAAATAACAAAATATACGAATGAATTTGAAGCCGGTCTGGCATTCCTAAGATTAACAATTGATTTTGTAGAGTTTGACACAGAGGCTACAAAAGAATACGGTTGGTCAACTACCACTACAAAATTTTCTGCTGAGGCTTATCCTACAATAAAAGTAACCAGCGCACCATATCCTGAAGGGACCTTTGACGCAGCAACTGGCGCGAATAAATACGGTGGCTTTAGCATGAGTGATCATAAAAAATATTTTTCGGCAATTTTTATGCAAAAAAAACCTATCTATGTTCCTTATATTGGAAGCATTGAAACGTATGATGATAAAATTCCAAA
>JAUXSA010000058.1 GCA_030681615.1 Bacteroidota bacterium
ATTTTGTATTTATAAGCAACCTTATCCTTATCGTCTTTAATGGTAATTGTTTTTGTTTTTTTATCACAACTCCATTTACCGTTAACATAGTAATGCAGGTCGGCAGCGCCAACTTGCAAATACTTACAATTACCATTTGTAAAAAATTCTATCTCAAGCCTAAACATGCTAGGTCTAAAAATAGCAGTACAGGAACGAAAAACATTTGTTTTTGCCTTTTCATTATTTTCTTCATACGCGGCTTTCCAACAGGTATAAAATTCTTTAGGAGGGTAAGTGGTTTTTTGTGCAACAAAACAACTTGAAAGAAAAAACAGGCAGGCAATACTTAAAGATCTTATCATGAAATTTAATTTACAATTCTTTTACGGGTTTTCCTTTTGGGAATTGGAGAAGACCTTCGCTTAATTTTTTTGCTTCAATTTTTTCAAGTTCGAAGGTAATTGTATATTTTGTAAGTTCCATTACTAATTTATAGAATGGCGCTTGCATTTTAAATACGACCTTATTATAAAAAAGATCATTAAAATTGGCGTAAAGTTTCCAATCAATAAATTCTTTATTGGTAGGATAAAAATAGTGTAAGGTTGTTGGTTGTCTGCTTTTTGCATCGCCACCCGAAATGTAATATGATTTGCATGCCACACCGTGTATTGTTTCGCCGGGCTTTTCGGTTTCTTCTTTTTGTATCAACGTGTTCTTAGAACAATCAGAGGCTTTAATGGTATCGTTGTTACGCATCTTCGTGTAAAGGCGATTCAATGATTGCATATAAATATTGAAATCAACTCCAAAGATCATTCCACTTGATGGGTATTCGCGCTTAAAATTGCCGTTTTTATATTGAGTGAGCGTTAAGGTGTTTCCGTATTTTTGTGACTGATGCTTGGTATATTCTTCGTTCCCGGGCTTAGATACAAATGTGATCTTGTAAGTAATAATACCCTCAAAATTTTCCTTTGGCGGATGAAAACTTGTGAACAGGAAAAAAGTTAAAAGGAAGGGTATTAGTTTGGTCATGTTTAATATTATTTAAACGGAAATAAAGATAAGAAATTTTTTGAATCCCATCTCAAAGCAAGAGATTTTGAAGAAGAGTTTGATTTTTTTATTAATTAGAGCTTTAGTTATAACGCCATTTTTTTAAATGACTGCCCGAATTTTTTAAGCCAACAATGTCTATAAGCTGTTCAAAATAATGATAGATCCGGTCAAGATCTTCTGAACTAAGCTCAGAATAATAAGCATTAAAGCGTTCTAGACCCGTTTTGATTTTAGCTTGATAGTTTTCATCTGATGAGTTATTTGATGCTACTTGTATAAAGTCTTTTGCAGATTCGTTTATTAATTCGGTTAATTTAGCTTTAAGTGTTTTAGAGTTTATACCGGGATACAATAGAGCCTCGTCGGGTTGAAATTTTTTCTCCTTAATAAACGACTCAAGTTTACTTGTTATAATATTTTCTAACCCTTTGTTTTGTGTGTTATTTCTCTTATTGTTAATTGCAAAAGATCCAAGCGTAAATATGGAAATAAAAAGGAAAAATAATTTTTTCATGTATCGGCTATTAATACTTTGTTAACATGAAACTAGCGCTTTTGTTTTAGTGAAGAAAATCATTTTATAAGGATTTATGCACATAAAGAGTGGAATTTAAATTATGGCACTAAACACTGAATTAAGATTTATATATTTTTACTCATACGGCTAGCTATCCTTTCCTGATCGTTTCAAACTTTTCTCCATGTACTTTTCCGTTGGCAGTAAACTCATTTGGATCCTTTTAGCGTAATGAATACTATCCAGGATCTCTTTTTGTTTTTCTTCAATAATTATTTTTTGATGCTTTGTTATCCTTAAAGTTCGTAAAATAAAGATCATAAATATGACAACCAATAATAAACCTCCAACCACAGAAAAAATAACAATTTTCTGGAACCGGTCTTTCTCTTCTGCAATTAAAGTTTCTTTTTCCTGTTGTTCTTTTAAAACAGCTTCCTTTTTTTCGAACTCATAATTTAACTGGTTTTTAAGACTGGCCTTGCGGGTCCCTTCATTATTCAAACTGTCTCTGTATTTAATGAATTGCTTATAGTGAGCAAATGCACCACTATAATTTGCTCTTGCCGAATCTATTCTGGATAGTGTTAACTCTGCATTCCTTATAATTTCAGGAAAACCAACAGCTCTGGAAACTACCAGCGAACTATCGGAAAAAGAAAAAGCAAGCGGGTATTTTTTTTGTTTTAAATAAACTCCACCAATACTGTTGTACGAATCGGCCATGCCAACTTTATTATCAAGCTCTTTATTTAATTTTAAGCATTTTTCGAAATAGGTCAAAGCTTTAGGCAACTGGCCCTGACCAGAATAGATTTCTCCTATGTTATTAAGCGATAACGCTACACCTTTTTTGTCAAAAAGCTCCTCACGCAACTTTAAACTTTTTTCAAAATACTCTAAGGCTTTAACAACATCTTTTTTTCTTTTGTAAACAACCCCAATGTTATTAAGTGTATAACCCATTCCACGTTTATCACCTGTTTTTTCGCGCAACACTAAACTCTTGTTAAAATACTCCAACGCTTTATCTGTTTCGCCCTGGTTAAAATATATAAAACCAATATTGCTGAGGCTAGTAGAAACACCTTGTTTATCACCGGTCTCTTCCTGCAACTTTAAACTCCTGCTAAAATAATTTAATGCTTTTTGAATATCGCCTTTAGAGTTATATATCCCCGCAAGGTTGTTCAATGATAAAGCGATGCCATCCTTATTACCAATTTTTTCCTGTAAATTCAAAGACTTTTCAAGATAGTCGATCGCTTTTGTAACATTACCCTGGTTATAAAAAATATTACCAATGTTGTTTAGTAAAAGTGCATTGTTATTCAGGTCGCCGATCTCTTCCCATAATTTTAAACTTTTGTAATAGTAAATCAAAGCGTTTGTTTCATCACCCTGGTTGCTATAAATTAAACCTTTATAGTTGAGGCTTTCGGCAAACGATCTTTTTCCCTTGGCTTTTATTTTCTCATCATTATTTTTTGCCAGTTTTTCAGATAACTGAATTCTTTCATCATTATAAACATACCAGATCTGATCATCAACAATATTATCCATTAGACTATATAAAATATTGATCCTGTTTGTATCTGGTTTAGATAGTTTAAGAAGGTTCTTTAAAGAATCTATGGTCTTGTTCTGTAAATCGGTGCTATTTTGAGATGAAATGCAATATGACGTACAACACATAACCGCAGATAGAATATATTTTAAATGGCTTTTCATTAATTCTTAACTACGATTTAAGTATTTGCGTAAATATTTTTCGGTTGGTAATAAACTGGTTTGAATTCTTTTGGCGTAATAAATACTATCCAAAATTTCTTTTTGTTTTTCCTCGATGATCTCTTTTTGATGCCGTGTAACTTTAAGCGAACGAAAAATGAAAAACGCAAAAACGATAACCAATACTAAACCCACTATCACCGACAAAATAACGATCTTTTGGAACCTGTCTTTTTCTTCTGCAACGATACGTTCCTTTTCCTGTTGTTCTTTTATTACAGCTTCTTTTTTTTCGTATTCATATTTTAACTGACTTTTAATACTTGCTTTTCGTGTACCTTCGTTGGCAATACTATCGTTATAAATTATAAATTGTTTGTAATGCTCGTAGGCACCAGCATAATTACCGCTGGCAGAATCTATCATAGAAAGTGTAATCTCTGCATCTATAAGGTTTTCAGGAAAGCCAAGTTCTTTAGAAAGCACCAATGCGCTATCAGCATAAGCGTGAGCTAAATCATATTTTTTTTGCTTGAGGTAAACAGCACCAATATGATCAAAGGAAGAAGCGATGCCCTGTTTTTCGTTGATCTCTTTTCTTAACAGCAAACTTTTTAAAAAATAATCTAATGCTTGAGAAAGATCGCCTTGTTTATTATAAATTGAACCAAGATTACTTAACGAATTGGCAATATCACTATTGTCGCCAAGTTCTTCTCTTATCTTTAATCCTTTTTTAAAATATTCTAAAGCTTTTGGAATGTTAGCCTGGTGATAATAGATGGAGGCAATATTATTGAAGGAATGTCCCATGCCTTCTTTATCCTGTATCTCTGTAAATAATTTTAAAGCCCGATAGTTGTGATCAAGGGCTTTTAAAATATCATGTTGTGCGCTATAAGTAAAACCAATATTAAGGAGTGAGTAAGCGGTACCATTTTTATCACCGATCTCCTCCTGTATCTTCAAACTTCTTTCGTAATAATTTAATGCTTTAGGAATATCGCCCTGGTTGTCGTACACAAAACCTATATTGTTAAGCGATTCGGCGATGCCTTTTTTATTGCCGGTCTCTTCTTCTATTTTTAAACTTTGGTTATAATAGTTCAATGCCTGAGAAGAATTTCCCTGGTTTCTGTACACAAAGCCAATGAAGTCTAAAGCAATGGCCTCTAATGTTCTTGATTTTAATTTTTTTGAATCAATGTAAATACTGTCCCAATAACTTAGTCTTAAGATCATATCCACTTCACCGATCATAGCTCTTAGCCGTAAACGTGTTGTATCGTGTTTTGCGTTTTTAAGAAGTGTATTAAGAGAATCTACTATTTGGTTTTGTGAAAATGACCGCGTTTGGCAAAAACAAAAGGCTAGGCCAAAAAGGAAATATTTAAATGATCTTAACAAGTTTTTTAAAGATACAAATGTTTTTTGTGCCTGCAAATGCCTTATTATGAACCCTTTTTAGCTTTTATGAATAGGCGCTGTTGAGATGAATTTAATCTTTAATGATCTTCTTTGTAATGCCATTAACATTTAAAAAATAAATACCGGCAGGAAGAAGGGAAGTGGAGATCTCTACCGTTTCTTTATTATAAAGTTCTTCAGAATGTATCATCATCCCGAAACAATTATATAAAGTTACCAGTACTTTTGTGTGTTGTCCAATAAAATTTATGGTCAGCAGGTCGTTTACTGGATTTGGAAAAATATTAAACGCCGCTGCATGTAAATTTTCTTTAATTGAATTTGTGCCGCAAGGGTTACTTAAATTAGTTAGTGTAAAAGTTGGTGCCGAAATAAATCCACCCTGGCCTTTAGAAACGAATACTGAAAATGTACCAGTGTTTGTTGCCAATATTGTTTGTGTAGTTGCGCCGGTATTCCACAAATAACTTGTGTGCCCGCTTCCGGCATCCAGCAATGTTTGTGTGCCTGATGTAGCACAGTTAATAACCGGTCTTTTAAGATCCCATGGCAGTATAGGATAATTAAACGAACGGTATGAACGAAGCGTATCTGTAAAAACTATTTCAAACACTTTTGCGCCTGTAGGTTTTACAACATTAAAAACATGGTTCAAATTATTTAGTGTACCATAATTTAGTAACGAATTTCCGTTTGGTAATCGTTGATGATTACCCAGGGAGTTGCTATTAGTACTATTATTCTCTGTATAACTCCAAACAAGATTGGCGGTTAAGGCTGTTTCATTTAACTGGTATTCTTTTCCTGTAGCAGGATGTAAAGGAGATGATCTGCCGTTATCATAAATTGTAATGTTTCCATTTGCAATTCTTCTTATGTCGTGCTGCCCTTTAAATTGTTGCGCATCGTTAATAAACGTAAACTGATTGGCGTTTCCACCTAGGCGCCACATTATGCTACTATCACTTCTTTTTATTTTTGTGATCTCATTAAAATGTCTTAAAGAAATTAAATAATTACCATCAGCATCATACTCAACAGCATTAAAGTGTGTCCAGTCTACATTATTAGGACTGTTTAAAAAAAACGGATCCACATCGCTGAAATTATAATAGTCCTTACTATGCCATTCAAACACAACATTTTTTGCCGCATCCTGTTCCTGTATAACACCGCATTTTACAGTTGCAGTTGTGCTACCTGGATTAGTATGATTAAGACCAAAATAATTATAAGAACTTAAATTCATGGTTACATTTTCTAAACCTAAAATAACAAAATGGCCATTTGGTAAAATTTGGATATCGTGCCCGTCGAATAACACACCATTCTTTGGTATCACCGAATCGATAATAGTAAATGTGCTATCCATTAAATAAAATTTTTGTTGACGGCTGTATGACATTAATCCGTTCGCATGCATTTTAAAATCGCCGGTGTTCACACCAGGAAATTTTTTATAATACACCATGTTCCCTGCATGATCGAGGATCATTTGTGTATTTACTATACTTGCAGCACCCGGACCAATTTTAATGGGTACAAGAAAATAGTAGCCTGTTGATTGTGGGTCTAAAGCAGTTATAGAGTATGTTGGTAAGGATTGTGCCCTGCAAATACATTGTACAAAAAACAGGAGGGATAAAAATAATTGTAACCGTAACTTCATGGATTATTTTTTAATAGATTAAAGATATAATTTTTAGACAAGAAATAAGAATAAAGGTTTAAAAGAATTAATCTTTATTTAAATATTTTTCAGATGAAAATAAACTTGTTTGGTTATGTGTTGGTTTAACTTATACTATCGAAAATTTCTTTTTGATTCCTCAATTTCTGATGTATTGTGACCTTTAGTGAACGAAAACAAAAGCAGCGAATACAACACCAATAATAGACCTGAGGCCATGCGTTGTTAAACACCTAATGATCAAAGATTTTTTAGCATTTTTTAAATTTGTTATTATTTGCTTTTATCTACCTTCGAAAAAAAACTATTATGAAAAACGTTATCTTATTTTTACTTCTTTTTGGCTGCACATTTGCAGTATACAGCCAAACACCACTGTGGACAAAAGAACAATTAATGCCAACTAAAGATCTGGCAGAAAAAATAAAGACCAATGCAAAAGACAGGCCAATTGTTTTAAATGTGGGCCCAATGGAATTGATAAAAACAGCTGTTGATGTAGGCAGGGCTACAAGCGTTACCGGTATAGAAAAAATAAAGTCTACCGTGGCAATGGAAAATAAAAACAGGGTAGTGGTGGTGTATTGTGGTTGCTGCTCGTATGCCAGTTGCCCTAACATTAAACCGGCTTACGACGCTTTAATTTCAGCAGGATTTAAGAACGCAAAAGTGTTGGAGTTACCCGAAGGCATTAAGCCTGATTGGGTGGCTAAAGGCTATCCTATGGAAGAATAAGGGCAGAATTTTTAAGGGATTATACTTTAGAATGATTATTCACGTTAATTTATTTAACTTTAAGTATAAATTAATCCCTTGCTTCGTATTGCCTATAAAATACTACTCTTTGTTTTAACGATGACGTTATTCTCGTCATGCGCTATCCATGCCGGCTTTCCTTTTATTTGTTTTAAAAAAGATTGTATAAAAGGAGCATGGAGCTTGCCCAGAAAAGAGGCTGGCGGCAAAAGAGGCCTCGGGCAAAGGATGAACATTGCCATGGCTAAAATAAGCGCTAAGAAAAGAAAAAATGCGAATAAGAGTGTAGATGTTGCCAAAGTTAAAGTAGATCATAATTTGCTTGAAGCTTTACTTTCAGATACCACACATGCCCATAAATTTATTAAAGTGGCTTTCCATCATAAAGGTAAAACGAAAATAAAAACAATAGAGGTAGATAGCCTTTATATTAAATCTTCCTTTTTAACGCTTTCTAAAAATGACCGGATCTTAATAAATTATTATTTAAATAAATACCAGGTAAAAAATATTACCGACGTTTATATTTCTTTTGTTATTGTTGGCGATGAAAAAGAAGAGCAGGTTACACGTGTTGCTATTATGAAAATGAAAAAAGTAGAACACTATTTAATTAAGACCAAGGTAAAAAAGTCAAGAATAAAGGTCATCAAAAAATAAAACGTCAGGTTTTTTTAATCGGCAATTTATAACCAATTTTTTTCCTGATTTTTGGCGCGTTTTTCTTTTCTAATAACTCATCTAAATATTGAAAAACCACTTCCATATTTTTTCCATGGTTATCTAATTTCTTTTTTATCTTCTCAATTTCCAAACGCAACTCGGTATTATCAACCAACATTTGCCTGATCTTTGTAAAGATCCTTATTATTTGAATATTTACGGCTATTGCTTTTTTACTGTTTAATACGCTGGAGAGCATGGCTACTCCTTGTTCGGTAAAAGCATATGGTGCATACCGTAAGCCCATTTTATCAGAGGAATTGGAGGTGCCAATTTGGCGCCTCCAATTTTCAAATTCCTCTTTATTTAATTCAAACATAAAATCCTCAGGAAACCTATCCGTATTTCTAAGAACCTGTCTTTTTAATTGCTTTGTTTCTACTCCATAAAGCTCCGCCAAATCCCTATCCAACATTACTTTCTGACCCCGGATAAAATAGATCTTATTCATCACAATTTCATCGGGCACAGTTAATTCATTCTTTTTCATGAGAATGAAATTAAAAGAAAAAATAAGAGGTGATTGCTACAGATCGTAGAATTATTTTACCCTCACAACCTTTTGCAGTGGAGAAGTCATGCCTCGCATCAAGGTAAAACATTCGTAACTATTTTCATCCGCAGAAACAATTTTTACTTTCATAACCTTGCCATCACGGCTTAATTCATATTCACAATCAGAAAGCCACTTTACATTAAACTCCGTTCGCTCTCCTGTTTTTAAATTGGTTTGAAATTGCACATCGCCTTTGCGCTCTATTTTTAAATATAACACTTTAAAATTACCATCTTTTATAGATGCACAGCTAATGCCATCTTTAGCTTTTATAGAATGATAGTGCGGACCGGTTGCGCAAAAGAACACTAAATACAATACAGAAATAACAGTAATACCTAATGGAAAAAAATAACCGTAACGTTGCCAGTAACTTTTATTTTTAAGTGGAATTACTGCCAGCAAAAAAGAAACCAGCACCGCAAAAAGTATAATGGCTAAAAAATTGCTAAGGAAATCAACAGCAAACATAAACCAATCCGACAGATCAAAAGGTTTTACATTAAAATGGTAAAAACATAAAAAACCACTTAAAGAAATTACAGCAAAAAGCCAAAGTAGTTTTCTGGACATGATAAGTGATTTTGTGAATAAATGTAAGGAATCCTGCGGCAATTAATGCTTAATATTTTTCTCGATATATTTTTCAGTTGGTAATAAACTTGTTTGAATGCGTTTGGCGTAATGAATGCTGTCTACTATCTCCTTTTGTTTTGCCTCAATGATATTATTTTGTTCCTGGAGTTTTTTACGTGCCCCGTTTATTTTTATCATAATAAAAACGATCATGCCTATTAGTAAGACAGCTAAACCAACAGCCACCATTAATACATTCTTTACTTTTTTATCGCTCTCTTTTTCTTTATTTAAGAACTGGATCTCTTTTTCTTTTTCTTTGCTTTCGTATTTTGTTTCCAGTTCGTTGATGTTTTTACTGTTTTGCACCGAGAATAAAGAATCTTTTAAGCTCATAGATCTTTTATAATAAGATAAGGCTTCGCTCGCGAGGCCTGAGCTTTCCATAATACGCGATTTAACTTCGTAAATATAGGATAGTGTTTGAAAAACACCATATTTAACACTATAGTAAATGGCACTATCAATATTTGCATTTGCCAACCTGAAATTTTTCAAAGACAAATAATTTTCGGCAATGTTGCGGTAAGAAATAATAATGCCCGGATATTCGCCTACCTCTAGCGACATTTGAAGTGACCTTTTTCCAACATCTACTGCTTTTTGATAATCGTGTTTCTCCTGGTAAAGACCTGTCAAAGCCTCTAAAGCCCATTTTTTTGCAACGTTATCATGTACGCTATCACTTTGTTTAAGCGAGCGATTAAGATAATAATCGGCACTGGCGTAGTTTTTTTGTTTTGTATAAACAGATCCAATACGCATTAATAAAAGATTACTAAGATGATCGCGTTTAAGTTGTTTATCAATATCCAGCGCTTTCATATAATAATAAAGCGCTTTTTTATAATCGGCATTTGGTTTTGAGTAAAGCGCCAGGCCCAACAAATTATAACCCCACGAAACGGTTATGGGGCGCTTAGCCTGCGAGGCACGCTCAATGCCGCTGAGATAGGTCTTTATGGCCGCCTCATAATCTGCCATGGTGTAAAAAGCAAAACCAAGCCGCATGTGTGTGCTGGCAGACATAGAATCGTTCTTTTGCTCGTTAAAAAGTAGAATGGCCTGTTGCAGATTTTTTTTGGCGTCATCGTAATTTGAACTTTCAATACCGGCAATGCCCAGGCGATAGTAAATAAAAGCCTCGCCTAATTTATTGTTTGCCTTTTTCCAGTCGTTTATATATTGCTGGCCATAAATTTTTACTGAATCATAATTGCCATCATAAAATAAAATAATTCTGGCAGAGGTGTAGATCTTTTTTAACTCATCTTTTTCACTGCTATAAGCTTTTTTAAGACTATCCACCGTGCCGGGAAATAAATAACAGGCACAGAACAGGAAAAATATAAAATATAATTTGCTTTTAAAAGGCACCTTTTATTTTTTAGATCAAATAAAGATAAGGTTATTTTAATTGGGGAGAAAATTATTGTAATAAACCGCTATGGCAAGGGGTGGCGCGAAGCGACGGAGATTTTGCGCTAGCAAAATGGGGTTCACGGAATTATATTGCTACACATTCTCATCCTTCTTCGCTTTTCTTTTTTCGAGCTGTAGCATAACAAAAAAAACAGCGGCGCCAATAAAACCAATGCACATTAACTCTATTGCAAATGGCCAGTGCATTATAATAAAAAGCAAACCAAAACCCCCAACCCGTAATAAGAGTTTACACATAAAAAGTAAAGAGGGCTGGCGAAACATGTTGTGATTTATTTATCTATATCATTTATCATTTTTTCGATCTCGTCTTTTGTTACTTCCTTTTTCTTATTAAAAAAAGAAACGCCTCGCCAAAATATCCAGGCAAAAAGGCAACCAATAGATATGTCTGTTATTAGATAGCCGATATGATATCCAACCTCATATGAATCTTTAGCTTCAGTTAATCCGTTAAAACATTTAAATAATTTGACAAAACAATAAAGGGTCATTATTGCACCAACCAAAATGGCAAATACGTTTATTAGTATTTTAATGAGCTTCATCTTTTAAATATACAAAAGGTTTTGGTTATCCCTCTCCCGCCCTCAGCAACGCTACGTCTCGCTCAAAAGTCTAAAAGACTTTTGCCACCCTCTCCAGAGAGGGACACTTTATGTCTATTGTTTGGTGTGCTTACGCGTAAGCAAACAAAGTATCCTCCTCTACGAGGAGGTGGCGCTTTAGCGACGGAGGAGGTTTTGCCAGAGCAAAATGGAATTCACAAAACTATTTGCTTTCCAGATCTTTTATTATAGCGAAAATTTTATTTTTCACACAATCAATTTCTTTTAATACTTCTTCGTCTTTAAATCGTATAATTTTAAATCCTGCATTTTCTAATTCTGTTTGGCGAATTTTATCATTAACAATTACTTCTTCTAATAAATGTGTGTAACCGTCTACTTCAATAATTAATTTTAAAGGTGTGCACATGAAATCTGCAATGTAATTTAATGCTGGCCGTTGACGTTTAAACACAAAGCCGGTTTGCTTGGAACGCAAAATATACTTCCACAAACAGGCTTCTGCTTTTGTCATTTGTTTTCTGTTCTGACCTGCGAATGTTTTTAAATGAGTATTGTATAAATTGCGATTGCCTTTTGTTGCTTGCATAATTAAACGAAAATAAAAGAAAAAATTAACCTTGATGGCTATGGATTATAGTATTACGAACTTTTGTTAAGTGCAAAGCCTCCTCCGCCCTCCGGGCACCTCCTCAAAGAGGAGGACACTGCACGCCTATGTATTGTTTGCTTAAGCGTAAAAAAATGATGTGCTTTCCGCGTAAGCAAACAAAGTATCCTCCTCTACGAGGAGGTGGCGCTTTAGCGACGGAGGAGGATTTTACGAAACCTTGTTTTATGCACGGATTACAAATTCGCGTTAACTGGGGAATTTTATTTTGAAACTAATTTTCGTTTACAATTGTATTTTCAACTGTGTCAATCGTTTCATTGAGAGAATGAGTTGGTATAGAAATAGACGGCTTTTTATCTGTCTTTAATTTTTCTTTTTTCTTATTTGCTTTATTAATTTTCTTTTTTGCTTCTTCAGCTTCTTCACCTGAAAGAACTTCTCTTTTTATCACATCCAAAAGCAATACGTTTTTTATTTCTTCATTTGTTACTTTAATGTCTGGATAGAGACTTTTCAATTCTTTTTTCAAAGTATTTAAAATATTCTCTTCACATAATAGATTTCCAAGCATAAATTTATTCGTTGCTTGCTTTTGAGTAAAGTAATCATGAAGCGATAATTTTGCCACGGCTTCTTTCGAAATTAAAAATAACTGTTCAATATCGCTTATCGATTTATGTTTAAGTTGTAAGAAGTCAATATCGCAAACTAAAATATTTTGAATAGGCTTAGAAAAAATAACCTTATAAAGCCTCCATGAAACCGCATTAGTTAAAATTACCCAATCAATACCTTTATTCGCAGCATAATCAACCGCTTGTTTAACATGTTGTTCTTTTAATTCAATCCCTATTGCTTTTGCCTCTAATAATATTTCAACCTTATCATTGATCTTTAAAGCCAAATCACAATAAGTACCCTTAATAAGAGTTTCAGTGGTAATATCTACATATTTATCATATCCAAGAATATCTGACAAAACTCCTGTTAATAATACAACTGTATCAGACTCGTTTACATCTCTGTTTTTTGCTGATTCAATAATTGGTTGAAACTTCTTTAAACCATCAGCGATTCTTGTCTGAACTTTTTGCGGAATATTTGCCATAATAATTTTATTTGCTTAATTAAAGGTAACAAAAGTTTGTAAATAGCAACATAATTCTCTCCATAAAAAAAGCCCCACAATCTGTAGGGCTTTTTTAGTCTAATTAGTTTTTATTTTAAGATCCACAAGCTTCACAATCCTCCGGGTTATCCAGAGAGCAGCTTAATTGTGCCTGTTGTTCGTCAAAGGTAAGAACGTGTCCTTGTCCTCTGTCTACCAACAATTGGTCTTCGTTACCTAGTATTAAAGATGGTTGTGTTAACGCATCCTGGTCTACTGTAAACTTAATGGCATCGGCTGCTGCTTTTGTACGTAAGTAATACATACCGGTTTTTAAACCTTTTTTCCAGCTGTAGAAATGTGCAGAGCTCATTTTTGCAAAGTTAGCGTCTTGTATAAACAAGTTTAACGATTGGCTTTGGTCAATATAAGCGCCACGGTCTGCAGCCATATCAATTATGGTACGTTGTTTAATTTCCCAAACTGTTTTGTAAAGCTCTTTTATGTTTGCAGGAATCTCCGGAATATTTTGTACCGAACCGTTTGCAGCAATAATTTTATTTTTAAGGCTGTCGTTCCAGATACCCAATTTTACCAAGTCGCGTAATAAATGTTTGTTAACTACTACAAATTCTCCGCTTAATACACGGCGGGTGTAAATGTTGCTTGTGTATGGTTCAAAACATTCGTTATTACCTAAAATTTGCGATGTAGATGCTGTTGGCATTGGCGCTAACAATAATGAGTTACGTACACCGTATTTCATTACTTCTTCGCGTAATGTATCCCACTCCCAACGCGGGCTTGGTGTAACATTCCACATATCCTGCTGGAAAATTCCTTTAGAGATAGGCGAGCCTGCATACGTTTCGTAAGGACCTTCAACTTTTGCAAGGTCTTTACTGGCTGTTAAAGCAGCATAATAAATAGTTTCAAAGATCTCAGAGTTTAATTTTTTCGCTTCGTCACTTTCAAAAGGGTAACGCATTAAAATAAATGCATCGGCTAAACCTTGCACACCTAAACCAATTGGGCGGTGACGTAAATTAGATTTACGTGCCTCAGGAATTGGGTAGTAGTTACGGTCTATAATTTTATTTAAGTTAATAGTAGCGTGGTAAGTAATTTCAAATAATTTATTGTGATCAAATGTATTTGCTTTTTCATCTACAAAACGCGGTAAAGCAATTGAAGCTAAATTACAAACAGCAACTTCGTCAGCACTTGTGTACTCAATAATTTCGGTACATAAGTTACTAGACTTAATGGTACCTAAATTTTGTTGGTTTGATTTTGAGTTAGCAGCATCTTTAAATAACATGTAAGGATTACCGGTCTCAATTTGTGCTTCAATAATTGCAGCCCACAATTCGCGCGCTTTAATTTGTTTACGGAATTTTCCTTCAGCTTCGTATTTTGTGTACAATGCTTCAAACTCTGCACTGTGGCAATCGCTTAAGCCAGGGCATTCGTTAGGGCACATTAAACTCCATTCGCCTTCGGCTTCTACACGTTTCATAAAAAGATCCGGGATCCAAAGTGCAGTAAAAAGATCGCGCGCGCGCATTTCTTCTTTACCGTGATTTTTACGGATATCTAAGAAATCATAAATATCTGCATGCCATGGCTCTAAATAAACAGCTATAGAACCTTTGCGTTTTCCACCACCCTGATCAACGTAACGGGCAGTTTCGTTATATACTTTTAGCATAGGGATGATTCCGTTGCTGGTGCCATTGGTTCCTTTAATATAAGAGCCTGTTGCACGTACATTATGAATATTGATACCGATACCACCGGCACTTTGAGAAATTTTGGCGCACATTTTTAAGGTATCGTAAATACCATCAATGCTATCGTCTTTAACCTGTAATAAAAAGCAAGAGCTCATTTGCGGTTTTGGCGTACCCGCGTTAAATAAAGTTGGTGTGGCGTGTGTAAACCAACGTTCGCTCATTAAATTATAAGTACGTATTGCAGACTCGATATCATTTTTGTGGATACCAACTGCTACGCGCATGATCATGTGTTGCGGGCGTTCTGCAACCATGGCATTCATTTTTAGTAAGTAGGAGCGCTCTAATGTTTTAAAACCAAAATAATCGTAACCAAAATCGCGGTCGTATATAATAGACGAATCTAAAGTGTGTGCATTATTTACAACTATCTCGTAAACATCGTCTGCGATCAACGAAGCGCGCAAACCTGTTTTAGGATCTATATAATTATGTAATGCCTCTATCGTTTTAGAAAAAGACTTGATCGTGTTCTTATGCAGGTTGCTAACCGCAATACGGGATGCAAGCTGTGCATAATCGGGGTGACGGGATGTTAAACCCGCTGCAGTTTCTGCTGCAAGGTTATCAAGTTCAATAGTGGTAACGCCATCGTACACACCATCAATTACTTTTTTAGCCACAAGTATAGGGTCTACATGTGAAGGTTCTAAGCCGTAGCTTAGTTTTTGAATGCGAGCGGTGATCTTGTCAAACTTTACCGACTCGCGAGTGCCATCTCTTTTAATTACAAACATACGCCAGGTTTTTTTATTAGTTTTTTGAGTTTATTGAAAAATTTCTTTTTGCATCATATATAGTATACATACTTAAAGGGCTGTGGAGATAGTATGTATAGGTAATATTTTGCATTTATTGTGATGTTTTGGTTCTAACAAGTTACAGTGTATTTTTTCGTTTAAGATTTTTATTTTTTCTATTCTATTAACAACACTTTGTTACTTGCTTTGAACTATGTTTTTTTAATATCCTTTGTTCTCTTTCTTTATTTTTTGCCGGGTTTTTAAAAACCCTTTATTTTTTTAATTTTTGGGGCTACAATTCCCATCCGGGATGTCAGTCCGGTCCAGTCTAAAGTTACTAAGGTTTGGTGGGGAATTTTAGCTAATTAATATTAAACTAAAAGTCTTCGTCCAGGTTAAAATGGTTGTTTTCCTCCTTATTATTCATAACACCGGCCTTTTGATATTCGGCCACGCGTTTTTCAAAGAAGTTGGTCTTGCCCTGTAACGAGATCATTTCCATAAAGTCAAACGGGTTTGACGCGTTATAGAATTTAGGACAGCCAAGGGAAACAAGTAAGCGATCGGCGCAGAACTCGATGTATTGACACATGAGGTCTGAATTCATACCAATTAATTTTACAGGAATAGCATCTACCACAAATTTTTTCTCGATCATAACAGCATCGGCAATAATTTGAGTTACTTTTTCCTTTGGTAATTGGTTCTTAAGATGGTGCGAGTAGATCATACAGGCGAAATCGCAATGCAGACCTTCGTCGCGGCTAATTAATTCGTTGCTAAAAGTTAAACCCGGCATTAAACCGCGTTTTTTTAACCAGAAGATTGAGCAAAAAGATCCTGAAAAGAAGATACCTTCTACAGCTGCAAAAGCAATTAAACGCTCGGCAAAAGAGCCGTTATTTATCCAACGTAGCGCCCAGTCGGCTTTTTCGCCCACGCATGGCACTGTATCTACAGCATGTAATAAATGCGTTTTTTCGGCAGGGTCTTTAATATATGTATCTATTAATAAAGAGTAAGTTTCTGAGTGGATATTCTCCATCATGATCTGAAAGCCGTAAAAACAACGTGCTTCAGGGTATTGTACTTCGTTTAAGAAGTTAATGGCCAGGTTTTCGTTCACAATACCATCGCTGGCAGCAAAGAAAGCAAGTACATGTTTAATAAAGTGTCTCTCGTTATCGTTTAATTTGTTATTCCAGTCTGCAGTATCTGAAGAAAGATCAATTTCCTCGGCCGTCCAAAAGCTGGCTTCGGATTTTTTGTAATATTCCCAGATGTCTTTGTACTTTATAGGAAAAAGTACAAATCTATCTTTATTCTCGACTAAAATGGGTTCTGTCATAACAAATGCTGAATTAAGGGTTTTATGTATTAATGTTTTTTTTAAAATTCTCGAATTACAAACATCATCAAAAATTCGCCCAAAAGGAATATAAATGAATTAACATGAAGCCCTAGTTTTTAACATGTCAATATCCTCTGAAAAAGTTGATAACCCTCAACTTGGCTGATTTACAGTCCAATAATAAAAACGTAAAAATTCCCAAAAAATTATTTGTGAGAGTGAAATATGTTTTAGTAGTAGGGGGACAAAAATGGCTTAAAAAGGCAAAAAAGGGGATAGCTATTGCGTTGCACGCCAAAAAACAGTAATTTTTTACAGGAAACGCCAAAAGGGCTGTAACTTTTTTTATTAAATTTCGTAAAAGTAGCAAAACCCATTTCGTGTACGGTAAAGAATTAATAGCCTTGATCAGTAAAAATGATAAAGCAGCCATAAGAGAGTTGTTTGAAGGGTACTATGGCAAAATGGGCTCAATAGCTGTTCGTTACTGCAAAAGCCAGGCTCAGGCAGCCGAGGCCATTAACTTTGGTTTTAATACTTACATAAGCAAACTGCAACAAAACCGTAATGCCCAAATGGTAGACATAGATGCTACCTTTGAGCCCGATTTTATAAAAGCCTGTGCCTCTTTCGTAAAAGGAATAAGTAGCGAATATTATGTGGCCAGTACGGTTTATGCTTCCGGCTCTTCCAACAAAAATTACGACCTGTTCGAGAGTAATGAGTTCATAGACTTTGCTTCAATTGACAATGATGTTTTAATAAGATCTTTACAGCAATTAGTTCCCTCACAGCGATTAGTTATTAATTTGCATATAATAGACGGTTATACTATAGAAGAAACAGCAAATATTATTGAAGCCAGTTTACAAACGGTAAAAAGCAGTTTAGAAAAAGCGCGTTATAATCTGCAAAAGAATGTAGAGAAGTGTTATAAAACCATGAAAAATGAGCAGCCACTTTAATTACGAAATAGAGGAGCGCAACATGCGTAACCAGTTAAAAGAACTGGAGGTTCCTTTTAAAGAAGAAGCCTGGTATAATTACGAAGCTTACGCCAAACAATTTCAAAGTGTGCATAAAACACAATTACTTACTAATTTTAATTTTGCATTAAACCGTACATTAATATTACCTATAGTATTTGGTGGTATTATTATTTTATTTTCCTTTTTGTTATTTAATTTTATAAATATTAAGAACACAAAAACCAAGCCGGAAGTATCTGAAGCTACACCACCAGTTACAAGTTTAAAACCAAAACCCGAACCCAAAAAACAAATCATTGTTCCGGTAAAAAAAGAAGAAATTACTGTACATGAAAACGCACTTTCAACAACCAGCATGGTTGCAAATAACACATTAATCGCAGTACCTGTTGCAAATACAAATACCTTTGCTGCCAGAACAATGCCGCAGGCTATACCAACCACAACTTTTGCTGCAGCTGCCGTAGTTACAAATACAGTAGCGCAAGATAGTCAGTTAACCAATTTAGTTCCAACCTATACTTTTGCTCCTAAAAAGAAAAAACGTAAAAAAGGCAGCGCCGAGGTACTTGAATCTATTGCAACACCTGTTAGTTTACCAACGGTAACAGAGGAAGAGGCAGAGCCGGAGTTGAGGTAAGTTTGTAAAATAAAAGCCGCAGGCTTTCAATGTTTCCCTTTAATTTATTCTTAAACAATTCTTTGCGCGCTTCGTGCATTCTTTGTGTACTTTGTGGTTAAGCTTTTGAACACTACCTTTGCAACATGGATATTAAGAGCAGGGAAGATATTGAGCGTTTGATAAATGCTTTTTACACAAAATTATTAGAGGTAGAAGAAATAAAACCTGTTTTTGCGGGTATTGATTTCCCAGCACACATCCCTCACATTGTTTCGTTCTGGAGTCTGGTGTTATTGGATGAAGAAGGTTACAAAACAAATGTATTTGATAAACATATTAACCTGCCTATTAAAGCGCACATGTTTGATGTTTGGTTAAAGATCTTTACCGAAACGGTTGACGGATTATTTAAAGGTGAAATTGCAGAACTAGCTAAACAACGCGCCACCTCGATAACTTACACTTTTAAATCGAAATGGGAAACAATAAAAAAGTAATGTAAGATGTAAAAAGTAAAATGGAAAATGTTTGATTTAGCGCTTTACATCTTCCGTATTACATTTTCCCTTTTCTATTTTGTAAATCCCTTCATTATTAATACTTTTAATCCGCTTAAACATATACAATGGAAGTAACTAAAAGCATGCCCGTTTTTGAAAATACTTTAGCCTTTGCGCAAAATGCAGATAAAGAAGACGCACTTAAAACCTATCGGGATAAATTCTTTTTACCGCAGCACAACGGGCACGATGTAGTTTATTTTACAGGCAACTCGCTTGGACTTCAACCAAAAACAACACAAAGTTATTTGCAACAGGAATTAAATGACTGGGCAAAATTTGGTGTAGAGGGACATTTTTTAGCAAAAAATCCTTGGCTTTCTTATCATGAATTACTCACCGATAAAATGGCAAAAGTAGTTGGCGCACTGCCAAAAGAAACAGTAATGATGAACCAGCTTACTGTTAATCTACATTTATTAATGGTGTCGTTTTACCGCCCAACAAAAACACGTTTTAAAATTTTGTGCGAAACAAAAGCATTTCCAAGCGATCAATACGCTTTGCAATCGCAATTAAAATTTCATGGTTATTCTGTAGAAGACGCTTTAATAGAAATAGAACCCCGCAAAGGAGAATACCATATTCGCAATGAAGATATTTATGAAGCTATTGAAAAAAATAAAGATACGTTAGCGCTTATTATGATAGGCGGTGTAAATTATTTTTCAGGTCAGGTGTTTGATATGAAAGCTATTACAGAAGCGGGCCACAAAGCTGGTGCTATTGTGGGTTTCGACCTTGCACATGCCGCCGGGAATTTAAAACTGGAACTACATAACTGGGGCGTTGATTTTGCGGCCTGGTGCAGTTATAAATATCTTAATAGTGGTCCGGGTGCTGTTGCCGGCGCCTTTGTTCATGAGAAACATTTAAAAAATACCGATCTGCCACAGTTTGCAGGTTGGTGGGGACATGAAAAAGAAACGCGTTTTTTAATGGATAAAACATTTGTGCCTATGCAAACAGCAGAGCGTTGGCAAATGAGTAACGCACCGGTATTAAGTATGGCTGCCTGCCGCGCTAGTCTTGATATTTTTGATGAGGTGGGAATGGATAAATTAAATGAGAAAAGCAAAAAGCTGACAGCTTATTTAGAATTTGTTGTGGAAGAGGTGAACAAGAAAAAGAATAATTGCCTGCAAATTATTACGCCAAAAGAAAATCGTGGTTGCCAGTTATCTATTGTAGCAAATGGCTACGGAAAACCGTTATATAATCAACTCATTGAGAGTGGGGTTATACCCGATTGGCGCGAGCCTAATGTTATTCGTTGCGCACCCGTACCACTTTATAACTCGTTTGTAGACGTTCATCGATTTGGCAGCATTTTAACTAATTTGCTCAAATAAAAAGCAAGAAAATGGTTATATTTGATACCCACACGTATTAGATGTAAGATGTTTTTAAAACAGAAAATTTTTCTTGGTTTTTATTTATTTCTGTTTTTCACAAATCAGTCTCAAACAAATCAAAATGTTGTTTTTGATAAAGTAAAATCCAAAGGCTTAACCAATGCTTTAATAAGTTGCATTTTCCAGGATCAAAAGGGTTATTTGTGGATAGGTACAACAGCCGGTCTTAACCGTTATGATGGTTACAATTTTTTAAATTACCGTAGCGATAAAAAAGACACCAACACATTAGGGTATCCAACCATAAGTACCATTGTGCAATACGATGCCAATAAAATTATGATTGGTACGCGCCACGGTTTAAATATCTTTAATTACAATACAAATGCATTTAAGCGCGTAAAAATAGACACAACCGTATCTAATTATCCAAAGCGTTATAATATACAATGCATAAAAGAAAATGGTGCCGGCCAAAAAATTGTTGGTACAAGTGATGGCGTTTATCGCTATGACCCGGCAAAAAATAGTTTAGAACCTTATTTTAACGGTAAGCAAAATTTATTCGAAGGCTACGTAATTCAAAGCATGTGTTTTGACAGGGTTGGAAATTTATGGGCTGGTGTAAAAAAAGTTGAGAACGGAAAAATTGTTACTGGTGTTTTCAGGTATAGTGAGCTTGGAAAAAAGATCGATGAAATAAAAATAAAGCAAGGGATCAATTCAGAACATATAGGTATTTCGGAAGATTATTTGGGAAACATCTGGGTAGCTGTTGATGATGGTCTTGTTAGCATTAACCCGTCAAGCTACACACAAAGTTATTACCAGGCTCCTGAAGGTTTTTATTCTAACATTTCGTATTACCAATCAAAAGATAATGTCATCTGGCAATGTTACTGGAGTTTTGGCTTAACTTCTTTTGATATTGATAAAAAAGAATTTAAGGTCTACAAAGTAGATTCAGAAAATCCAAAATCATTAATGAGTAATAAATGCTGGAGTTTATTTAAAGATGATAATGATATTTTATGGGTGGGTACCGACGTAGGTCTGCAAAAATTAACCAGCAGCCGGCCAAGTGTTGAGGTCGTAAAAAGAAATTTTCAAAATACGGAGAATTCTTTTTTAAGTAACCGTGTATCGGCAGTTTTGGCAAGCGAGCATCACAATAATATAATTGTTGCAGGTATTGATGGCGAAGGATTCTCTATTTATAACCGTATCACAAAAACGGCACAGAACTTTGGTCCCAATGCCATTAATAAAAATGACGAACGTTTTGTGAATGATTTTTATGAAGATGAAAAGGGGGATATTTATGCAGCAGGTGGAAATAATTTAAACAAGATCTCTTTTGATGAGAACAAAAAAGTAACCGTTAAGAGTTATTTTAAAACGCCCGAACATTATTCTTACCGAATAGAAAAAGACCCACACAATCCTGATATTTTATTTATTGGTGGTATTGGCGAAATTATGGTATTTAACAAAGCCGGCGAAACTTTTAATTTTATTAAAGAACCTGCCGGCATTACTACATCATTTATTTCGAGTTTTGTTTTTAACAACAAAGTGTATTTTACACATATCAATGGTATTTTAAGAATAGATCCTGCAACACTTGAAATGGATGATCTACGTTTGCCCGATGTAGGTAATATAAACACATCTGTAGTTTTTAACGACTCAACTGTTTTAGTATCGTCGCAATACATGGGTCTTATAAAAGTGTTCCCAAATTCAAGAAGGTTTGAAACGGTTTTTAAAGGTAAGTCTGATTTTTTTCCGGAGATTGCCGACTTATTGGTTTATAAGGATATTGTGTGGATGGCCAGTCCTACAGGATTATTAAAACATAATTTCCGAACTAACGAAACCTCAGAAATTACTATTGAAGATGGTTTACCAACAGAGATCATTCATCGTCTGGATATTTTAGATGGGTATTTATTTATTGCCTCGCAGGATGGTTTGGTAATGTTCAATCCCGATTTTCAGGCATCGCATTTTAATATGCCAAAAGTAGAGATCACTTCTGTGCAAGGTATTAGCGATGATTTTACCATCAATTCTTTTTCTAATGGCGATAAAATTTCGCTTACGGAAAAACAAAGCTCGTTTAAAATTAATTTTACATTACTTGATTTTAATTTGCCCGAAAAAAATTCCTACAAGTATAGATTGTTGCCTATAGAAAAAGAATGGCAAACGTTGCATAACGAACATTCGGTAACTTACAACGCCTTAGCAGCCGGTACATACAGTTTTGAATTAAAGGGCGCCAATGGCGATCAAAACTGGAGCGGCGAACCAATTGTTTTAAGAATTGTAATTGTGCCGCCATTTTATAAAGCGCAATGGTTCCAATTTTTGGTATTTGCCGTAATTTTATTCATCACTATTTTGATCATTTATTTGCGGATAAGATCTGATAGAAGAAAACAGATTTTGCTCGAAAAGATCATTAAAGAACGTACAGCCGAAATTCAGGCACAAAGATTAGAATTGCTTGACAGTATAAATTACGCACGACGCATTCAAAAAGCACTTTTTGTTGGAGAGGATGTTTTAATTGCCAGCACACCAAAAAGTTTTATTTACAATAAACCAAAAGATAAATTAAGTGGTGATTTTTATTGGATTGGCAAGCATAAGGATATGCTGATTGTTTTTGTGGGAGATTGCACAGGGCATGGTGTTCCGGGGGCGATGTTAAGCGTTGTTGGCACCTCCATTTTAAGTAAAGTAGTGCATGAAGAAGGAATATATTTACCGGGCGAGATATTAACGCGTTTAAATTATTTATTCTTTAAACAATTAAATCTTAAAGAAGATTATACGCGTGATGGTATGGATGCAAGTATTGTAACCATTAATTTAGTGAATAAGAACGTTTATTTTTCTGCAGCTAATAACGATGCAATATATTTTGAAAAAGACGCGATGGTTGAACTAAAATCAAAAAGAGGATCCATAGGTTCGGCAGAGAATAGTGAATTTTCAACCATCACTGTTTCTAACAGCGAAGGCCGGTTCTTTTATTTGTATAGTGATGGGGTAAAGGATCAGTTTGGCGGGCCAAAGCATAAAAAATTATCATCAAAACGTTTTAAAGAAATACTGGCGGAGACTTCGCATTTGCCAATTGCCGAACAAAAAGATTTCTTACATCAACAGGTATTAAAGTGGAAAGGCGATACGCCGCAAACCGATGATATGATGGTAATAGGGATAAAGCTCTAACTATAACCTTTCATTTAACTGCCGCAGATTAAACTAATTTTAGGGAGATTTTACAATTCAATGCTGTGATATAAAATGTTTGATCAATCTATGTTATCTGCAAAATCTGCGGCTATTTTTTAATCCACTTTGCTACTTGGATTAGCTAAATTCTTAGCACTTGTAATATCCATTTTTATACTACCAATTAAAACATCTGCTTTAACCCGCATTGGTAAATGGTTATCGTCATCACTTATCCAAACATTAAGGTCTTCTTCTTTTTTAAACACACGACCCTTTTGCACGATCGGCCTGAATTTTAAACAACGAAATTTTCCAATATCCGTATCAATAGTTTCTTTACCAATAAATTTAATTTTTAAAGGCCAGATCTCTTTATCTACAAAACAGGTAATGCTAAACAGGTCGCCTGCTTTTGCATTACTTAGATCCATATTACGTGCAGAATAAAAAGCACTCACCATATCCTGTATCCCGGCGGGGATATCAAATTTTTCGTTGTTACCAATGTCTACTTTTTTTGTGTAGTGGTTAAAAGCATAATCCTGGCTAAATTTATATCCACCTTCATCAACCCTTCTAACAAATAACCAGGGCAACATAGCATCTTTGTCCATATATGTTTCGTAACGGTCGCGCACTTTAAAGAACCAATCGGTACTTCCAATAGTGTATCCACTACCAACAATGTGATAAACTTTTCTGCCACTTACTTCAATCAGGTCGGGTTTCACTTCTAATATTGCAACACCCGCATTAAGCATACCGTAGTGCATACGATACGTTAAAACTTCACCTTGTTTAAAAGCTTTGTTAACCGTAGTTGGCAATTGGTCGGCGTTTACCTGGGTTTGTGTTTGTATCGCTTCACAAATGTCAGAAGTTCTGTCTACCTTATATCCAGCCGAAAACAAGGCAACTACTGCTAGTGTGATACCGGCTTTAATTGAAATATGTTTTATAGTTTGCATACAAGTTATAGTTCAAATGGCGTGCCAAAGAAACAGTTTAGGCACAGCTAAAATTTGTTAATTAAAGATAGTAATTCTTTCCGCTTCTCAAAAAGTTCATTGTAAAGCTTTTTATTCCTGGCTATTCTAAACAAGCCAAGTGTTTTCTTTTTAAACGGATGGTAGTATAAACTTATCCATCCACAAGCTATTAATACAGCGCAAATAAATAATGGTGGAAAAATAGTTTCTGAAAAAAAATAACTTATAACAAACCACAAAACATAATTGAGCATAAAAAATATCATACCTAATGCAATGGCAAATGAGGAGTAAAATTCTTTGTTCTTGACAATTTTCCGGGCTAGTTTTTCGGTAAGTAAATAAGGCAAATAATTACCAATTAACGCAACAATAAAAATAGGCATACCCAGTATCAATAAAAATGTTCTGCAAATTAAATGCAGGGCAGACTGTTTATGTTTTTGTCGCGGACTAATTAACCAATCCCTTAAATTATTTTTTTTGAGTAGGTCAAAATATTCTTTTGCCTTTGTTTTAAATTCCGAAAGTATTTCAGGGCATTCACCTTCTGCTGTATTCACTTTTTCGGTAAGTTCTTTCAATACCGTAAAATCGTTATACATATCCCTAAAAGTTAAGCCGCGTTCTTTTAAAATATCTTTTTTACATAAGATCTCCACCTGGTAAACGGCTTCATCATTTTGGGGGTTATTAATGTGGGTAATAAGCTCCTTCATTTTTGGAGCCAGAATTTGTAGAAAGTTATTATTGGCTTTGGCCTGGTTTTCCTTGTATTCTGCAATAAAATCTTTTACAGGAATAGGCTCGCCCACATTATAAAAAACAGTGCTTCTAAATTTATCGGGTTGGCTGTAATTAATTCCTACCGGTAAAACTGTTAAATCGTTATTTTCGCCCAAATACTCGTATGCACCAAAAATCATGCGGCTAACGCCTTTTTTAAGGGGTCTAAGACGTCTTTCCTGAACGCATAACCCCTCTCCAAAAACAATAATTTTAGAATTCTTCTTTAAAAGGGCGTTAACCATACTGTAGGCCTCATCGTTTTTCTTTAAGCCCTCGCGGCCTCCATCCTGAATCCTGAAAATGGGCACAATGCCCAGTGTGTTTAAGAACCAGGCTACCAAGCCGGGTTTAAATGCATCGCCCCTGGCAAGGTATCTGACCTTTAAAGGAAAGCTAAGATGGGTAATTAAAATAGGATCGGTAAAAGCATTGGGATGATTCATGGCAATTATAACCGGACCCTTAACTTGTATATTTTTAATATTCCGGCCCTGAATTCTTTTATAGAAAACAACTAAAACAAAACTTATCCAATATCTTAAAATGTGCCAGATCATCTATAAAAAATATTGCCTAAAAATACTCTAATTTTCGACACTAAATTCTTAATATGTTGTTAGTAAAATTAACACATTTTTGTAGCCTATAATCCGCATTTTTTCAGTATATTTAAAGGATAATTAAAAAATAATTCAGGAAGATATTTATGTCAGAAGTTACAACAGAAAAAGCGAATTACGGAGCCGATAATATTACGGTTTTAGAAGGTTTAGAGGCAGTAAGAAAACGTCCGTCGATGTACATTGGCGATACCGGTTTTAGAGGTTTACATCATTTAGTATATGAGGTGGTAGATAATTCGATCGATGAGGCATTAGCCGGTCATTGCAGAAATATAACAGTTTCTATTTTAGAAGGTAATTCCATTCGCGTAAAAGATGATGGTCGTGGTATTCCAACTTCCATTCACCCTAAGTTAGGTGTAAGTGCTTTAGAGGTAGTTATGACGGTTTTACACGCCGGTGGAAAATTTGATAAAGACACTTATAAAGTTTCGGGTGGATTGCATGGAGTAGGGGTAAGTTGTGTAAACGCTTTATCTACACATTTAAAAGCAGAAGTTCATCGTGACGGAAAAATTACAACACAAGAATTTAATATTGGTAAACCATTATATCCTGCAAAAGAAACAGGTACAACAACAGATCGTGGTACTATAGTTACTTTTACGCCAGACGGAAGTATTTTTACAACGTTAGAGTATAATTACACAACACTTGCCAATCGTATCCGCGAACTTTCATTCTTAAATAAAGGAATTACTATTACATTAATTGACGAACGTCAAAAAGATGAGAATGGTGTTTCGGTAACTGAAACATTTTTTAGCGAAGGCGGCTTACGCGAATTTGTTTTGTATTTAGATGATGCAAAAGAAAAATTAATTGAAGAGCCAATTTATATCGAGAATGACAAAGGTACTATTCCTGTTGAGGTGGCTATGATGTACAATAATTCTTATAGTGAGAATATTCAGAGTTATGTTAACAATATTAATACGCACGAAGGTGGAACTCACTTAGCAGGTTTTAGAAGAGGCTTGACCCGTACTTTAAAATCATATGCTGATAAGAATGGTCTATTGAAGAATGTAAAATTCGAAATTAGCGGAGATGATTTTCGTGAAGGTTTAACAGCAGTAATATCTGTTAAAGTTCAGGAGCCACAATTTGAAGGACAGACAAAAGGAAAATTAGGAAATAACGAAGCTATTGGCGCAGTTGATCAGGCGATTAGCGAAGCGTTAAATAATTATTTAGAAGAACATCCAAAACAAGCACGTACCATTGTAGATAAAGTTATTTTAGCTGCAACCGCGCGTCATGCTGCCCGCAAGGCCCGCGAGATGGTGCAACGTAAAAGTGTAATGAATGGTTCGGGCTTACCGGGTAAATTAGCAGATTGTGCCAGCGGTGATCCATTAGCCTGCGAATTATTTTTAGTTGAGGGTGATTCAGCCGGCGGAACAGCTAAACAAGGCCGTAATCGCGATTTTCAGGCGATATTACCATTGCGTGGAAAGATCTTAAATGTAGAAAAAGCATTAGAATATAAAATTTACGAGAACGAAGAGATCAAAAATATCTTTACAGCCCTTGGCGTTTTTCGCGGCACAAAAGAAGATGATCGCGCTTTGAATATTGATAAGTTACGTTACCATAAAGTAGTCATCATGTGTGATGCCGATGTTGACGGTTCGCACATTACCACATTGATCTTAACTTTCTTCTTCCGTCACATGAAAGAGTTGGTAGAAAAAGGACATATCTATATCGCTGCCCCTCCTTTATATTTAGTTAAAAAAGGAAAAGAACAAGCTTATTGCTGGAACGAAGCTGAGCGCGATGTTAAGATAAAAGAATTTGGTGGCGAAAAAACTGACAGTGTACACGTACAACGTTATAAAGGTTTAGGAGAAATGAACGCGATTCAATTATGGGAAACAACATTAGACCCGAGCTCACGTACATTACGCCAGGTTACTATTGATAGTGCTGCGGAAGCAGACCGTGTGTTTAGTATGTTAATGGGTGATGAGGTTCCGCCCCGCAGAGATTTTATTGAGAAGAACGCTAAGTACGCTAAGATCGACGCTTAATTAAATTTTTATGCAGTCAAAAGCAACCACTGTAGATCAATATTTAAAAGAGCTTGCTGAAGACAGAAGAGCAGCGATGACGGAATTACGAAAAGTAATTTTAAAAAATCTGCCAAAAGGTTTTAAAGAAGAGATGGGTTACGGCATGATGGGATACGTTGTGCCGCACTCTAAATATCCTGATGGTTATCATTGTGATCCTGCGCAGGCACTGCCATTTATGAGCATAGCCTCACAAAAGAATTTTATTGCTGTTTACCATATGGGTATTTATGCTGATCCAAAATTATTAAAATGGTTTACTGAAGAATATGCTAAACAAGCAAAAGGTAAATTGGATATGGGAAAAAGCTGTATTCGTTTTAAAAAGCCCGATCAGATTCCTTTTAAATTAATTGGTGAACTCGCTTCTAAAATGACCACCGATGATTGGATCAAACTGTATGAGAAGAATTTGAAGCGGTAAGACCCCAAGATCTTTTATAAAACTTGAAATATAAAATGCTTATCTTAGGGTAGGCATTTTTTTTTTGATCTCAAATAAAACCATATTTATTTCACCGCTCGATTGGGGTTTAGGCCATGCCACGCGCTGCGTGCCGATCATTAAAGAATTAAGCGCGAACAACAAAGTAATTATTGGTACAAGTGCTTTGAACAGAAGTTTTTTTGATAATTATTTCCCGCAGCTTCAAAAAATAAATTTGCCATCGTACAATATTCGTTACTCAAAAAATTTACCGGTTTGGCTAAAAATTTTGTTGCAATGGCCAAAAATTAATGCGGTAATTAATGAAGAAAAAAAGATACTCGAGCAAATTATTGTTGAACATAAGATCGATCTCGTGATAAGTGATAACCGTTTTGGTTTGCACAATAAAAATGTAGAAAGTATTTTTATTACACATCAATTAAATGTGCAGTCGCCACTTTTTTTAGGCCTGGCCAATAAAAAGAATAAAGAATATATTCACCAATTTAATAAAGTTTGGGTACCTGATCATAAGAACGAGAACAAGCGCTTGTCAGGCCGGTTAAGCAATTCAGAGGATATTAAAATTCCGGTAGAATACATCGGACCAAAAAGTGCACTAAACGAAATTGAAATAAATTCTTCGGGCGAAGAAAAATGTGATCTCTTAATTTTGCTTTCAGGTGTTGAACCTCAGCGCAGTGTTTTGGAAAATAAATTGCTCGAAAAATTTAAAAATTCATCAAAAAAAATTATTTTGGTGCGGGGAAGCAACAATGAATTTAATGGGGTAAATAAAAATATCCATGTATTTAACTTTGCCTTTGACGGTGAATTAAAAAAATTGATTTTAGGCGCTGAAACTGTCATTTGTAGAAGCGGTTATAGTACATTAATGGATCTTTACCTCTTAAATAAGAAAAAAATAATTTTAATTCCAACGCCGGGTCAACCAGAACAAGAATATTTAGCGGAATATTGGAAAGAAAAATTTGGCGCCTTAACTTTTTCGCAAAATAATTTAAGCCAGTTGGTTGTTTAAATTAAAACTGATGAACACCTTGGACAGTGGTATATTTCATGGTATACTTAACGCCTGGGTTCATGTATTTATAAGCGCTGTGGCTCATTAAAGCCGCTTCATGAAAACCACAAAGTATCAGTTTTAATTTATTTTTATAGGTGTTAATATCGCCAATTGCGTAAATGCCCGGAACGTTAGTACTGTAATCATCAGTATTAACTTCAATAGCATTTTTGTCAAGGTTTAAACCCCAATTTTCGATTGGCCCTAATTTTGGGCTCAGGCCAAACAATGGAATTAAATGATCAGTAACAATAGTATTTTTTTCTTGTGTTTTTGAATTAATAAGTTCAACCGATTCAAGATGCTCTGTACCAGAAACCGATAAAATATTTGTATTCAATAATAATTTTATTTTTCCTGAAGTGCTTAAAGCCATTACTTTTGCAACACTATCTGGCGCCCCTCTAAAACTTTCGCTGCGATGCACTAAAGTTAATTCACTGCAAACATCACTTAAAAAAATGGCCCAATCCAGCGCGCTATCGCCACCACCTGCAATTATCATTTTTTTATTGCGGTATTTTTCCGGATCAAGGATCATATAATTTACCCCTTTTCCGTTCTCAAATTTTTCTAATCCGGTTATTTCGGGTTTACGAGGCTCAAAACAACCTAACCCACCTGCAATTACAACTACTTTTGCCTGAATTTGCGTACCCATATTAGTTGTAAGCAAAAAATCGGCTTCGCCACGTTTCTCTAGTGTTTCAATACGTTCGCCTAGAGTAAAGCCGGGTTTAAAAGGTTCGGCTTGTTTCATTAAATTTTCTATCAATTCCTGCGCAAGAATGCTTGGAAATCCAGGAATATCATAAATGGGTTTTTTTGGATAAATTTCCGATAGTTGGCCGCCTACCTGGGGTAAATAATCCACTAAATGACAACGCATTTTTAATAACCCCGCTTCAAAAATGGCGAATAATCCTACTGGTCCCGCGCCTACTATAAGTAAATCTGTATTGATCATTTTAAATTTGCGTAAAGGTAAGATTTTTGCCCAAGTGTTAAAACCAAAATTTTATTAAAAGAGTTTAAATTTTTTTATATATCTTTAATCCTTAAATAAAAAATTAAAACATGAAAAAAACATTACTCTCAATTTTCGGAGCTCTTGCAGTGAGTTCTGCAATAGGCCAGGCGAGTGCCAGTTGGTCAATAACTCAAAATGCTGCATGGCCAAAGGTTTCAACCGGTGTTAGATTGCTTAGTGCAGTTGATGCAAACGTGGTTTGGGCTCATGGTTATGATGGAACTGCACCAAGCAGAAATTATAGTTGGTTCACAAGAACGATCAACGGCGGTACCACTTGGGCTTCTGGTAACATTTATTCAAGTTCGGTTACTCCTATCGTTGGAGATACCAATTCATTTAAAATTGCAAGTATGGAAGGCGTTGATGCCAATACATGCTGGGTTGCTTCTTATTTAAAAGCAGGCCAAAATAAAGGTGCTATTCACAGAACCTCTAACGGTGGTGTTTCATGGCAAAACATGACTGCAGCAGGAATGTATACCAATGCAGCATCTTTTTGTAATATCGTAACTTTTGTTACACCATTAATTGGTATTACAATGGGCGATCCACATCCTGGAATTGCTAATGAATATGAGATCTGGAGAACTACAGACGGTGGTAACACATGGTCTTTAGTACCAGGAGCTAATATTCCAAATCCATCATCTGCAAATGAATTTGGTTTAACAGGTGTTTACACAAAATTAGGTTCAAATAACATTTGGTTTGGTACTAACGAAGGACGTATCTTCCGTTCAACTGATGCAGGTTTAACATGGAATGTAAGTACTTTAGATCCATCTTCGGTTGGAGTTACTGAGATCGCTTTTTCTACTCCTCTAAATGGTTACGCCTGGATCTTTGATGCTTCTCAAGCTTTAGCACAATATAATACAACTGATGGTGGTATTAACTGGACATTAATTCCTGCAATTGATCCAAACCTTGGTTTAAATAATATGGGAGCAATTCCGGGAACATCTGATTATGCTTCTTGCGGCGCAGGAACAACAAACCAGATAATTTCATACTCTTCAAACGCTGGTGTTACATGGACAGATTGGGGTTCAACAACTATTCAATACTTAACTGTTGATTTCGTAAATAATACAACCGGCTGGGCTGGTGGATTTAGTGATCCAACTACTGTTGGTATTGGCGGAATTTACAAATATTCTGGTCCTGCAATTACTAGTTCTGCGGCTCCAACAGCTGCTTTCAGCGCCCCGGTAACATTATGTTTATCTGGTCCAACTGCTAGTACAACTTTAAATAACACTTCTACGGGAAGTCCGGCTCCAACTTATTCTTGGACATCGTCTCCTGCGGCTGTTTTTTCTAGTCCTACTGCTTCAAACCCTACTGTAACTTTTGCAACAGCTGGAAATTACACACTTACTTTAACAGCTACAAATGCTACAGGAACAAACGTTGCAACGCAAGTTGTAGTTGTTCAGGCTTGTACTGCTCCAACAGCTGCTTTTACTGGCGCTGCCAATGCATGTGCTAAAGTAACTTATACTGTAAATAATACAACTACTGGCGCGCCTGCACCAACTTATAACTGGTCAACAAGCCCTTCTGCAAGCGTTTCTATCTCTAACGCAAATGCTGCTTCACCATCATTTACATTTGGCGCTTCGGGTGTTTATTCAATTACCGTGCTTGCAACAAATGCTTCAGGAACAAATAGTGCTGTACAAACTATAACAGTTGCTCCTTGTCCTCCAAACGTTTCGTTTACTGTACCAGCTATCACTTGTGTAACAACAAACACAGTTAATACAACAAACACTTCTTCTTCTACTATCACACCTATTTCTTATACTTGGTCTGCTAGTCCTGCTAACTCAACGCAATTCTCAAATCCAACTGCACCGGCTCCATCAATTAGTTTTACAGCCGCAGGTATCTACACGATCACTTTAACTGCAGGTAACATTTCAGGTACAGCTGTTACTACTCAAACAATTAACGTTGATCCTTGTGCAGGAGTTCATGAAAACAGCGGTGCTTTAGCATTTATTAGCGTGTATCCAAATCCAAGTACTGGGGTATTTAGTGTTTCTAATTCGGTAACTAACGATAACATTAATTATACAGTAACTAATATTTTAGGATCTACTGTAGTATCAGGTAAATTCAACAACTCTAAAAATGTTGATCTATCTGCTCAGGCAAAAGGTATCTATTTCATTACTTTCGAAAGCAATGGAAATAAAATAACTAAGAAAATAATTATTGAATAATTATAATTTAAATTTTTAAAAAGGGACCTCACATGAGGTCCCTTTTTTTATGCCTAAAAATTAAACCGCAAATAGAAATTCTACTATCTATTTGCGGTTATAGAACAAAAGCAAGTAAATGTTTGTTATTTTTACGCACGTTATAAATGGAAATGAAATTACAGTAAAATGAAAATGCGCATTGTTTTTATGGGAACACCTGAGTTTGCTGTTGCAAGCCTTGACGCCTTAATAAAAAACAATTACAATATAGTTGGGGTTGTTACAGTGCCTGATAAACCCGCTGGCAGAGGGCAACAGTTACAGCAGTCGGCTATTAAAAAATACGCCCTTGAGCACAATTTAAAATTGCTGCAACCCGAAAAATTAAAGGACGAAAATTTTATATCAGAATTAAAAGCACTTAAAGCCGATCTGCAATTTGTTGTTGCATTTAGAATGTTGCCAGAAATAGTTTGGACCATGCCAAAGATGGGCACCTACAATTTGCATGCCTCTTTACTGCCAAAATACAGAGGTGCAGCGCCAATTAACTGGGCCATTATTAACGGCGAAAAAGAAAGCGGCGTTACTACCTTCAAATTAAAACATGAGATTGATACGGGCAATATTTTGTTTCAGGAAAAAGTGAAGATTGAAGACACAACAACTGCTGGTGAGCTACACGATACCTTAATGGTAGTTGGCGCCAACCTGATCTTAAAAACGGCCGAAACATTGCAAAAAAGTTTTGAGAGTGGAAAAGAACCGGATTTTTTACCGCAACAGGAAAATTTAGTTTGTCATGCGCCAAAAATATTTAAAGAAGATTGTTTGATAGATTGGGCTAAACCCGCGGCTGAAATAAATAACCGGATAAGAGGCCTATCGCCATACCCTACTGCATACACACGTTTAAAGAACGGAGATGAGACTTTGTTTCTGGTAAAATTGTTTAATTCTAGATTTGAATTAGGTGAACCTTTTCATCCTAACGGTTCGCTGGTTACCGACAATAAAACTTTTTTGAAAGTTTATTGTGAAGACGGGTTGGTTGAAATTACCGACATTCAGCTTCAGGGAAAGAAAAGAATAACGATCGCAGAATTTTTAAGAGGCTTTGCTATAAAGGATAAGGCAGTGTTTGTTTGATCAATCGATTAACTGGTATAAAACACAGCGCTTGTAGCTCTTTTAAGCCCTGTAAAACAACAAAAAGATATAGACGAAGCTTAAAAACCCTTTAATAAAGCAGGTTTCAAGGCATATTTATTAACAAAATGCCGATTTATCAACAAAACAGAGGCTTTTTTATAGAAAACACTTGACAAATACGGTTTTACGTATAAATTTGTATTATAATTTTAATTAATTGTTTAACCCTAAAAACAAAAAAAATGAACAAAGCAGAATTAATTGATGCAATTGCATCAGGTTCAAAATTAACAAAAGCTGACGCTGGTCGTGCTTTAGATTCTACAATCGAAGCTATTCACAAAGCTTTAAAAAAAGGTGATCGTATTGGTTTAGTAGGTTTCGGTTCTTTTACAGTAGCTAAACGTGCTGCTCGTACTGGTCGTAATCCTCAAACTGGTAAAGAAATTAAAATTGCTGCTAAAAAAGTAGTAAAATTTAAAGCTGGTTCAGATCTTGCTGGTTCAGTTAACAAAGGAAAATAATTGCTTTTGCAATTAAATAAAAAAGCCGCTAAGCAATTAGCGGCTTTTTTTATTAAAAAAAATTTGCATTTGTAGCATTTTTTTTGTAAATTCGTTAATACATCTCCTTATCTAAACAAACCCTAGTTTACTATTGTTAAATTTGATGATTTCATTAAATTAAATTTGCATTGATTTAATGATTTCCCTATTTTAGCCCTTTAAATTAATTTATTAAACAATTTAAATTTTAAATACCTAAAACCAAATAACATGAAAAAACAATTACTACTTGGTTCGGCCTTATTAGCAGCAATAAGTGTCTATCCACAACTCAAGCAAAGGCCCGTTAGTGTTGGAAACATTTCCAGCCAAATTGCGGCTAAATTTGCAATGGAGCCAGCTAATGCTGTAACAACTTTAAAGCAAGTTACTGGTCCGGAACTAAACCCAGCTGAGTCAGAAAAATCAGCAAGTTTACCTCCATCTACTATTAACTGGAATTTATTGACCGGTTCAATGAATATTTATGGTATGTTGTTAAGTGAATCACAACCATTACAATATAACGATAATGTAAACGCCATTTCATATATCCACAGAAAAAGTGCTACTTATACGCCAAACCCTGCAGTGCCTGCATCTGCAGCAGCGGGTGTTATCGTAGGTATGGTAAGTACTAACTGGGGTGCAACCTTTGATAGTACATGTATCTGGTCAAATACAGTTGATTGGGGCCGTTACCCACATGGAGGTATCTACAGCCCGGCAGGAAATACTAATATTGCTAACGCATACATCGTTGGTGTAGGTCCAACTGTAGCAGGTTCAACTTTTTCTGGAAATTTTTACGCCAGCAAACAATTAAACGTGTTTGATAATGTTGCAAGTGCTGCTCCAAATGCACAACAATTCTTCCCGTTTGCTCAAACAGGATCGGTTACAAATCACGGTTGGTCTCGTTGTTCTTTTGTATCAACGGATGACGGTATAGTTCGTTCAGCTGGATTACTTCAGGCAGATAATACAACTCTTGCAGCTTTAAGAGGTTATGCAATTGCTAAAGGTGTTTTCACAGGTGGCACGTTTACCTGGTCTACTGATACTATTATTCCACCGGCTGCCATCGAGCCAGCAACTAATGATAAAGTTTTAGGCTTTGCTCCGCAAATGGCCTGGAACGAATCAGGAACTGTTGGTTATTTTGTTACAATCGGTTCTCTGGCTACTGCAGTTAACTCAAACATTGGTCAACATCCAATTATTTATAAAACTACAAATAGTGGTACAAGCTGGTCATTATTATCAGGAATTGATTTCAACAGCGTTGCTATGAAGCCAATTTTAGATCATTTAGCGCCAACAAACGCTGATACACTTGTTGCTTCTCCTTTCTTCTCTGATTGGGATATTACAGTTGATGCTGATAACAAATTACACTTAGGTGCAGTTATGTTTAGTCATTCTTCTATTCACCTTGACTCATTAAATTTCTTACAACAATGGTCAAATGGCGGCGAACTTTACCGTTGGGGTCATACTCCTGGTAACCGTCCGTATTTATATGATTTTATTGGTGATGGAACAGGTCCATGGAGTTTTGTAACTGTAGATTCTATTTCTTCTGAACAAGCTGGTGCTTCATCTGGAGATCCGGGTTTCAACGAAAATCCATGGGATCCAACAGGAACTGGTGGTTCTAAAACAAATAACGTTGATCACCGTATTCAATTAGGCCGTACGCCTGATGGACAATACCTTACTTTTGCATGGGTAGAATCTGACACTAACTTTACAAATGGTGGAAGAAAATACAATTCTATTCCAAACATTAAAACACGTTGTATGGCTATTGGTTCTGGAACAAATATGTACCAGGTATCGCCAACTGAACTTAACGTAACTAAGGTTGCTGCAGGAACAGGAACAGCAAATACAAACGTTGCTAATCGTGCTACCATGAGTTATATGTCACCAACTACCGGTTCTGCTGCAGTGTCTGGTAATACAGTAGATATTCATACGCCATTAGTAATTACTAACAGTAATCCATTCTCTCAATTAACTAACAATACTACCTGGTATCAAAACGGTAAATTATCGTATGTATTCTCATCAATAACTACCACGGTTAATGGTGTTGCTGAGAATTCTAACAGTGCAAGCAACTCGGTTATTTATCCTAACCCTGCTTCTAACAATGCTGTTTTAGCAATTGATCTGAAAGATAATTCAACAGTTGATGTGGTTGTTTTAAATACGATCGGACAAGTTGTAAAAACTAACAGAACTCAAGGACAAGTTGGTGCTAATGGCATTAATATTGATCTTACAGGTTTATCAACCGGTATTTACATGGTAAATGTTAAAGTTGGTAATGCTACAAGCACTAAAAAATTAGTGGTACAATAATTTAATTTTTTCCGGTATCGGAAATTAAAAACCCGCGCTATTAATAGCGCGGGTTTTTTTATTGACCAAAGCTATTTGGTTTTATAAGATTTATTTTATACCTTAGCTAAGTAATCTCCAATTACACAAAAACCCTATTTTTTCTTGCTCAAATTTTATTGAATTAATTCATTTTAATTTAATAAATTGCTTATTGAAAAAAACGAGTTAAATTTTAAAACATATAAATCAAATACCATGAAAAAACAATTACTACTCGGTTCAGCATTATTAGCAGTAATAAGTGCTTTCCCACAAAATGGCAAAATAAAGCCAAACCCCTCTGGTATACAAAATACCCAATTAATCGCCAAACTTAAATTTGCTGAAGAATCAGCAAGTTCCCGTAGCGCGATCCCTCAGGTTACTGAAGCGCCAATTGAATTAAATGGTGCTTCAAAAACAAGCGCTATTAATACCTGGGCTAAGATATCGGGATCTGGTAATATTTTAAACTCTACCATTTCTTTTGGTAATCCATTACAGTACAACGATGAATTAAATACTGTTACATTCATTCACCGTATGAACAAAACGTATCCCGTAACACCCACACCCGTTAGTACAGCAACCAGTGGTGTTATCGTTGGTATGATCACAACAAATTGGGGTACAACATGGGATAGTACCGTGCTTTGGTCAAATAACAGCGAGTGGGGGCGTTACCCGCAAGGTGGTGTTTATAATCCGCCGGGAAACACCAATGTTAGCAACGCTTACATTCTTGCGCAAGGCCCTACTACAGGGGCAGCCACAGGTTGGTTAGGTAATTATTATGCCAGCAGACAAATGGGTTCTGCCAATTATAGCAATACCATTACAACAGTTCCTGGTGAGATGCAATGGATGTCAAAAAACGGACCATTTCCTCCGAACTTAAACAGACATGATTTTGCTGCGTATTGTTTTACTTCTACAGATGATGGAAAAGTAAGAACAATTGGCGGGATCACTGATGAGTCTGTTGCCGGTGATAGCGCTGTAATGCTTGTTACAGGAAGTTTTAATGCAGGTACATTTTCATGGGTAGGAACTCAATTTAATCCTCCATCAGTTATAAATTCTAACACCTTAGATGACGAGTGGTTATCGCGACCAATGACCGCCTGGAATGAAAGCGGCACAACGGGATACGTTATGGTGATTGGAGCAAGAGCCGGCGCTACCGGTTCAAACAAAGGATACCAACCTATCGTTTATAAAACCACAAACTCTGGTACATCATGGAGCTTGTTACCGGGTATTGATTTTAACAGCGGTGCATTTAATCATGTTTTAGCACCCCTTGATTCTGCAGACAGCTTTGGCGTAAAAACCAAAGTAATTCCATTTTTTAACTGGATAGAAGGTATAGATATTGCTGTTGATGCTAATAACAAATTACATATTTTTACTTCTATTATTCCAAGTTCTATCGATCACCCTGATTCGCTTGCTTATGTTGGCGCGTATTCGATCCAGGGAGAGCTTTACAGATGGCCTCATGTTCCTTCTCAACGCCCGTATTTATATGATTTTACCGGCGACGGTACAGCTGCATGGAACTGCATAACTGTAGATTCAATGTCAAGCGAAGGCCCTGCAGGTCTTTCAACAGGTAATGGTTTTGCAGATAACCCTTGGGACACTGACGCAAGTGGAAATAAATGTAGAGTAGATGCACGTTTACAATTAAGCCGCACACCAGATGGACAGTACCTTGTTTATACCTGGGGCGAATCTGATTCTAACTTTACGAATGGTGGAAAAAAATGGAATAATATTCCAAACGTAAAAGCACGCTGTTATTCAGTTTTAGGTAATTCAGTACATCCGGTAGAGATCAATGTTACAAAACCGGCAATAGGAGCTAATCCAAACGTTTCAAACCGTGCTATGTATCATTTTGCTTCACCAACTACGGGTACGGCAATTTCAACTCCTGGAGGGCCAAGAATGACCATGCCAATTACTGTTACTAATGGTAACCCCTATACACAAACAGCACCGCAACACTGGTACATGTCTGCCGATCTTAATTTTGGATCTGTTGGAGTTGCAGAAAATGCATTAGCAAGTGCAAATAATAGTATTGTTTATCCAAACCCTGCTTCTGATAATGCGGTTTTAGCAATTGATCTTAAAGATAATTCTAATGTTGATATTACTGTTTTAAATACAATAGGCCAGGTTGTAAAAACTAAAAAAGCACAAGGTCAGGTTGGAGAAAATACAATTAATATTGATCTGACTGGATTAGCAACAGGTATTTACATGGTAAATATTAAAGTTGGAAATGCAAACAGTACAAAAAAATTAGTAGTTCAATAATCCTAAAGGTTGCCTTTGATATAAATAAATTTCTAAAAAGCCATGTTGTTTATACAACATGGCTTTTTTATACGATCTATTTCTGTTAAAACATTAATTAGTTCGGTTATATAAATTTTATTTTATATATTAGTTAAATATCTCCAAAACAAAATCTTAGTTTTAATGTTCTTAGAAAAGAGTACAATTAATTTAAATACATAATTAATACCTAAAACCAAATAAACATGAAAAAACAATTATTACTTGGTTCGGCCTTATTAGCAGCAATAAGCGTCTTTCCACAAAACGGGCATATTAAACAAAGGCCTGTGGGCATAGAAAATATTGCCGGAAGAATAGCTGCAAAATTTGCTATTGAACCTACTAACGGAGGTTTTCAGGGTTTAAAACAAGCGCCCGGACCAATTTTAAATCCAGCGTCAGAGCCTGAACAATATTCATCCGCGGCTTTACCACCGTCTACTATAGGTTGGAAATTGCTAACCGGCTCAATGAACATTTATGGCATGTTAGTTAGCCAATCAAAACCATTACAATACAATGATAATATAAACGCAGTTTCTTTTATACATAGAAAAAGTTTGAGCTATACAGCGCTTCCAGCCCTTCCGCCAAACGCGCAAGGTGGAGCGATCGTAGCCATGATCAGTTCTAACGGTGGTGCAACTTTTGACAGCACTTGTATTTGGGCTGATGCTAATAACTGGGGACGTTACCCGCAAGGTGGAATTTATAACCCGGTTGGAAATACAAATATCGCCAATGCATACGTTGTAGGTACCGGCCCAACAGTTGCAGGATCTTTATTTTCTGGTAATTTTTATGCCAGTAAACAATTGAACGTGTTTAATAATACGGCCAGTGGTGCTCCAAATGCACAACAATTCTTCAATTTCACTTCTACACCAAGTGTTGCTAATCACGGTTGGTCACGTTTTGGTTTTAGCTCTACGGATGATGGCGTTGTGCGTTCATTAGCGTTACTTCAGGCTGATAATACCACTCTTGCCGCTTTAAGGGGTTACGCCATTGTAAAGGGTGTTTTTAATGCGGGAACATTCACCTGGTCTACGGATAGTATTATTCCACCGGCTCTTGTTGAACCAACTTCAGGTGATAAAGTTTTAAGTTTTGCGCCGCAAATGGCCTGGAACGAATCGGGAACTGTGGGTTATGTTGTTGCATTAGGATGTTTAGGTACGGCTGTAAATTCAAATATTGGTCAGCACCCTATCATTTACAAAACAACTAACTCTGGCGTAAGCTGGTCTTTATTACCTGTTATTGACTTTAACAGCCCTGCTATGACTCCCATTCTGGATCATATAGCTTCAACAAATGCTAACACAACAATTACTTCTCCATTTTTTAGCGATTTTGATATTACCGTTGACGGTAATAACCGTTTGCATATTGCCGCAACTATGTTCAGTCATGCTTCTATCCATGCTGACTCATTAAACTATTTGCAACAATGGTCAAATGGTGGCGAACTTTACCGTTGGGGCCACACACCTGGTAACCGTCCATATTTATATGATTTTATTGGTGATGGTACTTCTGCATGGACCTATCAAACTATTGACTCTTTATCTTCTGAAGAAGCAAGTCCGCAAACAGGTGGAAATGGTTTTAACGAAAATCCATGGGACGCTACAGGAACAGCACCTGCTGTTAAAACAGATAATGTAGATTCACGTATCCAGTTAGGTCGTACACCAAACGGGCAATACATTACTTTTACATGGGCAGAATCTGATACTAATTTCACAAACGGTGGCAGAAAATATAACTCAATACCAAACATTAAATCACGTTGTATGTATGCTGCACCATTTGGTTTCCAGATCTCCCCAACAGAACTTAATGTAAGTAAAGTTGCTGTAGGAACAGGTACAGCCAATACAAATGTGGCCAACCGCGCTACCTTACATTACACCTCACCAAAAACGGGTGTGGAAGCTGTTATAGGAAGTACCGTAGATATTGTTACACCGATTACGGTTACCAACAGTAATCCATTTGCGCAATTAACCAATAATACAACCTGGTATCAATTTGGTAAACTATCGTATGCTTTCCCTACAATTGGTTTATCACAAGCGTCACAAAGTAGTTTAGGTAATATTGAGATCTATCCTAACCCTGCTTCTGGTGAGGCTGTATTGGCAATTAATTTAGAAGATAATTCAAGCGTTGAGGTTACTGTTTTAAATACAATAGGACAAGTTGTTAAAACTAACAAAGCTCAAGGGCAAGTTGGAGAAAACACTATTTCAATTGATCTTAGTGGATTATCAACCGGTATTTACATGGTAAATATTAAAGTTGGAAATGCATCGAGTACTAAAAAATTAGTAGTTCAATAATAATAAATAATTTTCTTAAGGATCCGCGTTGTGAATAACAGCGCGGATTTTTTATTCTAAAGAAGTATTGATAAGTACTTCCCTGTATTTTTCGAGGATAGAAGATTTTGAGATAAAGCCTTCGTATTTTCCATTAAACACAACAGGTATATTCCAAAGGTGCGATTCGTCAAAACGTTTCATAGCCGAGGTAATATCGTCTTTGTCGGTAATAATATTTGTTGGCGCCTGCATTAATTCTTTTACAGTTATTGTATCGTACAACTCCTGTTTAAACATTATATCACGTATATCGTCAATAGTTATTAAGCCTTTTAGACGTCCCTTTTTATCAATAACCGGAAAGATATTACGTTTGGACGTTGAGATCAATTCCACTAATTTTCTAAGTTTTACATCTATTGGGATCTGAGAAAAATCATGTTCAACTAATTTAGATATTTCAATATTGCTTAATAAATATGAATCGGTATTGGTTACAATTATTTTTTCTTTTCTGGATAGTTTGAGCATATCAATATTTAACGGCATAAAATATTTTGATACAGCATAACTTAAAGCAGAAACGATCATTAAAGGAATAATTAATTCATAGCCACCTGTAATTTCGGCAATAATAAATATTCCTGTTAAGGGTGCATGAAAAATACCACTTAATACGCCGGCCATAGCAACAATAGTAAAATTACTTACAGGTAATTCAAAACCCAGGTCAGTAGATACAGATGCAAAAAGAAACCCAACAAAGGCGCCTGTAAATAATGATGGGGCAAAATTACCGGCGTTGCCGCCACTTCCTACAGTAAATGCAGTAGCAATTGGTTTTAATAATATAACTACAACTAAGCTAAGATATATAAGCGGTTTTGACATAGCGCCAAAATAAAGGGCCGAACGGTTAAAGACAGCATCCGTGTTGATATTGGAAAGGAATTTAATACTGGCATAACCTTCGCCAAATAATGGAGGCACCAGTAAGATCAAAATATATAAGCCTATTCCACCAACAAAGATCTTTAAAAGAGCGTTGTCTTTAAATTTTTTAAAGTAATCTTCTGTTGCCATAAATATTTTTGAGTAATAATAGGAAACCACTCCGGTTAGGCAACCAAGCAAAATATAAAACGGCACATTATAATAATTAAAAACCTCTTGTAGTTTAAACTGCAGTAACAGATCTTCTTGTAAAATTATTTTAGAACATAACGCCCCCGAGGCTGACGCAATTAAGATGGGAATAAACGCAGAAATGTTTGCCTCTACCAAAAGAACTTCAAGCGCAAATAAAACGCCGGCAATAGGTGTATTAAAAGCCCCGGCAATACCGGCGGCCGCGCCACAAGCCAAAAGTAGTGTGCGTTCTTTATAAGTTAACTTGTACGTTCGCCCAAAATTAGAGCCAATGGCCGATCCTGTTGTTACGATCGGTGATTCTAAACCACCCGATCCACCAAAACCAACGGTTAATCCGCTTGTTATAATATGACTGTAAGTTTGATCTTTTGGAAGTATGCTTGATTTTTTTGCAATGGCATAAATAATATTAGCTAAGCCCTTACCAAGTTTATTGCCATTTAAATAATGAATAAATAAAGCACATAAAGCAATACCGATTATAGGAAAAGCTGCTATAATAAATTGATTATTTGAAGAAACTATTCCAATGCCACCTAATAACCAATGTACAAACAGCTTTAAAAGCACCGCTGCCAGGCCAGCCGTTAAACCAATTAAGATAGCGCCAAAAATAACAAATTGCTTAGGGCTAAGTCTTTGTTGGATAAGAATGATCAACTTATTACCTGTAAAAAGAATATTTAATAAGAATTTCATCGATTTTAAATTTACGCAAAAGATTTAAAAATGACTGGATTAAAGCATAGAGTTACACACATTTTATTTAAATTCCCCAATCTTTAACATATTTCGGTTAGTATGATTTAGTATATAACGGTTCTTAGTATGACGCATTTTTATGTAAACACGGGGTTGTTAAGAAAAACAAGTGCCAAAAAAATGGATAAAAATGCCTATTAATGATCATGGAAAAAAATTTCTAAACGTAATCATTGTAAAAAAGTATCAAAAAACCAATTTTCTAATTTTTTTAGGATTAATGTTATGCACTATTTTTTTCTTAAAAAAAGCATGTTTTGAGCGAAAATTACCCCTAAAACTTTGAGAAATTATGCTAATTTTAACGCTTTTGACGATTTTCTGCCTTCTTAGTCATCCTGTGACTGAGAAGGCGAAGCTATTATTATACTAACTAGCTGACTATTAAATATTTACAATTTTATATGTCAAAAGCAAGCCTTAATTATTAAATTATTTTTGTATTGCCATTACTTAAAGTAGTGTTTAATTTGATTTTATATGTCATATCCTAAAATAACTAACTCCAGGGTTTTGGTAACCGGCGGTGCCGGGTTTATTGGTTCGAATTTATGCGAACATTTGTTACAACATTCAAATGAAGTAATTTGTTTAGATAATTTTTCAAAGGCCGATTTGCTGAACGCGTTAGCACACAACGTGAGGGGGCCTATTAAAATTTTGTGTAAAAAATCTTATGCTTCAAACGCGTTGATATTTGCGCGTAGACGATTTTTGCCTCTCGCGAAGCGCTTAAATCGTCAGCTTGATGCGTTATGATTTTTAACAAAATTTTAAGTAGCCTTGATTTTTTGGTTACTTTTTGATCAAGCAAAAAGTGACGCCAAATTAAAGACGAATATTAAATGAATACTTACCAGAAAATATCAGACTCTACTGTTCTTGTTACCGGCGGTGCCGGTTTCATCGGCTCTAACCTTTGTGAAGATCTATTAAAATTCAATAACAAAGTAATTTGTTTAGATAATTTTTCGACCGGGAGAAGAGAAAACATTGAACCTTTTTTAAAAAATAAAAACTTTATACTTATTGAAGGTGACATTCGCCATGCTGACGCTTGCAAAAAAGCAATGGATGGTGTGCAGATAGTTTTGCAACAAGCAGCTTTAGGTTCGGTGCCAAGAAGTTTAAATGATCCTGTTACAACTAACGAAGTTAATGTTGGAGGATTTTTAAATGTTTTGGTGGCAGCGCGGGATGCAAAAGTTAAACGGGTGGTGTATGCGGCAAGCTCAAGCACGTATGGAGATTCTGAAGCCCTTCCAAAAATAGAAGAAATAATCGGCAAACCTCTTTCACCTTATGCGGTAACAAAGTATGTAAATGAATTGTATGCACATGTGTTTGGTTTAAATTATGGTTTGGATTGTATTGGTTTGCGTTATTTTAATGTGTATGGTCGCCGGCAGGATCCGAATGGCGCTTATGCAGCAGTGATCCCAAAATTCACGATGCAATTAATGGCGCACGAATCTCCAAAAATAAATGGAGATGGCACCAACTCGCGCGATTTTACATACATTGATAATGTGATCCAGATGAATCATTTGGCGGCGCTTACTACAAATCCTGAAGCAACCGGGCAGATATTTAATACAGCGGTTGGTGAACGCGCCGATCTTAACTGGATGACACTTTTGCTAAAAAAATATTTGAGTGAATACGATCCTGAGATCGCAAAGATAAATACAATACACGGCGCCGATCGTTTAGGTGATATTCCGCACTCATTGGCCTCTATCGAAAAAGCAGAAACCCTTTTAGGATATAAACCCAGCCATACGTTAGAGAACGGTTTAAAAGAAGCGGTGGATTGGTACTGGAAAAATTTAAAGTAGTTATAAATTTTAAATGAAATACATTGCAATAATTCCTGCTCGTGGAGGTTCTAAAAGATTACCCGGAAAAAACATTAAATTGTTTTGCGGTAAACCTTTGATCAGCTACAGTATTATTGCAGCGGCAAAAGCAATTGGAATTAACAATGTATATGTTTCAACAGATGATGAAAAGATTGCGGTTGTGGCAAAAGAATATGGTGCAACCGTAATTATGAGACCCATAGAGCTGGCTTCAGATACGGCAACAACAACTTCTGCAT
>JAUXSA010000059.1 GCA_030681615.1 Bacteroidota bacterium
GCGCATCAAACCGAGTTTGTGGCCATACTCAGCAGTGGTACCAGCTTTAAACGCATCATGCGTCCCTACATTATTGGCGCAAGTATTTTAGCGTCTCTTTCGCTAGTATTAAATCATTTTATTTTACCAAAAGCGGTTGAGATCAAAATTGGTTTTGAAGATAAATGGATAAACAATACGTATAACAATGATGAACATAACATCCATAAAAAAATTGGTCCCAACCGTTTGTTATACATGGAAAGTTACGATAACCGTTTAAAGACTGCTTTTAAAATTAGTTTGGAAGATATCGTCAACAACAAACAGACTTATTTTTTGAGTGCCGATAACATGGCCTGGGACAGCGTAAGCGGAGAATGGAATTTAGTGAACGTATACGAACGAAAAATAATTGCACAGGATAGATTGGATACTTTAAAAACCGGAAAACCCATTTTTAAACAAATAAATAAATTTTACCCTACAAAAAAATTAAAGATCGCCTTCTCGCCTGTTGATATGAACCGTTATGAAAGTAAGATAGAGACCATGCCTTATTTTGAATTTAAAGAATACATCATTCGCGAAGAATTAAAAGGCTCTAACAAAATAGATTTCTTTAAAGTAGAATTGTACAGAAGAACTTCCTTTCCCTTTGCGACTTTTATATTGACCATCATTGGCGTTTGTGTATCCTCCCGTAAAGTACGGGGTGGTGTGGGTTTACAAATTGCATTGGGTTTATTGTTAAGTTGTATCTACATTATGTTCATGTACATCTTCACAACTATTGCTACCACAGGCTTTGCACCGCCTTTATTAGCGGTGTGGACACCCAATATTATTTTCTCTTTTGTAGCTTTGTATTTTTACAGAACGGCGCAGAAGTAGTGTTTATTTTTTTACCACAGAGGACACAGAGTTTTTCACGAAGCGTATAAGGTTTGGATGTTGTCGTCGCTAGTCAATATTTATTCGAAATGGCCACATGTCAACATTTTTTTTATCCTTTGACGTTGTCTTGATAAAACCATTTATTTGTTTAGCTTTTATCATTCTTTCTACTATTGGAATGTCCATTGAACCAATGTAATTGAGTGTGATTGTTAGAGTTTCATCGATGTTTTTCTGAGCAGGATCTGTATTTTCAAATAGAACCTCAGTCTTACTATAAAGGTTTTGAATAGGAATATATAAAAACAATGTACGATTTGCTTTTACGTAAATAATTCTAGGGATCTTAAGGGTATCGCCTTTTTCATTAAAACCTAAATTGAAAATGGGAACGTTTTTCTCGTATAGAATTAATTCCTTAATTTTTTGTGTAGGATAACGCTTAATATATTTTATTGTATCTCCAGTATCATCATCAAGGACAAATTCGACATTTTTGTTATTGTTATTACAAGAAATAAGTGATACGATTATTAATATGAGAATACCTTTTTTCACTAGTTCAATTTGTTGTCCTTATGACTAAACTAAAAACTCAAAAGCTCCCCAATCGCCTTCTCCACCTTATCAGCATTTGGCAACATGGTTTTTTCTAAGATAGAATTTAAAGGAATGGCCGGTAAATTCTCAGCGCCAATAACTTTTACAGGCGCATCTAAAGATTGAAAACAATTTTCAGAAATGCGTGAGGCAATACTTTGCGCAAAACCATTGTGAACAGGTTCTTCTGTTAACACCATTACTTTATTATGTTTACGTGCACTTTCAAAAATGCAATTCTCATCAATAGGTGCTAAAGTTCTTAAGTCGATAATTTCTACTTGTCCTTCAAACTTTTTAGCAGCAGCTTTTGCCCAATACACACCCATACCGTAGGTAATGATGGTAATGGTTTTTCCGGCTTTAATATTCTCTTCTGTAGCTTCAATTACTTTGCGTGCTTTTCCAAATGGGATAACATATTCTTCATCCGGTTCAATGGTCTTAGCATCTTCGGTACCTTTTATTTTGCTCCAGTACAAACCTTTATGCTCTAACATCACCACAGGGTTCGGATCATAATAAGCAGCCTTCATTAAACCTTTAAGATCGGCGCCTGTGCTTGGATACGCAATTTTAATGCCTTTAATATTTACTAAAACACTTTCTACAGAGCTTGAGTGATAGGGTCCGCCACTGCCGTAAGCGCCAATTGGCACACGTAAGATCATGCTTACCGGCCATTTGCCATTGGTTAAATAACAACTGCGACTAACTTCTGTAAATAACTGATTTAGGCCCGGCCAAATATAATCGGCAAACTGTACTTCTACAATTGGTTTTAAACCAACAGCGCTCATACCAACGGTTGAGCCAACGATGAATGCTTCCTGTATGGGTGTATTAAAAACACGGTGTTCTCCAAATTGTTGCGATAATGTGGCAGCCTCTCTGAATACCCCGCCCAGCCTTGCTCCTACGTCTTGCCCGTACAATAAACATTCCGGGTGTTTGCTCATTAATTCACGTATCGCGAATAACGCACTGTCCACCATAACGGTTGGCTGCTTGCCTGCAGGTGCTCTTTCTCCTTTTTCTTCGGTAATTGGTGTTGCGGCAAACTCGTGTAAAAAAAGATCTTCTGGCGTGGGATCTTCTTCCAATAAAGCTTTTTGATAATCTGCTTCAACTAAATTTTTAGCGTCTTCTTCTATCTTTTGAAGCTCCGAAGCGTCCATTCCCGCAATTATCAATTGATTTCTCAAGCGTGGTAACGGGTCGCGTTTTGCAGCTTCCTCAAGATCATCGCGGTACCATTCTTTACGCACTCCACTTGTATGGTGGTTTAATAAAGGTACTTTTGCGTGAATTAACATCGGCCTTCTTTCAGCACGAATAATATCTAAGCACTCTTTTAAAGTGTTATAACTTAAAATAAAATCAGAACCGTCAATGGTCCTTGTTTCTAATCCTTTAAAACCTCTTGCAAATTCGGTAATATCCTGCGCACGGAATTCCTTCGCGTGAGCGCTGATATCCCATTCGTTATCCTGTACAAAATATAAAATTGGCAATTGTTTTAGAACCGCCATTTGAAAAGCTTCAGAAACTTCGCCCTCGGTGCAACTTGCATCTCCTAACGAACAAACCGAAACAGGGTTGTTGCCCTTATAATCCATGTTCATCCCGTTCTTCTCAATATATTGCATACCCATGGCAATACCCGTTGCCGGGATGGCCTGCATGCCCGTAGCGCTTGACTGATGTGGGATCTTAGGCATATTTTCTCTCCTTAAACTTGGATGAGAATAATAGGTCCTACCCCCCGAAAAAGGATCGTTCCTTTTAGCCAATAGCTGTAACATCAGTTCATAGGGCTGCATGCCAATGGCCAATAAAATACTATCGTCGCGGTAATACGGGCTGACAAAATCCTGTGGTAAAAGCTGTAAACCCAAAGCAAGCTGAACGGCTTCGTGGCCGCGGCTTGTAGCATGAACATATTTAGCAGTTACATCCTTATTGGCCTCGTATAACTCCGTCATGCTTTTAGCAGTGCACATAAGCGAGAAGGCATGTTTAAGAGTTTCTAAAGGTATTTTGGTTTTCACGGCAGTAGGTTTCAACGTAAAATCATCCATTTTAAATAGGGTTAGAAGTTCTAAAAATAGGGAAAATTAACAGTAAATCATAGTTAAATTAATAGCTATTTAACACTGGGTAATTAACAAGGCTATGTCTACAATTGCCCGCCGCTTGCCGTTAAAGCCTTGCAGTATTGGTGTATTTTTATAGTAAATGCGTTTTTCACGGTCAAAAACTATTATGGTTTTTTGTATTCTATTGGTAGGATATGGCTGCCGGCATAAAAAAGAATCGGTTAAAACCGTTACCAAACCTAAGGCAGAGGCCAAACCGGGCTCGGTAGTATTTAGAGAAAAAATGGGTATTAGCAGTAAAGAAGTGAAGGAAAATAAGCTTTATTCTTTTATAAGCGACTGGTACGGCACACCTTACAAATATGGTGGTTGCGAAAAAACGGGGGTTGACTGTAGTTGTTTTACCATTAATTTATTTGAAAAAGTGTATGGTCGAAAAATACCAAGAACAGCTGGCGAGATCTACAAAGAATGCGAAAAACTAAAGATCGAAAAGGCTACAGAAGGCGATCTTATCTTTTTTAAAATTAACAGCAAATCTATTACACATGTAGGTGTTTACCTGCGAGACAATAAATTTGTACATGCCAGCACCACACGCGGTGTATTGGTTAACAGCTTAACCGAAACATATTACCAGAAATACTTTTACGCTGCAGGGAAGCTAAAAAAGAAATGATAGAAGGACTCACGATACCAATTCCACAACGTTTATTACTGATCAGGGTTACCATTTGTATCTCGCTTATTATCTCGGTTTTTTTATCTCTAAATCTCTGGGCAGGCGAAAGACTTTTTCCGTATGCCCCCGCGTATGAACCGTTTTTTATTAAAGCCCCTTACGATTATTTTGTTGTTGGCTTTTTTATGCTGCTGATCGTTGCTTCCTTATTTTTAAAGAAACACCGTTTACTTATTTTTTTAGCATTGTTAATTGGCGCAACCATGGTGTTTTATGATCTAAACCGTTTGCAACCCTGGTTCTACATTTATTTTGCCTTTTTATTTGTACTAATGTTCTATAATGGCCGCATAGACGATGCTAATAAATTCACTTCTTTTTTTATTGTACTGCAGTTAATTTTTTGCTCTATCTATATTTTTAACGGCATTAGTCAACTCAATTCTTTATTTATAGAAACAGATTTTCCAGAACTGATCTCGCCTTTGCAAAAAATGATGAGCGAACGTCAGTTCATATTCATTAAAAAGATAGGTGTGTTTATTCCTTATGTACTTATTTTTATTGGTGTTGGTCTAATAATAAGACCAATAAGATACCTTGCCATTACCTTTGCAGTTATTTTCCATATACTTCTTATTATTTTTTTATTTCCCTCTCAAAACAATCAAAATTACGCCATGTGGTTCTGCAATATTACTTTCATACCACTTCTTTTTTTATTGTTCTCAGGCAAAACAAAACAACGTTATTATAGTCCTACACTGTTATTACAATTTCCTTTGTTCTATCTCATCATTGCTTTATTTTGGATAATGCCTTGTTTTAATCAAAAAAACATATGGCCCGATAATCTATCCGGCAATTTTAAAAGCGGCAATATGAACGTGGTTGAAATTAAATTTTCAAAAATCGTTTTAGATAAATTACCCCCCTATGTTCAGCATTTTTGTTACCAAAAAGATTCCGCATATATCCTCGATTACAACACCTGGTGTCGTGACGAATTGAGCACCAACTGCTATCGTGAGTACATTACATTTAACAACATTTACCAGTATTTACAGGGCCGGACGCAGGCAACTGTTAATGATTTACAAATGGAACTAAAACCGCGCCAAAAATTATTGTTTAAACCATAAGTAACTTTATATTTGCATTAAAATTAGTTGATAATGAACAAAGCAATTATTGGTGTTAATGTTGTATTAGTTGCCGCTGTAGGATTTTTATTTTACAAGGTAAATAATTTAACAGACCCAACTTCTGAGAAAAAAGAAAATACCGAAGAGATAAAAACAGATACAAAAACAGCCGACACCAAAACGGTTGCGCCGGTTGGAAACACACCCACAGGTAAAATTGCATTTGTAAATATTGATATTTTAAATGATAAAAGTTTAGAGGTAATAGACCTGATAGCTGAATCGAAAAGAAAAAAAGCGAGCATTGAAGCAAGTGTAGAAAGCCTGAGTATGCAATACCAAAAAAAGGTAGAAGAATTTCAGATGTCGCAAAAAGCAGGCATAGCGCCACAAAGCGAATTGGAAGCAAAAGCAAGGGAAATACAGGCTATCGAAAAAGAAGCCCAGAACAAACAGATACAAATGGATAATTTATCTATTGATATTGGCGAGAAGAACGCATCCTTCCAAAAGAACGTAAAAGATTTTTTAGTGAAGTGGAACGATGGTAGGTACGATTATATTCTTTCATACAGCGATGCGGTACCCACCATGCTTTTAGGTAACGCTACTTTAGATATTACCGACCAGATCGTTACACAATTTAACGATGAATACAAACAACGTAAAGGCAAAAAAAATAAATAATTCATGAGCAAGTTGTACGAAAAAATAAAATCGGTAGAAGAGTTTCACGATATTTTTAAGATCGGTAATGCTTCTGAAATGAATCTGATTAGTGAAAAAGATTACACCTTACGATACAATTTAATTAAAGAAGAGAACGAAGAATATCTTGAAGCCTGTAAAAATGGTGATATGATCGAAATTGCCGATGCCTTAGGCGACCAATTATATATTTTATTTGGCACTATTTTAAAACACGGCTTACAGCATAAGATCGAAGAAGTTTACGACGAAATTCACCGTAGTAATATGAGTAAACTGGATGAGAACGGACAACCTATTTTTAGGGAAGACGGTAAGATCTTAAAATCAACTTTGTATTTTAAACCAGAGATCAAAAGGATCCTGGACAAATAACATTTCGAGATAGAACACAGATAACGCTGATTGAACTGATATTCACAGATACAATCAAGTTTCTGTATTTTTAATATTTAATCTAAAATGTAAAAATTCAGGGAAAGAAAAAAAATCGGTGAAAACCCGCTAAATCCGTTTCACCCGTGTTCCATCACCTATTTTGCTTTCTTCTTCTCCTCTATTTGGGCCGCCGTTAAAGGCACCACATTAATAGTAAGGTTATTTGAGCGTGATTCTTCTACCACAACATCCTTCATAATAGCATCTGCATACTCAGGATTCTGGATCATTACTTTATATGTGCCTTTATCTAACGAGATCCTTCCCAATAAACCATTATTACCTGAAGTTAAATTAAGTTTCATGGTATCGTTAATGGTAATTTCAAAATCCCTTCTTTCGATAGGAATCTCAACTTCCTTTACTTTTTCGGCAACGTAAATACGAATGCATTGCGCTTTTGCAACACAAACCGAAAGCGTTAAAAAACTAACAAGAATTAAATGTTTCATTTTTTTGAGTTTTACTAAATTTAAAAGTAATTAATTTATTCCAAAAACCTGCGATACAAAATGTTTTAACAAAGCGGGTTTTAAAACTAAGATAAAAGCTACACCAAACAAAGCACCCCAAAAATGAGACTCGTGGCTGATGTTATCGCTGTAATCGGTAGTTTTTTTGCGACGGATCAAATAATAACTTACGCCCAATAATAAAATACCGGCTATCCAACCTTGCATTGGGAAAAAGAATAGAGAGATATTACTTAAAGGGCTCACCATAATATAACAGAACATAATGGATGAAATAGCCCCGCTTGCTCCTAGTGATGAATAATCGGGATTATTTTTATTCCTGAAATATTCTGTGAAAGAAGCTGCATAAATACCGCCTGTAAACATGATCAAATAATAAACCTTTCCTAATTTTTCACCAAACAAAATTGGGAAAAAATGTTCTTCTAAAGCTAATCCAAAACTATAAAGCGCAAGACAATTAAAAGCTAAGTGAATAAAATCGCCATGAATAAATGCATGTGTCAAAAAGCGATAATGTTCTTTATTATGATTTAATGAATATTGGTGAAATAAATATTTTGACATCACATTCCTGACGTTAAAACAGTAAATAGATAAACCCACTATTATAGCTAAAAATGTATAAGTGATCATTGTTAATTTCAGGTCTAAGTTACCCTTTATTTAACTCACTTTTTCTCTGATCTTTATAATTTATTAATGGCGTAATGTCCCAGATAAATAAAAGGAATAAGAGCGATTGCAATTAACAATTTAAACGAGTAACCCCAGCTGGCATTATGAATAAATTCATCAACGGTCCATTTCCCCGGCAAAACAAAGGCAATATATTGCACTATAAAGGTGTCTACTAATTGACTTATTACTGTACTTCCCGTGGCGCGTAGCCAGATCATTTTACTACCTGTTCGATTTCGAAACAACCAAAAAATATACACATCCACCAACTGCGAAACTAAAAATGCAATAATACTTCCTACAATTATCCATTGACTTTGTCCAAATACGATCCTGAAATTCTCGTCGTTTACGGGGCTAAAAGGAACAGCGTTAATGTTAAGCCCGATTGAAATTAAAATAAATGTGTAAGCAATTAAGCCAACAGTAATGTAAGTTAACTTGCGTACACCTTGTTTGCCATAATGCTCGTTAATAAGATCGGTTAAAATAAAAACAACAGGCCATAAAATAATACCAATACTTTGCGTAAAAAGTCCGAAGAACTGGATCAGTTTTCCTCCAATTAACTCAGCAACTATAGCATTGGTAATAAAAAATCCTGCGAGAATTATAAAAACAAGATCTTTTCGTTTATTAAAATCCATAAAAAATTAAGCTGTATGCCTGCTAAAAATGTAAAATATGCCCAGGCAAACTAATGTGCTAAAAATAATATTTAAAAAAGCAACCATATGTAAGCCTTGCTTGAACAATAAAAAAGTTTCGTAACCAAAGGTTGAAAAAGTACTTAACCCTCCACAAAAACCTGTTAAAATTAAAAGCTTAAGAGTTGTTTGAGATTGAGCGTCGGCCTGATTTAACAAGACTTTCCCGTTAATAAACCACATGGCAATTGCAAAAATAGTGCAGGCTACCACATTAGATACAAATGTAGCCCATGGTAAGGAGCTTGTTACCCTATGAAAACCCAAACCTATCATGTACCTAAGCACGCAGCCTATTCCGCCGCCAATAAAAACCAACAAAAAATTCATTATTTTATCTTAATAATTTATCAAATTTAAGGGATTTTAGTTAAAAAATACCTAAACTATATTTTAGGTGTTTTTTCAACAGGTTATAATACGCCCTGCTATTTGATTTAAATCTACGATTTTGTATATTCGTACACAACCAAAACCTATTATGGCCCAAATAAATTTAAAAAGTAAGTTACGTACCGATTCTAGTCTATTGATTGTTACTGAAAAATTTTTAAACTCAGCAGATTTTTCGTTCCCGAAAGATGTGAGTGATTATATTTTAAACGAATTAAAAAAAGAAGATAAAAAAACAGTCGCCTTAAATTATTTAGGAAGATATATTTCTGTTTTAGTGGTTAATTCTAAAAGCGATGAAAATGCTTTAAAAGAAAAAGTACGTAAACATGCCGCCGGGGTTGCAGATTCTATAAACGCTTTAAAAGAAAAAGAAGTTGTTGTTTACAATCAAACCCGATTAGCTGCACTTTCTCTTGCCGCTGCTGAAGGGCTTGCTTTGGCGAACTACCAGTTTAATCGTCACGTTA
>JAUXSA010000101.1 GCA_030681615.1 Bacteroidota bacterium
AAGAATGATTGGGATGGATCGCCAAACGCCAATGGTAAAACAGGATCAAACAAATTACCAACAGCTACCTACTTTTATATTTTAGACCTGGGTGACCAGGAGCAAACTATTATGAGAGGCTTTATTCAATTACAGTATTAAGAGTTAGAAATAAAAAATTAAAATAGAACAATGATCAAGCAAACAAAAACAGCAGCTTTAATAGTACTAAGCTTTTTAAGCGTTACTTTATCTGCACAGCAAGAGGTACAAAACTCGTTTTACATGTTTAACTCCTCTATTCTAAACCCGGCTTATGCCGGGAGTCGCGATGCATTAAGCGTTGTATTGGATGCCCGAAGTCAATGGACCGGTTGGAAAGGTGCGCCAAGAACAAATAGTTTTATTATGCATACGCCATTAATGAACGAGTCTATTGGTGTAGGTTTAAACGTTGTTAACGATATAATAGGGCCAACCAATAAAACAGCTTTGTTTGGCGACTTTGCATACCGTATCCGTTTAAATAAAGCTAACGATCGTTTATGTTTTGGTATTCGCGCAGGTGCCGATCTTATAAGAAATAATTTAGGAAGCTTAGCGGTTAATGATGCTGCTGATCCTTTGGTGGTTAATAATACAAACTTTAACAGTAACACGTTTAATACAGGCGCTGGCGTTTATTATTATGGCCAACGTTTTTTTGTTGGTTTAACCGCGCCAAAAGTTATTCCAAATAAATTAAGCAAGGATGCGAGTTTTGCAGCTTCAAAACAAGTATTGCACTATTATTTAATTGCAGGTTACGTAGTTAAATTAAATAGTTTATGGGATCTTAAACCGGGTTGTGCAATTAAGTATACTCAAAATGCACCTTTATCAATTGATGCGAATGTATCCGCATTATTTAATGAGAAGATCTGGTTTGGCGTAATGTATCGCCACGGTGCAGCAGCAGGGGCTAACCTTGCTTACAATTTCACAAAACAATTGCGTGTTGGATATGCATACGACTATTCAATTAACAATATGGGTAAATACAGTCCAAGTACACATGAAGTAATTATTGGATATGATTTCTTGTCAAATCAAAAGGCTTTAAAATCTCCACGTTATTTTTAATTTATACAATAAAGAACTTAATAAAATGAAAAATACATTAGTATCTCTTTTAATTTTTGCAACCCTGGCAATAAAAGCACAATCGGTAAAAGAAAAAATTGCCGATAAACGGTTTGATAATTTAGAATTTGTTTCAGCATCGGAAATGTACGAGGAGCTTTCAAGAAGCAAACACCCTAAAATAAAATATTATGTGCGCGCCGGCGAAAGTAATTTAAATATGGGCGATTACCGCAAAGCCCAGGTGTATTATGATAAAGCGTATTCTAATACTGGCATGACAGATCAGGATCTTTATAATTATTACCAGGTTTTAAAATACAATTCAAACTATAATAAAGCGTCTGAGGTTTTTTCTAAGATCAATGATAACCAATACAAGCTTATAAGAGATAACCTGGCGCAGAAAAAACTAGTTATTGAAGATTTAAAAAAAGATTCCAGTAACTATTCACTAAAAAGATTATCTATCAATTCTGAAGAAGGAGATTTTTGTCCATATGTTGTAAACAACGAAATGTATTTTCTTTCTTCAAGAAGGAACACGTCTGTGGCAGGACGTAAATATGGTTGGGATGATTCTTATTATTTAGATGTTTACAAAGGTTACATCGAAGGAAATGACGTTAAGAACGAACATGCGGTAAAAGAAGGTTTGAAAACAAAGGTACACGAGGGTCCGATCTGTTTTACAAAAGATGGCAACACACAATACATTACGCGAAATAATTTCGTAAACAATAAATATCAAAAAGGAAAAGATGGCCGTGTAAATCTTAAAATATTCAGCAGAAAAAAAGAAGGAGAAAATTGGGGCGAGTGGATGGAATTTCCGTTTAACAGCGATGAATATTCTTGCGGACACCCTGCAATAAGTGGGGATGGAAAAACAATTTACTTTGTTTCAGATATGCCAGGCACTTTAGGTTTAACCGACGTATGGGTAAGTACTTTTGAAAATAACAGTTGGACAAAACCAACAAATCTTGGTCAGTCTGTAAATTCAGAAGGAAGGGAAATGTTCCCGCAATTATTTGAAGATGAAGTTTTGTTTTATTCAAGCGATGGAAAAGTAGGCTTAGGCGGCTTAGATATTTTTTATACAGTGCCTGCCGGAGATTCTTATTTTGAGGCACAAAATTTAGGTTATCCTGTAAACTCACAATTTGATGATTTCGGTTTTTATGCAAGAACAACTACAACAGGTTATATTACTTCAAACAGGGGCACAGGAACAAAAGATGATATTTATAGTTTTATTGCAAAGCGCCCTATCATTAGCTCTGTTATTAATTTAATTGTGTTGGATAATCTTTCAAAAGAAATTATTCCTAATACAACTGTAATGTTAATTGACGAGACTGGTAAGCCAGTTTACGAAGGTAAATCTGACGATAAAGGAGAAGTAAAGTTTAATGTATTGCCGGGCAAAGATTATAAATTGAAGGCAAATAAAAATGGTTACAAAGAAAGCGTTGGCGTAATAAAAGAAGAAGACATTGCAGCTTTAGCCAATGCAAAAAAAGAAGTATTAGTTGAGAAAAAAATTATTGGTTTACTTGGTTTAATTGCCGATGCTGATGATCTTTCGCCAATTGAAGGTGTAAAAGTTACTATTACCGATGCCTTTACTCAAAAAGAGTTTATGAGTTTCACTACTGATAAAGAAGGCGACTTTAGACACATTTATAAAGATAAAAAAGTAGGCGACGATCTTTCTTACATGGTTAAAATGGAGAAAGAAGGTTACTTGACTAAAATACAGCCGGTTGATATTACCATTAAAAAAGAAGGTTATGTTTTATTACATGATTATTTAAATACCAAAATGTATAAAATTAAATTGGGTGCTGATATTGGAAAAGTTGTTGACTTAAACCCAATTTATTTTGACCTAGGTAAAGCAACTGTTAGACCTGATGCGAAAATTGAATTAGAAAAGATCGTTCAGTTATTAACTCAAAATCCAAGTATAACTATCGAGTTAAGTTCACATTCTGATTGTAGAGGTGGCGCAGCAGGAAATCTTGCTTTATCTGATCGTCGTGCAAAAGCATCTGCAGGTTATGTAATATCTAAAGGCGTAAGCGCCGCACGTATCTATGGAAAAGGTTATGGCGAAGCTAAATTAATTAACGACTGTAAATGCGAAGGCAAAGTTATTGTTCCTTGTAGCGAAGAGCAACACGCTCAAAACCGGAGAACTGAATTTAAGATCGTAAAGATCAAATCGTAAGAGATATTTTTGATAAAAAGGCGAAGCGAAAGTTTCGCCTTTTTTGTTTACGCCTACAAATCAAGCAGTTAGATAAATAAAAAGATTTAATGCAGCCCAACCTTATTGGCTTTTAATTTGTAATAGTTAATAGAGAACTTATAAGTAATAACATGGATATTCAGCCACAACTGATCAACGGTTGCATTAATCGTGACCGCAAGGCTGAATATGAATTGTATAAACTTACCTATAGTTATTTAATGAGTATTTGTATAAGATATACCCGTAACGAAGATAAGGCGAAGGAAGTATTGAACATGGGTTTCCTTAAAATAATTACAAACCTGGATAAGCATAAACCCGAAGTGCCTTTTAAAGCCTGGATAAGAAAAGTGATGATCAATACTTTAATTAACGAATACAAAAAAGAAAAGATCCACTACAGTAATGTTCAGTACGTAGAAGATTATCATGAAACAGATAAGTATGCCAGCATTAACGAAGCCATT
>JAUXSA010000119.1 GCA_030681615.1 Bacteroidota bacterium
AATGGATTTGCTTTAGGTGGTGGTTTGGAATTGGCCATGTGTTGTCATATTCGTGTAGTTAGCGATAACGCAAAAATGGGTTTACCTGAAGTAAGTTTAGGTGTAATTCCGGGTTATGGTGGAACACAACGTTTAGCACAATTAGTTGGTAAAGGAAAAGCATTTGAAATGATCGTTACAGCAGATATGATCAATGCACAGGATGCTTATAAATGGGGTCTTGCAAATTATGTAACCACGCAAGATGAATTATTAAATAAGTGTTTTGAAATTACTGCTAAACTTTCTACAAAAAGCCCAACTGCAATTAGAACAGCAATTAAAGTTATTAATGCAGGTTACAATACTAAATTGAATGGTTTTGAAGTGGAAATTGAAGAGTTTGGTAAGTCTTTTGGCACCAAGGACTTTAAAGAAGGCGTAAGCGCTTTTTTAGAAAAAAGAAAAGCCAACTTTAAAGGCGAATAAATTTAAATATTAGATCTTAAAAAAGGAGCTGCCAAAAACAGCTCTTTTTTTTTGCTGATTTTGCTCAGTTTACCTGTTAAATCCATAAAACAAACCAAAAAGTACCGTAAATTTGCCAGAGATCTTTACTTTGAAAAAAACCACAAAATATTTTACAGTTTTAATTATTCTCTTTATCCTGCTTTTTAGTTTTGATGCAGAAGCACAATGTGCCATGTGTAAACAAGCTGCAGAAACTTCTTTAAAAACAAATCCAACTTCAATGGCACGGAGTTTAAACACTGGTATCTTATATTTAATGGCAGTACCTTATTTATTAATGTGCTTTATTTTCAGGAAACAAATTGTTCAGCTGTGGCGAAAAATTTTTCCGGGATCCTCTCAAAACCCCGCCAAATAAGGATATTTTCAACACTTGCCTTGTTCCCTCAGCAATAAAGGCTTTTCACTCAGTTCATTTTTTTTCCCTTTACTAAATCGGTGATTTAATAAGTTAAATCTGAATCTAGCTCAAATGCGATTTTTTTAAGTTTTTAATAAGTTAGTTTTGATCCGTAATATTAAAACTACTATGAAAACTCTAAAATTAACGCTCTTCGTCCTTCTAACAACGGTTGTTGGATTTAAACAATTAAAAGCCTGCCATGGTATGCCTTTACAAAATTATCTTGTAAATGTTGGCGCAACAGGCATAACAGTTACCGCAAATTCTGATCTTAATACATGCGGTTGTGGTCCATATTGGTTACAAACCGAGATTTCATGTTCTCCTATTTTTGTTGGAGCTCAACCGGCTTGTTTAACCAGTACTTTAACTAACTGGAATAACCCTGCCACATCTTATTTAAATTATCCATATTATAATTCATTATTAAACGTACCTAATTATAACATAGGCACAGGTTGGTTCGATAATTGTGTAGTAGAACCATATCACCCAAATGTAATTCCTTTTTCAAACTTGTGTCCTGGTAAAACATATTATATACGCTCACGCGAAATGGTAATGGGTGGTGGTAATACAGGTCCATGGACAGCAGTTCAATCATTTGTAGTGCCAGGATCACCTGTAGTTAATCCTCCAAATACTTTAAACATGACACTTAATGCTTCACCAAACTCAATAGTTTGTTGCGGCCCTGTTCAGCTTACTGCAGTTATTACAGGAACTAATTATGGTCAGTGTATTGGTAACGCTCCTTCATGCGAAAAAAATCTAACTGTTACCCCAACTTTTAGCTGGACCTCTTCTAATCCAGTTTCAACTACAATTGGTAACGGAACTACATTCACTACTTCAACAAATATTTTATCTGTAACTAATCTAACAGCTACTACAACATTTAGTGTATGGTTAACTTATTTTTGCGCTTCTCCTTCCGGCACAATTATTTATACACCGCCAAGCGTACCAATTATTTTTACTAATCTTCCTTTATCATCATCAAATATTACAAATACATTTGTTACTGCACCAAGCAATGCGGTGTGGACGCAAGCATTATCAGCGTGTTTAACAGGCAGCGCGTGTATGTGCCAATTTATAAGCGCACAACCTGCTGTTGTAACTGTAAACGTATTAAGTGTACCACCACCCTTAACGGTAACTATGACGCCAAATACATGTTTAAGCTCTCCTAATTTTACATTTACTGATACCAGTCCGAATGCAAGTAACTTTAACCTTAACTGGAATTTTGGTGATGGTGGAGTTGGTACAGGTACAACTGTAGTTCATACGTACACTGCAGCAGGTATTTATACTGTAACAGTTTCAAAAGCAGGCTGTGGTCCTTGTGCTGCATTTGGCACTTACACTGTTCAGGTTTATCCTGCACCAAACCCTGTTCTTTCTGTTAACTCACCTGTTTGTATTGGTGGCACAGCTTCATTTACTAATACGGTAACTAATGGTGTAACATTTAACTGGACTGGTCCGAATAGTTTTACTTCCTCAGTACAAAATCCAGTCATTACAAATGTTACGGCAGCAATGGCAGGTATATATACATGTGTTACTACTAATGCAAATGGATGCACTGGAACGTCAACAGTTAATTTAGCTACTAATCAGGCAACCATGAGCGCTGGTGCTAATAGCCCTGTTTGCCCTGGAAGCCCAATAAATTTAACTGCAAGTGGCAGTGGTAATTATAACTGGACAGGCCCAAATAGTTTTACATCTGCACAACATAACCCTTCGTTAACTGCCGTAAGTAACTCAGGTGGAAATTATATAGTAACTGCTACTTTAACAGGAAACTGTTATGCTAGTGCAACTGTTGCAGTAGTTATAAGTTCTACTTCTGTTTCTGTAAGTAACAATAACCCTGCATGTTCAGGTAACAATGTTCAATTACATGCTTTTGGTAATGGAAGTTTTGTTTGGTCTGGTCCTAATGGATTTACTTCTACCTCACAAAACCCGGTTATTAATAATGCAAGTTCAAACGCAAGCGGTGTTTATACAGTTACTATGACTTCGCCGCAAGGTTGTATTGCTACTGCAACTACAAATGTTTCTGTGAGTGCGGCAAAAGTGTTGCACCCTTCAATTTCGCCTGCAGAACTTTGCGAAGGTGGTACAATAAATTTTGAAGCATTGGATGGAAGTGGTATCACTTATTTATGGAGCGGTCCTAATGGCTTTAATGTGAACACAGCAAACACGGGTATTTTTGATGCAAAGCCATTAAATAGTGGAACATATATTTTAACCTTAACTGATGCTGCAGGTTGTATTGCAACCGGAAGTGCGTCTGTAAAAGTTAATCCAAAACCAAGCATCGATATAGATATGAGCAACGCTAAATCTGGTTGTGCACCGGTTTGCAATGTAGAGTATAAAGCATTATCAACTACAAGTGGCATTGATTTTAGTTGGAAATTTGGAAACGGTGAAGTTAATCAGACTGTAAATCCAAAAAACATCTGTTACAACTCAGCCGGTATATTTACGGTTGTTTTAACTGGTGTTGATGCTAAAGGTTGTAAAGCGGAAATTGAAAAAACATTTGAAACATATCCAATGCCGGTTGCAAATTTTGATATCAGCAATAACGGTTCAAGTTGGATAAATGGAACAACTCAGTTTACTGATCTCTCATCAAAGGCTCTTATCCAATCATGGTTATGGACATTTGGTCCGGATATTACTTCAACTGTTCAAAATCCAACTTATACTTATCAGGATAGTGGAAGGTATGATGTTACTTTAGAAGTTAAAACTGATAAAGGATGTAAATCTACTATTTCTAAAAAAGTAATTGTTGCAGATGAGATGGGATTGTTTTTACCAAATGCCTTTACGCCAAATGGTGATGGAAGCAATGATGTGTTCTTAGCAGTTTCTAATAACACAACTAAATTTGAGATGTTGATCTTTAACAGGGGTGGTAGTTTGGTTTTCCAGTCAAGCGACATTAAAAAGGGTTGGGATGGAAGCTTTAAAGGCCAACCGGCAGAAAATAACGTTTACGTTTACAAAGTGAGTTATGTTGGGAAAGATAATAAATCACATTCGTTAAGCGGAAGCGTAACTTTAATAAGATAAAAAATTTGTGTATCTTAATAGCCCGAAACAATTAGTTTCGGGCTTTTTTATTTCATGAAATATCTCTGCAGCATATTACTTTTTTTTCAGTTCGGACTGATCGGTCAAAGTTGTAATTACTGGTCAACCTATTCTGGAAAAATTGGTTCAGATGATATGAAAGGAATTACAATTGATAATAACAAGAACAGTTATGTTATTATGCAAACCGATAGTCCATCTTTAACTGTAACACCTGGACTGATAAGTGACGCGATAAATGGAATTAACGATGCTTATATTGCAAAGTTTGATTCCTGCGGTAATTTTATTTGGGCAACTTATTTAGGCACTTCAGGTTTTGATAGCGGTGAGAAAATAATTATGTGCACCGATGGCAATATAGCATTTACTGGTTATTCACAAGGTACAGGTTTGCCAACAACGCCGGCCTGCTTTCAGCCAACTAATGCAGGACAGTACGATTGTTTTTTAGGAAAAATCTCACCAAACGGAACGCTTTTGTGGCTTACTTATTTTGGGAGCACCGGATCTGATTTTGCATACGACATCAGTGCCGATTTTAATGGAAATTTATTTATTGGCGGAACTACAACTTCAACGAATTTATATACGAACGCATCTTCTTTTCAACAAACATTTGGAGGAAACACGGATGCGTTCATAGCAAAATTCTCTAAGAATGGAATTTTAAAATGGTGTACTTATTACGGTGGAGCCGCTAGCGAAGATATACATGTTTTAACTAACGATGTTTTTGGAAATGTTTTTGGCGGTGGTGGAACTTTTAGTTTTAATTTAAGTACTTCTGTAGGATGCATTCAAGCATCAAAAGATATTGGAATGGATTGTTACATTATAAAATTCGATTCGTTAGGTAACAGAATATTTTCAAGCTATATTGGCGGTACAGGGCAGGACGATACTTGGGGACTTGCAGCAGACGGCCTTGGTAATTTATATATGAGCGGCCAAACAACCAGTCCGAATTTTACAACTACTGCTGCTGCATACCAATCCACAATTACGGGTATGACAGATATGTATTTTTTAAAAATAGCGCCAACTGGTAGTTTAATATATTCAACATTTATTGGAGGCACGGATGTAGACGCTGTTAATAGAATGAAGATCCATAATAATGAATTGTATATTTTAGGTACAACCTTATCGTCGGATTTTCCGATGTTAGGCAGTTCTAATTATAGTGTACTTCCGGGGGTTATCAATTTTGTAGTGATCAGATTAAATTCTTCTGGCCAGCCAAATTATTCTACTTATTTTGGTAGCCCTGGTGGCAATGATTATGGTAACGATATTGCAATTACAACAAATCATATGTTCTTTTGCGGTAAAAGCTCTTCAGCCAATTATCCTGTAACTTCTTCGGCCTTTCAAAATTTGTATGGCGGCAATGATGATGGTGTATTAACTAAACTTCCTAATAACAATGCCAGCATACTTACTTCTTTTAAAGAAGTGAGTTTTAATTTTAATGAAGTTGTTTTATATCCTAATCCAACAAAAGATAAACTAACGATAAAAAATGTGGATAAGGAAACGAAAGTAGGATTAATAAATTATTTTGGTCAGATTGTAAAAGAAACAGAATTGGAAAACGGAGAAATTGATGTTAAAGAATTGCCGGAAGGAATTTATTTTTTAAGAATTAATAATTTAACCTACAAATTCATAAAAGTTAATTAACGTTTTTGTTCAATTACTTTTTGAATAGTATTTAATAATTGAAATGATCAGTTTTTTAACTTATCCCTACTGTAATATTTTTTTGATTCAAACCAAGCCCTTCTCTAAAAACCCTCAAAGCTTTTTTTATATTTTCTATTTCTTGAGGTGTGTGATTTAACCGCATTTGAAAAAGCATGTCATATTCTAAAGAAGGAATTAATTGCAAAACCCTCTTTACTGTCATGCCTTTTTTTATTTTTTGATGAATTATTTTGAGGATAGCTTTTTTAACCAATGTAGAATCTTTAGCACTTAAAACACCCTCAATTATTTTTATCCGGAACTTCAGCATATTTATTATGTTTGTTAAGAAAGGGCTAGTGGGTTATTAAACCTGAATATTTTTTCTTTTATAGAACTAAGATCATTCTCAAACTCGATGATTTTACAATCATCATCGATGTCAATTATTGATACATTTTCTTTTGGCATATCAAGTACTGATGAAAGATAAGCGACTATATGTTTGTTTTCGGAACCATCTATGGATTGATGTGTAATTGATAGCAGCATAATATCGGATTCATGATTCCATACTATTTTCTCGACCGGTGATCCTGTATTTAGTTTAACTTTTATAAGCGCCATAAGTTGGTTTTAAATTTGGCAGTAAAAACTCGTTTCTGCTGTTATTTTCTGATGCGAGGTGTAAATTTTTACTCGAAATAGCAAGTGTATTATAGTATAGTAAACTATTTTCGGAATTATAAGCATAAAGTTTATGAATTTCAGAGCCCGGAAAAATTTGGTCGAACTTATTTAACAGATTTATAAATTCATTTTTATGAACTTGGTGATCAGTCATTTTGTTATAAATAAAACAGCACTGCTCGTTTGAAATTCTTTTAATATTTTTCAAAAACCCGTCCGATGTAAATATTTCGGGCACATTGCCGTCAATAAACAGATCAGAAATAATCAGGTCATATTTATTTTCAGTTATAGCAACATAATTAAAAGCATCACTATGAATTATGTGTAATGATTTAAATCTTTGAATGTTAAAATGTTTTTTAGCTAATTCAATCACTACTTCGTCTTTTTCAATAGCTGTAATAGCGCAATCCATTCCATATTTTTCGTTTAATAAAGAAATAATACTGCCGGCACCCATACCAAGTATTAAAACGTTATTAAATTCGAAGTTTTGAATGCTGATTTTTTGAAATAATTGGTCAAAAATAAGATGTAAGCCACCATATGAATAATTAACCGTTTGACTATTTAAGATGTATTTTCCTTTATATTTCCTCACTTCCAAATAGGGCGATACTCTGCCGTTTCTGGCCTCTATTAATATAGGGAATAAATAACTTATCATTTCCTTAATGCTTTTCATTTGTCTTTTTTCTCTATGTTGGCAAATAATTCCTTTATAACCACATCCGTTTCATTTTCCTGACCAAGCCTCAAGGAGATGAACTTCTTAAAATGATACCTGTATACTTCATCTTCAAAAATGTTTTCTTTCGTTACATTTAAAAAACCAAAATTTTTAAGTTTTTCAATGCCAATATCTAAAAGCTTATCTTTTGAATATTTCATTATAAGAGTTTAAGTGATTTCCTGAGATTACTTTTTCACCCAAAGTTTTAGTGATCCTCCTTCAGCGTCTTTTATTTTTTCGAACGAATCAGGAACTTCATAATTGTTGCCGTGAAAAGTTACAAGACGGGTTCCGCTTTTGGTTTTATGTAATTCTTTTTCAGTATGGTTATAATAATATCCATATAAAGATCCTGATAGATCAACTTCGTTATTTAGTTGGGCTCTAAACATAAGATTTTCAAAAAAAGGATTATATAAGTAAAACGCATCGAAATTTGTAAAATCCACATCCAGAATATTTGTATTTTGAATAAACGCGTTTTTAATTTCGAATTGTTTTATAATTGTGTTACCAAGTTCTGCTAAACTTGGTCGATACTCGATTCCATGAAAATAACTATCGGAGTATCTTGCTCCGGCAACACAAAATTTTCCAACTCCTGCGCCAATATCCAATACATTTTTTTTGCCATCATCAGTTAACCATTGAGTGGCGATCTGGGCAATGCGCAATGGTGTAAAATAAATTTTGGATGCCTTTTGAAGGTATTCCGGGAGCAGATTGCTAAAATTTTCTTCAGTTAGCGCTAGTTTATATTCTGTTTTTGTTTTAAGCACCAATTAATTTTTTATATTCGTTTACAGATAATAGATCTTTTTTTTCCGCTTCGGTAATTATTTTAACCTTTATTATCCAACCTTCGCCATATGGATCTTTATTTACAAGTTCAGGTGATTCATTAACTTTTGGATTAATTTCCAGAATGGTTCCGGTAATTGGAATAAATAAATCCGAAACAGTTTTTACAGCTTCTATAGTTCCAAATACTTTTTCCCTTTCAAGTGTTTCGTTCAATGTAGTTATGTCCAAGTAAACGATGTCTCCTAACTCTTTTTGTGCAAATTCGGTTATACCAATAATTGCATAATCACTGTCAAAGCGAATCCATTCATGATCTTTTGTGTAAAGTAGATTTTCAGGGTAGTTCATATTTTTTTAATTTAATTTTGCTACATAAACAAGTTCCTGGTCTGTAAATAATGCTGAATATGAAACAAGTTTTGGTTGGCCGCAGTTAATTTTGAAAATTAATTTTTCATTTAAAAGTCCTTTACAGTTTTCTGTTTTTATGGGTTGCCCAAGAATCGAAACAACATCATTTTTCGACATTCCTGTTTTTAACCGTATCAAATCTCCCATTATGTTTACAAGAAATTCTTTTGAAAAGTTGCTCATCTTATTCTATTAATTTTTTAGCTGCATAAGATATTGGGCCTCCGGAAATAATTTCTGCATCTGCTGCATCTTCATATTGCTCAAAATTTTTCAGGAATGCAGATGCCAGTTTTTTAGCTGTTTCGTTGTACTTTGTTTTATCTTTCCAGGTAGATGCCGGGTTTAATATTTCAGAAGGCACGCCGGGACATTCTAGCGGAATGTGTAATCCAAACACTTCCTGCTTATTATATTTTACATCCTTTAAATTTCCGGATAAGGCTGCAGTAATCATTGCACGCGTAAAACTTAGTTTAATGCGTTCTCCCACCCCGTAACTTCCACCAGTCCAACCTGTATTTATAAGCCATACATTTATAGATTTATCTGCCAGCTTTTCTCCTAACAACTTTGCGTATTGTGTTGGATGTAATGGTAAAAATGGTTTTCCGAAACATGCAGAAAATGTTGTTTGAGGTTCTGTAATACCTGTTTCAGTACCTGCTACTTTTGCTGTGTAGCCTGAAATGAAATGATACATTGCCTGGCCGGTAGTTAATTTGGAGATTGGAGGTAAAACACCAAAAGCATCTGCGGTTAAAAAGAAAATATTTTTTGGATTTTTTCCAATAGAGGGTTCTACTGAATTTTCTATAAAATCTATAGGATATGCCGCCCTGGTATTCTCAGTTCTTTTTATATTTTCATAATCAACTATTTGAGTGCCTTTAAAAAATTCTACATTTTCTAACAGTGTTCCAAACTTAATGGCACTGAATATCTGAGGTTCTTTTTCCTTACTTAGGTTAACACATTTTGCATAACACCCACCTTCAAAATTAAACACAGTGTCATTATCCCACCCGTGTTCATCATCACCAATCAGCTTGCGATCAGGGTCGGCAGACAAAGTTGTTTTACCGGTTCCGGATAAACCAAAGAAAATAGCAGTATCATCCAATTTTCCAATATTTGCCGAACAATGCATTGATAGTGCTTTATGTTTAAGAGGTAATAAATAGTTTAATACAGTGAAAATTCCTTTTTTGATTTCACCGGTATATGCTGATCCTCCAATCAAAATTGTTTTTAAAGTAAAATTGATGATCGTAAAATTATGAGAACGGGTAAAGTCTATTTTTGGGTCTGCTTTAAAACCCGGAATACATAAGATTGTCCACTCTGGTGTAAAATTGCCAAGCTCAGATTCTTTCGGTCGCAAAAATAAATTATGTGCAAATAAATTTTGCCATGGATACTCAGTAATAACGCGGATATTAAGCCTGTATTTTTCTGATGCGCAGGCATAAGCGTCTTTTATATAAATATCTCTACCAATTAAGTAAGAATTCATGCGTTGTTGAATTTTATTATAGGTATCAAATGAAATTTGATTGTTTACATCTCCCCACCAAATAGTTTTTTTAGTAGTTTCGTCCATTACCACATATTTATCTTTTGGAGAGCGACCTGTAAATTCTCCTGTGTCGCAAGCTAATGCCCCTGTATCGGTTAAGATTCCCTGGCCTGATAAAATTGTTTCTTCCACCAAAGACGGTACGCTTAAATTCCAAAAGGCATTTTTAACGTTATATAATCCCAGTACTTCTAATTCTTGTTTCTTTTTATTATACATAACAATACTTTTATTGTGTTAATGATATTTATGTCTTAATTCTGTAATAAACGGTTCGGTTATTTGAGTTATATATATTCTTATATTTTCGACAACAAAAGTATTTTGTATTACCCAAATTAACATTGACTTCCAAGGAGGTATTAATGTGACTTTCGTTTATTTGTAAATGTGACATAAGTCACATTTTAACTGAAAAACTCAAAAAATGTTACCTTTGTAATTCAATTCTGGTATATAGAACTATAAATGCAAAGCATCGATTTTCCGTTTGATAATTTTAATTTTAACAGTGATTCTGTTTTAGAAGGATTGCCTGAAAATGATCTAGCGATGCTGAACAAAAATATGGTGACACACGTATATAAAAAAGGTGAAATTTTATTTAGAGAAGGCAGCTATCCAACCGGAATTTATTACGTTAAAAAGGGCAAAGTTAAAAAGTATAAAACAGACAAAGAGGGCAAAGAACAAATCTTTTATGTTTATCGTAAGGGCGAATTATTAGGATATCATGCTTTAATAAGCGAAGAAAAATTTACAGATACGGCCAGCACAATAGAAGGGTGTACTATTTCTTTTATTCCTAAAGATGATTTTCTAAATGCGGTGCAATCGTCATCCATATTATCAAATCGTTTATTAAAAGTCATGAGCCATGAATTTGGTGTATTGGTAAATAGTCTGGCAGTATTTGCCCAAAAAACGGTTAGAGAGCGTTTAGCGTTAAGTTTATTGGTTTTACGTGATAAATATAAAAAGGAAAAGCAAGAGAATACGCCAGTGGAGTTAGACCTTTCAAGAGATGATCTGTCAAAATTTGTTGGAACGGCAAGAGAAACCCTAGCGAGATTGCTTCATGATTTTAAAGAAGAAGGATTAATAGAAACAAACGGAAGAAAAATAGTTCTTAAAAAACCATTAGAGCTATCAAAGATAGCTAATTTATATTGAGTATTTTATTTTTGATCTATTACTTTTGGAGCTTTAAAATAGTCGCTGTCTTTTTTCGGTGCGTTCTTTAATGCTTCTT
>JAUXSA010000128.1 GCA_030681615.1 Bacteroidota bacterium
GGTCTGGCTTTAGTGCCACAGCCCGGAGCTAATTATATTGATATTGCCAACGAGTTTTATAAGCGTTACGATCAGATCAAAAAAGAACTTCCAAAAGATTATACAATAAATATTGCTCTGGACAATACACGCTTTATTAAAAAATCAATTCTCGAAGTAGGAGAGACCCTTGCCATTGCATTGGTATTGGTAATTCTCATCATCTTCTTATTCTTCCGTGACTGGTTAATTGCATTTCGCCCCTTAATTGATATTCCTGTTTCTCTTATTGGTGCATTCTTTATTATGTACTTAATGGATTATTCTATTAACGTACTAACGCTTTTGGCCATTGTGCTTGCAACAGGTTTAGTAGTAGATGATGGAATTGTGGTGACCGAGAATATCTTTAAGAAGATCGAAAAGGGCCTTTCGCCAAAACAAGCTGCTATTGAAGGCACAAGAGAAATTACAACGGCTGTTATTATTACATCACTTACGTTAGCGGCAGTATTTATGCCGGTAATCTTCTTAGAGGGGTTTGTTGGTCGGTTGTTCAGGGAATTTGGTGTTGTACTTGCCGGCGCGGTTCTTATTTCTGCTTTTGTATCGCTTACTTTAACGCCAATGTTAAATGCAAAACTAGTAAGAAAAGATCCTACCAAAAAAAGTAAATTTTATTTATGGTCAGAAAAATATTTTGTGGCGTTAGATGCATGGTTTAAAAATATGGTCACTGCTTTTTTACAAAAAAGATGGTGGGCTCCTGTAATATTAATTATTTCATTTGCTGCAATTTATATTTTTGGTTCTCAGATTCCTTCAGAACTATCTCCACTTGAAGACCGTAACTGGCTTAGATTAACCGTTAGTGCGCCAGAAGGAACCTCGTTTGAATCTACCGATGCTTTAATGGATAAGATCTCTACTTTTATTGGCGATTCGGTTCCTGAAAAAAGAGTTTGTTTAACGGTAACGGCTCCGGGATTTGCCGGATCGGGTGCTGTAAACACCGGTTTTGTACGCCTGGCCTTAAGCCAGTCAAGTGAGCGTAAACGTACACAAGCAGAAATTGCCGCTTACATCACTAAGAATATTTCACAATTCCCCGAAGGTAAAGTGTTTGTTATCCAGGAACAGTCTATCTCGTCGGGCGGCGGACCAAAAGGAACATTGCCAGTGCAATTTGTTCTCCAAACAAATGATTTTAATAAGATCCGTGAAAAATTACCAAAGTTCTTAGAGTTGGCAAATAAAAATCCAACCTTCCAGGGTGTTGATGCGAATTTAAAATTCAATAAACCGGAACTGGTAATTGAAATTCTGCGTGATAAAGCAAAAACTTTAGGTGTTTCAATTGCAGATGTAGCGCAAACGATACAATTGGCTTTAAGCGGCCAGCGTTTTGGTTATTACATTAAAGGCGATAAACAATACCAGGTATTGGGCCAGGTAAGTCGGGAGAACAGGGATGATCCTAGTGATATTAAAGAATTGTATGTTAGGAACAATAAAGGTGATATGATCCAACTTGACAATATTATTACGATCCAGGAAAAAAGTAGTCCACCACAATATTATCATTATAACCGTTACCAATCTGCCACAGTTTCTGCCGGATTAGCACCGGGGAAAACAATTGGTGATGGTATTGACGCCATGAACCAAATAGCTGCGCAGGTATTGGATGATAGTTTTAATACAGCATTAACAGGCGCTTCGCGTGATTTTTCGGAAAGCTCTTCTAACATCGTTTTTGCTTTTATATTGGCGCTCATATTAATTTACTTATTATTGGCGGCACAATTCGAAAGTTTTGTTGAACCATTGATCATTATCTTATTTACCGTACCTATGGCTTTAGCCGGTGCTTTATTTGCACTTTGGTATTTTAATCAAACACTAAACATTTTCAGTCAAATTGGTATGATCATGTTAATTGGTTTGGTTACAAAGAACGGGATCTTAATTATTGAATTTACCAACCAACTTCGCAAACGCGGAATGAATGTGCGTGAAGCTTTAATTGAAGCGTCAACAGCGCGTTTACGCCCGATATTAATGACAAGTTTAGCAACCGTTTTGGGTGCGTTACCAATTGCCATGGCTTTAGGAGCAGGTTCAAAAAGCAGAATGGGTATGGGTATTGTTATTGTTGGCGGTTTGTTATTATCAATGATGTTAACCTTATTTGTGGTTCCGGCCATGTATTCTTATTTAGTAAAAGATAAAAAAATTGAGGATGAAACTGATTAAATATTTTTTTATTGTTTTTGGCTTTTGTAACTATTTGGTTGCACAAGATATTTTAACCGTAAACGATGCTATTAAAATTGGCCTTGAAAAAAATTATTCGGTTTTGATCGTAAAAAATAACCAGGAAATAGCGAAAGCACAAAATAATTTTGGAAATGCCGGTATGTCGCCAACCGTTAGTTTAAATGCCGGTTTAAATGCAGCAAGTTTAAACTCTCACCAGGAATTCAATACTGGTGTAACGCAGGACAGAACAGGAGCAAAAACAAATAACCTTGCCGCTTCGGTTAACGCCAACTGGATGGTATTTGACGGTTTAAGGATGTTTGCCGTTAAAAAAAGGTTGGAAATGAACGAAGGTCTTTCTGCTATCCAGCTAAAGCAACAAATGGAAAATACAGTTTACGATATTATTGTAAGTTATTATAATATTGTAAGAACGGTTGAATTAATAAAGGCTGCAAAACAAAACTTAACTATTTATGAAGAACGGAAAAAGTTAGCTAAAATTAAATTAGAGATCGGTTCTGATTCTAAAGTGGATCTTTTACTTTCGCAATCAGATGAGAATAAAGCTAAAAGTACCATCATACAATTAGAATTGCAGTTATTGAATGCAAAAGTTGCCCTTAACAATTTACTGAATAAACCGGTAGATACTGAATTTAAGACCAGCGATTCCATCATCATAAACTTTGATCCTGCTATTGATGAATTAAAAAAAGGTGTTTCAACAGCCAATAGTTCTATACTCATTTCAAAACAAAACGAATTAATATTTAATCAAAGTATTAAAGAAGCGCGTGCTGCCAATTTACCCATGGTACAATTAAACGGTGCATACAATTTTACGCGTAACCAAAGTCAGGCAGGGATCATTTTCTTGAGTCGGCAAGCTGGTTTAAACGGTGGAATTACTGCGAGTTGGTTGATCTTTAACGGAAATAGAAATAATCGTTTGGTAAAAGAACGGAATATTCTGGCCTTGAATCAAAAATATTTTACAGAGCAAACCCAACAGGTAATTGATGGCGTTGTATATGTAAATTACAGATCGTATTTATTAAATAAACAAATTGTGGCTCTTGAGCTTCAGAATTTAAAAGATTCAAAAGAAGTGTTGGATGTTTCCCTAGAAAGATATAAAATTGGTAAAGCAAATTTATTAGAGACCATCGAGACGCAAAAAAATTTAGAAGACGCGCAAACACGTTATATCAATGCTTTGTATTCTATAAAAATTGCAGAAACCGAATTGCTGAGGGCTAATGGAAGTTTAGTGAAATAAACATACTAGGGGGCCATGCGAATTTTTAAGCCACTAATTTCACAAAATTAATTATGTTTCTTAATCCTAGATTAGTGAAATTTATTCTTCTGGCGGACAAGCCGTCAGAAGAATCTAAATTGCACGAACAATTTAAAAGTTTAATCAAGAAATAATTTGAGTAATTAGTGAAATTTGTGGCAAATTTTAATTTAGCAAAGATAGAAAATAAATTATCGGCTAAACCGCATCTGGAAAACTCCCCAGAAAGCCTCTTTAAAGATCTTCGTACTCATTTTGCTTACACCTTCCACACGGTCAACAAAAGTGATAGGTACTTCTACAATTTTAAAGCCCTTTTTATAAGCGCGGTATTTCATTTCTATCTGGAAAGCATAACCCATAAATTTGATCTTATCAAGTTCTATAGTTTCTAAAACTTTCCGTTTATAACATTTAAAACCGGCAGTAGTATCTTTAACATTGAACCAAAGGATCATTCTTACATACACAGATGCGAAGTAAGACAAAAGAATACGCTTCATATCCCAATTGCTTACGTTACCGCCTTTTACATAACGCGATCCCACAGCAACATCTGCACCATTTTCGCAAG
>JAUXSA010000130.1 GCA_030681615.1 Bacteroidota bacterium
ATTCACTAATTCAATTTTTCCTTTAATAAAAGTTAATTCATTGTTAATGTTTAATTTTGATCCAAGAGCAATTGTAGTTGTTGGGGTAAGATTAACCCTTAGTTTACTTAATGATTGATTAGCTGTAGAAGTATTATCAAAAAATAAAGTATCGCTTGATACAGAAGTAAGATTTAAATGTAATTCAGAAGTTGAATGACCAATAAATTTTGAGTTTGAGTTTTGAGAGATTGTTCCATTAAGAATAAGGTTTTTTCCATTTAAACTCATACTACCATTAACCATATTTAAATTGCCGCCTACTATTGTATTATTGTTGAGCGTAACTTTATTTGAGTTTGCAGTGTAGGATACAGTTAAATTATTTAATCCGCTTCCGGTTAATTCAGTACCCGAAGTTGCATTTGTGTTTCCCATATACTCTACATTGTAAGGTGCTGTGCCAATTAAACTACCTGTGTTTAATGCTAAAGTGCCTTTTTCAACATGCACTGTACTTGCTGCACTCATGGTTAACATACCACCACTTTCAATACTAAAAATACCATCCATTAATTTTAAATGACCAACTATATTTAAAGGATTAGCAAGTTTTACCATTCCATTAGGGGTTCTGTTAATAATAAGGTCGTTAATAGACGAAGCTGCGTCAAAAAATAAAGCGCCTGTTAAAAATCCTGCGCCTTCGATGATCATAGTAGAAGTTGCATTACTTACAAAAGTACTACCTGCACCTAAAGTAAGATTGCCTTTCATCGTAAATTGTTTACCATTTAATGCGATCTTACCTAAACTAATTGTGGTGTTACCATTTGCAATTGTATTGTTATTTAATGTAACAACTTGCGTGTTATTATTCATTGCAAGATAAAGATGTTGTACTGTTACAGAGTTCAATTCAATACCTGTTGTTTTTGAATTACCAATGTACATTACATTATAGGCATTGCTTGAATTAAATATACCACCGCCAACTGTTATTGAACCAGTATTAACTTTTACAGTTGAATTGGATTGCATAGTAAGATTACCGTTAGTATTTAATAAAATATTACCGGCCTCTAGATCTAGTGTATCAGAAATATTTGCAATTGCTGTAAATGCCAAAACCGCTGTGCTGTTGGTTAAACGTTTTAAATTTAAGTTACCGCTAAAAGAGGTTGTACCTAATGCACTGAAGTTAATACGGTTTACCGAAATGGTTCCGCCACCTGTAAGACCTCCTTGTGTTATAGAGATCCAATTGGTTGTTGTACTGGTTAAAACACCTGCTACATTAAAGGTGTTAAGTAAACCGGCAAAAGTAACATTTGCATCAAGTGTTACAGTAATTCCCACTGGGATAATAATATCCTGGTTGGCTACTGTTGCCGGGGGGGCGATTCCTCCCCATGTTGTTGGATTGCTCCAGTTACCGGACGTTACTGCCGTAAATGCATGCGCAGCTGTTGAGAAGAATATTCCCAAGGCAACAACTGCTATTTTAATAGTAAATAGTTTTGTTTTCATGGTTTTTATTTTTTAGAGTTTATAATATATGTATGATATAGTTAAAATATTGTGCCAGCTCTTTAACCTTTGTAATAGCTGTATTAGTGATGATTTGTGAGCATCACTGAGCATTTTTTTACTCATTATCAGTTACTCAATATTCGTATAAATAAAAAGGCCGTAATTATTAACGGCCTTTTTTTAATTTAAATTTTAAACAAATTATTTTTTATCAGCATTTGTTTTAAGGCCCCATATTTCTACGTGTGCTTTTACATCTTTACGGTTTGGAAGCGTTTTATAAACAAAAACAATTTTCTTTATACTGCGCTCACCACCATTCAAGTCAATTTCTTTGCTTTGTCCAGCTGCTTTAATAGGAAAGTTGACGTTTACTTTTTGATTGTCGCCACTTTCATAAAAAACTTCTATATCGGTCAGATCAATAGGTGCATCTGTAACTTTAAAAATTAAAGCTGCAAATCTATCCGCGCCCATTACTAAAACTTCATCACGGTCTTTAGAAAAATCAACTGTGGTTTCTCCTATTTTATGCCAGCCTTTTTTATCACTTGCCACTACTTTTGGGTTTTGTGCGATGGCCGAATAATTCATTCCCACAATAGCAAGAAGAGCAATAATTATTATCTTTTTCATTTTATGTTTTGTTTTTAATTTGTTAATATACTTTCCTATTAAGAAAATCTTATGCCAGTTCTTTATTTTAACTGAATTAAAGCCGTTGGTTAAAAGATTACACACACTGCGTAAACGTCTTTCGCAGAAAGTGCAATAAATGTCGCAGTTTTTGAAATTATGGCATTATAAGCAATGGTATAATATTTTAAATAATAAATTCAATTAGATTTTCTGTTAAGGAATATTTCTGGTGGAGATATCTATATATGAAATAAAGCCTAACAGCTTTTGCCAGGTAAGACCTGCAAAAGAAAAATAGAAGGTAAATTACAAAGCCTCTTTAACCGGAGCTTTGTATTAGTAAAAAATAAATAAAAAAACACTTACTAACACAACAACTATGCCTATCGTTTTAAGATCAATAAAAGCCAAAATATTTTTTTTAGCACTTTTATATTGTATAACTATTGCTTTAGTTTCATGGAGTAAATCAAGTCCAACAGGACCGCATGGAGGCACTTTAAAAAAATCAGGAAATTATTTTATTGAAATGAAAAATCCAGATAAATTTTTTTATGCTTATTTATTGGATAAAAAATTAAACAGTATAAATAACAAAAATGTTTCAGGAGAAGTAAAATTCTTAATGCCGGATAGTACTAGCTTTAATGTCACACTTAAGGCGGCTACCGATGATGGTTTTACTTGCGAAAGCCTCCCTGGTTCTTACGCATGCAGAGTTACCTTTATTGTTTTTGGAAAGTCGGTATCTGCCAGGTTCGAAAACCCTGCGTTGTTAGTAGAAAAAAAATAACACATTGATCAGAAGTTACTGAAAGTAAAAGATATCTCACGGTTTGTAAAAAAGCCAATCAAAAGGTCTCTCATGTATATATAATTTATATGTAAAGCACTAAGTTTCATCTGTATTGTACAAAGTTTGGCTCTCATAATTAAAATTATTAGCTTTGATTCCATGCCAAAAGCCTCTAATCATTTTTCTCAGGAAGAATTATTGCTCTCCATCAGCAAAGGTAATACGGCTGCTTTTAGCGTTTTATACGATACTTATTCGCCGGTTATTTTTTCAGTAATAAACAAGAGCTGCACCGACATTAAACTTTCTCAGGAACTTCTTCAACAAGCTTTTGTTAAGATCTGGCATAATATCCCGAATTATGACCCTTCAAAACAGCGGTTTTTAGCTTGGATACTCATAATTGCAAGGAGTGTGCTCATAGAGGCGCTGCAAGGCCATAACCTTAACAAAACTTTAGAAATCCAAACAACAGCCAATAACGTATCTAGTAATATAGATGCATTGACCTTGGTGTATTTTAAAGGATATTCGTTAAAAAAAGCGGCCGAAATATTAAAGGTAACAGAAACAGAATTAAAAATAAAATTAAAAAAAGAAATAGACGAGTTAAGAGTCTCTAAAATTAAATGAAGAATATAAATGAATATATAAATTCTGGTATACTTGAAATGTATGTTTTAGGTTTAACTTCTGCTGAAGAGAATAGTGAGGTTGAAAAACTTGCTGCCATTCATTCAGAGATCAATAAAGAGATAGACGCTATTTCAAAAGCGTTGATGTTTTATTCTGAAACATCATCTTCTTCTTCCGCTATTGACCCAACAATAAAATCCATGATAATGGCTACTATTGATTATACTGAACGTTTAAAAGGAGGTGAAAAATCAACCGTGCCACCCATGTTAAATGATAACTCTAAAGTTTCGGATTTTGCTGAATGGTTAAACAGAAAAGACCTGGTTATACCTGAAGAAGCTGAGGATATAGAAATAAAAATAATCGGCCACCAAAAAAATGCAATGACGGCAATTGTTTGGATAAAAGATGTTACACCTTATGAAGTACACGATCATGAATACGAAAAATTCCTGATCATTGAAGGTACTTGCGATATTATTACAGATAGCAAAATTTACTCTTTGGTTCCGGGAGATTATTTTGCTATCCCTTTACATATGGGGCATACGGTAAAGGTTACTTCTAAAACACCTTGTAAAGTTATACTGCAGCGTATGGCAGCTTAGTAAAAAAGTTGTTGGTATAATTTACTTCTCAATAACTACTTTCTGTGTTACACGTTTTCCATCATTAGTAAGGTTAACAATATAAACACCGGTTGGCAGGTTATTTAAGTTTACGGGTATTTGGTATTTGCCTTCAAATTGTTTATTAACGTTAACCACCGTTTTTAATAAAGCGCCTGCCATATTGTAAATATCCAAACGTACATCGGCTCTTTTTAAAACATCATACTTAATTGTAAATTCACCGGTACTTGGGTTAGGGTAAACTTCAAGTTCTGTTTGTTTATTTGTAATTATTGGTTCTTCTATTATTTTTTTATTTGTTGTACTAGAATCTATAACAGGCACCAATGTATCTGCTACTTCAGGAATATACACCATCATGCCCAAAGTATGCACTTCTTCTATTTTTGGTACATCCACTATTACTTCTTCAACACGAATACCACCGTCCACTGTCTCCAAAGAACATTCTGTAAGAGGTAATTTTTTTAGTATAGTCGTATCTTTTACTTCCAGCTTTGCTGCTATCTCGCCTTCCACGTAATCTTCTTTATGGTTGTTCACTACTTCAATGGTGTCCACTTTTTTACCGTCAAGTGTTGTGCAGCTGAATAAAAATGTACCGAATACAAAAAACAATGCAATGGCAAAAGCTTTTGTAGTGCTTACATTTTTAGGCAGGTTATTAAAGTCAATTCTTATATTTAAAGGTCTATCAATTTGCGTTTTCTTAAAATGCCCGCAAACTTTCTGGCCTTTATGCTCCAATAAAATGTCCTTTATCTCAAGATCTGTCTTGTTTGAAAAGTCTATTACCGATTTACTGCAAGAGTTGCAAAATTTGCCTTTTGTATCGGGCTCCATTTTATTCCAGTCCTCGTGGCAAGGCTCGGGAATGCGTATTATTAGGTTTGAAGTTTTCATATATCGGGGTATTTAATATTTAGATGCAGGAATTAAGGATTTCCATAAATAATTTAAAAAATAAGCGATTTTATGGGATAAATGTAGTATTGTACTCCTATAAACATCTTTTAGGTTTTATATGTGAGAAGCTTTTCTTTTTAAGTGGTTTATGTGATACGGGAAAATAAACCTAGATTTAACCAAACTAATTGGTCTATTATTTCGTTAACATTAAAAAGAGGTATATATGAAATTTATTTTATCAGTTTTACTTACGCTAATTTTGTTTAGCTCACAGTCTCAAAACCACTTGTTTCAATGGGCAAAACGTATAGGCGGCCCGCTAGGTGATGGTGGAAGATGTATAACAACAGATGACAGAGGGAATGTTTATACTTCCGGGTATTGTCGAGGGCCTGTTGATCTCGATCCTGGCGCGGGAACTTATACAATTGCTTCAAATGGGTTAAGCACTTTTATAAACAAATTAGACCCCTTTGGTAATTTATTATGGGCAAAGTATTTTGATGATTCTACTAATATTTTAATTTCTTCTATTGCCACTGATGTAGCTGCTAACCTTTATATAACCGGCAGTTTTTCTGATACGATCGATTTTGACCCGGGAATTTCAACTTACACAGTAAATTCAAATGGGAGCGACGATATTTTTATTTTAAAACTGGATGCTACTGGTAATTTCGTGTCGGTTAGAACCATTGGCGGATCCGGTAGCGATAGGAGTGTTAAAATTAAAATAGATAATGCCGGTAATATTTATACGGCCGGTTATTTTGCCGATACGGTTGATTTTGATCCAGGCCCCGCTACTTATACTTTAGCTAATAATGGTAATTATAATAACTTTTATTCAAAAATAGATGTGGCGGGTAATCTTGTATGGGCAAAAAATTCTGGTGGCCCTGGCGTAAAACAATTGTACGGACTTTTTGTGGATGCAGCCGGGTCTGTTTACGCTACTGGTCGCTATTCGGGAACCTGTGATTTTGATCCGGGGCCTGCTACATTTACTTTAAGTACAAACGGTTCGGGTGATGGTTTTATTTCTAAACTTAATTCGTCTGGAAATTTTGTTTGGGCCAAAGGTTTTGGTGGCACAAATGCTGATGAAGCTTATGCAATTACCGGCGATAGTAACGGTAACATTTATGTATCAGGTGATTTTCTGAGTAGTAATGCAGATTTTGATCCGGGCCCGGGAACCTATACAGCAGCAGCTATGAGTGGTGGTATTGACATCTTTATTCTAAAACTAACTACTACTGGAAATTTTGTGTGGGCGAAAATAATATCAGGGGTGGGTGCCGAAACCACTTATGCAATGGCCTATGATGATGGCGCAATTTATACTACCGGTGTATATTCCAGTGCAGTAGATTTTGATCCGGGACCGGCAACAGTTAATTTACCAACTTTTGGACTTTATAATATTTTTATTTCAAAACTAGATACATCAGGAAATTTTGTTTGGGCAGAAGGGATAGGTGGTACTCAAAGTGAAACGACTAATGATATAGCAATTGATGGCTATGGAAGTATATTTACAACAGGTATTTTTCAGTCAGCAGCTCTTGATTTTGATTTTGGACCAGGAACTTTTACTTTAAGTTCAGCTGGTGATTACGATGTTTTTATTCATAAAATAAATACTTGTCAGGCGCCATCAACTGTTATTGATATCACCCCAATATCCAATCATACTATTTGCGCAAATGAATTTGCCACCTTAATGGCTACCAGCACCGGCACTATTAGTTGGTATACGTCACTAACCGGTACAACATCATTAGCAAGTGGTGGAACTTATACACCACTACTAAGTGCAGCAGGTACATATACTTTTTATGCAGAAGCTCAAAACTGTACGCATATTACTCCAAGAACTCCAATTGTAGTGTCAGTTGAATTATGTACAGGATTAAAACACATAGACGCTGATCAAACTACATTGGTCATTTATCCAAATCCAAGTAATGGAATTATAAATATCGAAGTAAAAGATATAAATGAAAATTATAAAAATGATGCACGTATAAGCATTGTTAATAGTTTAGGACAGGTGGTGATGGAAAAAAAATTAAATATGGAAAATAGAAACGGTTCAACTAATTTCTTTGCCGTTGATATTCAACATTTACCAAAAGGAATATTCTGTGTTAAATTTATAAGTGGATCAAAAAATAAAACAGCAACAGTTTTAAAGGATTAGGTTTTCTTGATTACTATTTGATAATTTGCAAATAGTCATTAGATTTTGTACCTTTCATTTCAAAATTTGCCAATATTATGAAGCACTTTATTACAAAATTCTCGTTCACTCTTTTTATTCTATTATACAGCGCCCAATTACTTTCAAACAATAACGATAAGTTTTTTAGCTTATCTAAAAAATTAGCGGCTTCTAAAGCAAAATCACAAATTTCTTTCCAGGAAAATTTGGGTCAGATCTCAGATCAGAATACAAACCCACGTCCTGACATTTTATATTATGGCACAGATGGCCAATTGGCATTTCATTTAAAGAATAACGGCATCAGCTACCAGCAATCGAGAGTAGATAGTTGGAAAGATGATATTGATCCTATTACCAATAAAAAAACAAAGATCCCAAAGCAAAAAACCATTTACCGTGTAGATGTGAACTGGTTAAATTGCAATCCAAATGTAATTACCGAAAAAATAAAGGCTTTACCGGGTTACAATACGTATTATTTACCGGTTTGTCCAAATGGTGTTACAGGTGTTAGATCTTACGAGGAAATTATTTACAAAAATATTTATGCAGGTATTGATCTTAAATGGTATCAAAAAGATAGCCATTTAAAATACGATTACATTGTTGCGGCTGGCTCTGACTATAAACAAATACAGTTGCAATTTACCGGCGCAAAAAAAATAACACTCACCACTGCAGGCGAATTAATTATTACAACTCCTTTAGGAAAAATAGTTGAAGAAGCGCCGTATGTAACACAAAACGGGAAAAAAATACCAGCCTCATGGCAAATCGAAAATAATGTTGTAAGTTTTAAAATAGCAAATTACAATTCCGCATTACCTTTATTGATCGATCCAGGTGTACGCGTTTGGGGAACTTATTATGGCGGCAACGGTTCTGGAGAAGTAAGCACAGGCTGCGCAAATGATGGAACGGGCCATGTTTTTTTAACAGGCTACACAGATACTAATAACGGTACGAGCATTGCCACGGTGGGTAGTCACCAAACTATCTATAGTGGTGGCGTTAACGATGCGTATCTCGCAAAATTTGATAGTTTGGGTGTACGCCAATGGGGCACATATTATGGTGGTGGTATTCGTGATGCAGCAAGTTGTTGCGCAACTGATGCTTCTGGTAACATTTTTATGGGAGGATTTTCTTTAGGCGGCGCTCCAAATACTGTTGCAACTGTTGGTAGTCACCAACTCGCAAGTGGCGGTAACTGGGATGGTTTTCTTGTAAAATTTAATACAGCTGGGATTCGCCAATGGGGAACTTTTTATGGCGGAACTGCTGCCGAGTTTGGACAAGGCTGCGCTACCGATCCTGCAGGAAATATTTATTTGGTTGGAAAAACAGATAGTAATTTTGGAACCGTTATTGCAACTGCAGGCGCTCATCAACCTACTTTTGGTGGTAATTCAGATGCTTTTCTTGTAAAATTTAATACATCCGGTGTTCGCCAATGGGGCACATATTACGGTGGTGTAGGGGTAGATAACGGTTTTGGTTGTGCCACAAATGCTAACAATGATGTTTATTTAACAGGTACAACAGATTGTAATGTCGTTAATGTTATTTCAACAGCAGGTAGCCACCAGGTTACACATGGTGGTTTTGCAGAAGATGCTTATTTGGTAAAATTTAATGGCGCAGGTGTTCGGCAGTGGGGAACTTATTATGGTGGTAACGGCAACGAGATAGGTTATAGTTGTGTTTCAGATGCGGCATCTAACGTTTATATGGTTGGAAAAACAGAAAGTACTAACGGTACGAGTATTGCCACAGCTGGCAGTCACCAAACAACACATAACGGTGGGCCAACGGATGCTTTTATTGCTAAATTCAATAACGCAGGCGTAAGGCAATGGGGTTCTTATTATGGTGGTGCAGGTGATGAGACAGCTTATGGTTGCAGTATACATGCTTCAGGAGATATTTATATGGTTGGGCATACCTCCAGTATTGCCGCAAACACTGCAGTGGCTACGCTAAACGGACATCAAAATGGTTTTGGTGGTGGTTTAACAGATGGTTTTGTTGTTCAATTCACTAATACCGGTGTTCGTCAATGGGGAACTTTTTACGGGCAGGCCGGTGACGATTTTATTTACGGTTGTTCAACCGATGCCTCTTATAATTTATATTTTGCCGGAGCTACTGATACAAATTTCGGTTTTGGTATAGCTACTTTTTTCGGACATCAATCGTCATTTGGCGGCGGTGCTGCAGATGGATATTTAGTTAGGTTTTATGATTGCGCAACGCCATCAGACCCTGTTAATACAACACTGGCTGCTAATTTAAATGCCTGTGCCAATAATACAACCATGCTAACGGCTTCGGGCTCAGGTACACTCACATGGTACCCAACACCAACTACAACAACCAGTATTGGCACCGGTACAAATTATGTAACTTCTATTTTAGCAGCAGGTATTTATACTTATTATGTAGAAGCAATGACCTGTGCCACAAGCGCAAGCAGAACAGCAGTTACGGTAACAGTTAATACAGCGCCAACTCTTACTTTAAATTCTGTAACAGCTACATCAACTATTTGCCCGGGTCAATCCGCAACAGTTATAGCATCCGGCGCAACTAACTATACATGGAGTACAGGATCTATGAGTAACATTGCTGTGGTTAATCCAACTACAACTACTGTTTATACAGCTTATGGCACCAACACTACGGCTTGTGTAGGAAGTAATACAATTGCCATTTCGGTATATTCAACCACACCAGTTACATTAACTTCCCCTCAATATACCAGCTGTCTTACTATATTTGGTGGAACAGCTTTTCAATTAGTTGGTAATCCTCCGGGTGGCTATTATTCTGGTCCAAGTGTAAATGGTTCGGGTATGTTCACACCAATGGCTATTGGTAATTTTACCGCGGTGTATACTTATACTGATGCTGCAACAAATTGTAAAAGTTCAGATAGCATTACCGTTTTTGTTGCTTCCTGTTTGGGTATTGGAGAAAATAAAAATAATTCAGTAATTAAAATAAGTGTTGAGCCCAATCCAAATAATGGCATGTGTAAAATAAGTTCTGCTACAGATCTTGATATAAATATTGTAAACCAATTAGGACAAATTGTCACCACAGCTTCTCTAAACGAAACAAATGGAAGGCAACTAACACTTACTAGTTTAGCCAACGGTGTTTATTTTATTGTGAATAAAAATTCACAGCAAAAAATAAATCAAAAAATTGTTGTGATAAGGTAATTACATAATGTAAAATGTAATATGGAAGAGGTAAAATGGAGAATTATCCAAAACATATTCCATTTTCCCTATTACATTTTCCATAATATTAATATCCATGCAGATCAAAATCCTTACTATCTATCATGGTAACCCATTTGCCCATTTTTTTCTGGATGATCTTAAAATGATGTTGGTCTTCAGGAACAATTAACGAAATAGCTTCGCCGGGAGATTCAGCCCTGCCGGTTCTTCCAATGCGGTGTATATAATCTTTTGGTGAGCGTGGTAACTCATAATTAATTACGTGCGGTAAAAATTTAATATCAATTCCACGCGCCATAAGATCGGTTGCAACTAAAACACGCAGCTTACCACTTTTAAATTTATTCAATGCTTCTTCACGTGCGCCCTGGCTTTTTTTACTGTGAATGGCCGAAGCTTTTATATCGTTGATGCGTAATTTATCGGCAACAAGATCGGCCTGAAAAACAGATGAAGTAAAAACCAAAACCTGCTTCATGCCATTGTGCTTAATTAAATAGCGTAATAGCGGACCTTTTCTTTCATCAGAAACAAAATACGCCAGTTGCGAAATGAGGTCTATTGTATTTGTTTCTTCTTCAATTTTAATTACGGTTGGTTCGCGTAATAAAATTTCGTTAATATTATTTACATCTTCACTTAAAGTAGCCGAGAATAATAAGTTTTGTCTTTTCTTTGGAAGTAAAGTAAAGATCTTATCCATCTCTTCTTTAAAACCAAGGTTCAACATTTTATCTGCTTCATCCAGCACTAAAATTTTAACGTCAGATAAATGCACGGCTTTAGAATCAATTAATTCTAACAATCGCCCGGGTGTTGCCACTAAAATTTCAACACCTTGTAATTTTATCATTTGCGGATTGATAGATACACCGCCATAAACCGCCATTGTTTTTATTTTTTCAGGTAAAGACTGAGTAAATAAATTAAAAACCTCGTTTACCTGTATGGCCAATTCTCTTGTAGGAACTAAAATAAGAGCTGAAATATGGCGGTTCTTTGACTCTGCCTGTTTTTGTAAACGTTGTAAAATGGGTAATACAAAACTGGCTGTTTTGCCGGAACCTGTTTGGGCAATACCCAACACATCTTTTCCCTTTAAAATTGCAGGAATAGCCTGCTGCTGAATAGGGTAAGCCTGCTCATATTTTTGTTCAGAAAGTGCATTTAATAAATGGGCAGATAGACCGAGCGTTGAAAAAGGCATTTTTGTCGTTTTTATAGGTGTTTCAAAGATACGTTATATAGCTCGTAATTTGTTTTTTATTTAAAAATTAAAACTAAACGAGATATAAAACCGTATATTTTATAATGCAAAATTTTTATATATCTTTAGGTGGAACATGTATATACATTCTATAAAAAATAATTTTCACATTGTTTTCTTTCTTATTGCTTTTTATGCCTGTAATAACAACAATAAGCAGTCTACACATTCTTCCTTATCAAAAAATAAAAAAGAAGATTCTTTAAAAGCAACTAAAAATAATTTGGTAACTGTAAGACGCGCCGTAGTTATGTCGGTTCCCGCAGGTAAGCCGCAAATATTAAATATTACATCGTCTTTTGTTTTACCAACAAATACAAATGTACATTTAGTGGGTGAACCTGATGTAATTCCTATTCCTGAAAAACTTACAATTATTACGCCGGGTACCGATACTTTTGGTCTGCCAAAAAAAACACCTGCTGTTGGTAAAGATATTTTTTGCAAACAACCTGTGCCTGTAAGTGCAGTACCACCAAGGTTTAAAGATGCTACCATTTGTAATTTGCAATATCTGGATGTTGATCAGGGCATGAACTCTCCTTATGTAAACTGTATCTTAAGCGATAAAAGCGGTAATATTTGGTTTGGCACTAAAGCCGGGGTAAGTAAATATGACGGACGTTCTTTTGTACACTATACGGAGAAGGAAGGTTTAAGTAATAACATTGTTCTGTCAATGTTGCAAGACAAAGATGGTAATTTATGGTTTGGTACCGAAGGTGGCGGAGCTTGTCGTTACGACGGAAAAAAATTCACCCGTTTTTCAGAAAAAGAAGGCTTTAGTAGCAATACAGTTCTTTCTATTATACAGGATAAAAAAGGAAATATCTGGTTTGGCACCAACGGTGGCGGCGCATGTAGTTACGATGGACGACACAGCGCAAGTGGCGCTGTGAGCGAGCGAGTGGGGAGCTTTACCAATTATACCGAGAAAGAAGGTTTGTGTAATAATTCTGTAAGAGGAGTTCTT
>JAUXSA010000133.1 GCA_030681615.1 Bacteroidota bacterium
CTTAAAAGCATGTCCACCCCTTATCTCGCCGCCCGGCACATCATATAACCAAAAAACACGCTTGATCTCGAAAGGTATATGGGTAGGGTTTTGAATAAATGTTAAGTTACCTCTTGGATCGAGTATTTTAGGAAAATCGATGATCTTTACAGGCATTTGGGACAATTATAAGATTTTACCAAAGATATAATTTTCTTAGCAATTGAGAAAATTTTTTAAGACCGTATTTATGCTGTACACTCAATGGTTTTATGATCTTAATCATTTGAAATTGAAATAAAAATTTTATTAATAATTTGATGACACAATTCTATTTTTTATACCTTTAATCGTTGAAAAAAATCTCTTTTATATTCGTACTTCTTTATTTTACAGCTTGCAAAAATGAGTCGAATGATACGACCAAAAAAATTGAAGTAAAACAACCTCAAAACGTAAATGCTGAAACTTTAAAGATCATTGAAGGTTTTTACAGCAATTCAATTGGCGATACTTTGCTTGCCATAAATAAGGATACGATAATTACATACAATTTTTTTAAAAGACTACGTGATAACAAACAATTGCTTTTTTCAGATAAAGGAAAACTAACGCAATTGGGTGATTCTTTATACTATGTTGTAAAAAATGCACGTATGTATGGCTTGTACACAAAATATTATCATTTTAAAAAATTAGAGAAGTTACGCTCAGAATTTTATGATAAAAAAGAAGATGCATATAACGCTTCAGCTGTTGCCGAAGCCGAAGTATTATTTACTGATGCCTATTTAAAATTTGGCGCACATTTAAACAAAGGCCGGTTTAGTACCGATACAATTTTATTGGAATGGAAGCCAAAAAAACTGGATACTAATTGGGTAGAGATATTAAAAATGGGGCTTGAACCCGGAAAAATGCGCAAAGCATTTGATTCGCTTGAACCAAGACATGCCGGTTATCACTTTTTAAAACAAGCAATACGAAATTATGTTGCAGAAAATGAAAAACTGAACTGGGATACTATTTCTTTTAGAAATATTACAGATACTGTAAAATTTAAAGAAGACCTTAAACAAAAATTAATTAAAACAGGAGATTACAACGACACTTTAAAATTAAATGACAGTTTAAAATTAGCAACAGCAATAAAATCCTACCAAAAAAAATTCAATCTTGAGCCTGACGGTAAATTAGGAAAATTAACCCGCCAAACTTTAAGTTTATCAAAAGAACAAACTATTCGCCAAATGGAAATGGCCCTGGAACGCTGGCGTTGGGAGCCTACCAAATATCCTGAAAGATACGCTATTGTTAATATTCCTTCTGCTGAAATAAATGTGTATGAATGGGACAAAAAACATAAAGAAGATACGCTTGTTTTAAACAGCCGTATTGTTGTTGGTAAACCCGAAACACCAACCCCTACTTTAAAAAGCAAAATAACTTATATGCTTGTATATCCCTATTGGAGCGTACCCTATACTATTGCATGGAAAGAGATCTTGCCAATGGTAAAACGTGATACTAATTATTTACACAAACATAATTTTGAATGCATTAATTATAAAGGCGAAGTTGTGCCGCCAAGTAAATTAAACTGGAAACGCTTTAATAAAGATTATTTACCAGTAAAATTCAGGCAACGTATTGGCGATGACAATAGCTTAGGGATCTGTAAATTTAATTTCAATAATAAATATGGTGTTTACCTGCATGATACAAACAGCAAACGTTATTTTAAAACATTTTACCGTTATCAAAGTCATGGTTGCATGCGTTTAGAGAAATTTGTTGAATTAGCGCGTTTTTTAATACGTGATGACACGTTGAAATTACCTTACGATACATTGAATGCTTATTTTGCAAGGCCTGAACAAAAGCAGATCAACCTGAGAAAGCCGTTACCAATTTACGTGAGATATTATACTGCAAATGTTGAAATAGCGAAGGACAAGAAAGGTAGACCAAAAAAGAATCCAACAAACGAGGATAAGAAATTAAATGTGTTTATTGATATCTACAAGAAAGATGAACAGATGATGAAACTGATCTACAAATAGATTAATTCTTTGAAGCAACAAGATCTTTTAAATTCTTAAGATCATTCTTAAAACTGAATAAGCGTTGAATTTTCATTTTATTATTGATAAAAAAAGCTGTTCCAATTGCAATTGCAACTGCCAGGTAAGCAATGTTAACGGTATACGCAGCGCCATCAATGTCATACTTCTTAATTAATATCGGTGCTAACACCAGCGAAATTATAAAGCCAAAACTATTGCAGACCAACGTCAGTTTTAATTTACCTAATGCAGAAAAATAATTAGAAATGATGCCAAAAAAACTCACCATTAAAATGCCCGGCGAGTACAACATCATTAAACGTTTAATGCCTACAAAACCATCTCCCAATAAATAAATAAAAAAATCTTCAGGCAATAAAAAAATAACCAACACGGCCATAAAACTAAAAACTAAACTGGCTTTACTTAAACTCAAAGTCATTTCAGATGACCTTAATGTATTACCGGTGTTGGCAACCCGCGCCAATAATACCGGCGATATACCATTAGAAATAATTAAAACAGATTCTATTAACGATGAGGCTGAAGAATACAAACCTACTTTAGCTGTACTTGGCAACAAATAATAACTGTAACGGTTGCAAAATATATGCATGAGCACTGCAGCCTGACAGATCAACCCATTTATAATTATTGGTTTTACGTCGAAGGCTTTTCCTGCAGATAATTTAAGATCAAATTTTAATACAACAGTAGTGGAAAAAATAAATGCTACTACAAATGATAATAATAGTGGGAAGATATAAGCATTAAATGTAAATTCTTTTAATACGATCAGTGAGAATCCTAATCCGATCAATAATAAAAGTGGTTGAATAAGGTTTAAAAAATTATAGATCTTAACTTTTTCTTTTCCTAAAATTAAAACGCAATTAAATGTATTTACAATTATTAGTAGCGAAACAATATACCCCAACCAGCCATAACCCGGCACTTGCCTGTTTAAAAAAACAACCACCACATTGCTTAACGAACAAAAAATAAGGGTGTAAACCAATCCAAAAACATACATTTTTTTGAGGTCGAATTTTGGAATAAAATAAACCAAACTATATCCCGTGTAAATTTCATTTACAATTTGAATGATGGTAATGTTTAAAATAAAAATACTTATTTCACCACGCGAACTAACTCCTAAATATCTTGAAGAAACGATCAGGATAAAGAAATTAATTACCGCAACCAGTCCTTTGGTAAATAAGCTGTGTATTATATTTTTAAACATATATTATCAGCCTATTAACGTGAAAATAAGTTAAAAATTACCATACAAATTCTACGATCTGTTTTATATCCGGATGTAAACTTTTAGCTACAGGACAGGTAAAGGCCGCATTTTCATACATACGTTTTTCCTTATCGGTATACTCTTTTTTGGGGAAAGTGATCTTTACATGTATCTCACCTATCCTACGCGGATCGGGGTACATTACCTTTGTAACTTCGCCTGTGGCCCCGTCAACAGTAGTAAACCCTTCTTTCATGGCCACAATACCCATAATAGAGATCATGCAACTGGCAAGGCTTGTAGCTGTAAGGTCGGTAGGCGAAAAAGCCTCGCCTTTACCATGATTATCTTTAGGAGCATCTGTATTTATTACGGTTCCCGATTGAAGGTGGGTGGCTTCTGTCCTTAATTCCCCTACATATTTAACTAAACTTGTTGCCATAACATTTGTTTATACAAAAATAGGATAATACCTCGTAATTCTTTAAATTTGTTATAATGTTTAGACTCCTTTATATTATTATTTTTTGTTGTTTTTTTAGCCTACTTTCTGTGGCGCAAGATAAGCCCGCACTTAATAATGATGAAGGCACTACTTTAAATGTATTATACAGGAACGAAGGTTCAGGAAAAATTTACGCTAACACACGAGGTTTGGGCGTTTTATACCGTCGCGGAAAACATATTACAGCTAAAACCCGTTCTTTTTACGAGATCGATTTTCAATCTTTAAAACATCCAAAAGAAGTAAAGGTCAGCGGTTCAGCACAAGATAAAAAAAGATTTGTGTACGGTAAAATAAATCAGGTTTTTTTATTGCGTGGCTCTGTTGGTATGCAAAAAGTATTATTTGCCAAAGCAGATAACAAAGCTGTTGAAGTGCGTTATAGTTATTCTATCGGGCCAACACTAGCCTTTGCAAAACCATATTATGTGCAAGTTTATAGATCACAAAACAGTATTACAGGGCAAACTAGTCCGGATGTTGTAAAATTTGATACAGAAAGTTTTACGCAGGATAGCGTAGTTGGACGTGGTGCATTTTCTGACGGTTTAGCAGAAACAAAAGTTTATCCAGGTGCTAGTGCAAAATTTAATTTAAGTTTTGAATACTCGCCCTATACCAATCTTATTCGTGCCATTGAAACGGGCATCTCTGTAGATTTTTTTCCAAAAGCGTTGCCCATCATGGCAAGAAATCCGGCTGAAAACTTAGTTGTGACCTTTCACGTAGGTTTTGTGTTTGGATCAAAATGGTATTAAATGGAACCCACACAAGAAATTCAAAAGATCAAAAAACCAGATTGGTTACGTGTAAAATTACCTACCGGCGAAGAGTATGTTAAAGTTCGCGGTATTGTAAGTAAACACAAATTACACACCATTTGCGAAAGCGGTAATTGCCCTAACATGGGCGAATGCTGGGGCGCAGGCACAGCAACATTTATGATCCTTGGAAATATCTGTACACGCAGTTGCGGTTTTTGCGCTGTTGCAACAGGTAAACCAAAACCGGCAGATTGGGATGAACCAAAACGTATTGCAGACTCTGTAAAATTAATGGGTGTTAAACACTGCGTAATTACAAGTGTTGACAGAGATGACCTTAAAGACGGCGGTTCTATTATATGGGCAGAGACTATTAAAGAAATTCGAGCCATTAGCCCTGAAACAAAATTTGAATGTTTAATTCCTGACTTTGCAGGCAAATGGGAAAATTTACAACGCATTATAGATGCACAACCTGATATTGTATCGCACAATATTGAAACTGTAAGACGTTTAACAGCACAAGTGCGCATACAAGCCAAATACGATCGCAGTATGGAAGTTTTAAAACGTTTGGATGAAGCCGGTGTAAAAACAAAAAGCGGCATTATGGTTGGTCTTGGAGAAACAGATGAAGAAGTTTACGCAACTATTGATGACCTTGCTAATGTAAAATGCGATGTGGTTACAATAGGACAATATTTACAACCTACACCAAAACATTTACCCGTTGCACGTTTTGTGCATCCTGATGATTTTAAAAAGTATAAAGATTATGCTTTAAATAAAGGCTTTAAATTTGTTGAAAGCGGTCCGTTGGTGCGTTCATCGTATCATGCAGAAAAGCATATTTTTTAAAAGGCTTAAATAATCCCTACATCACTTACCTTCAACCAGCCTTCGTTACCGTTATCGAGTTTAATAAGCAACCAATTGCCGTTATTTTCAACTACACGAATTTTTGTTCCTTCATGCAGACTGAATTTAGAACTTGCTGATGCCGTTGGCTCATTCATGATCTTAACTTCTTTAGATGTTATGATCGCGAATTTATTTTCTACTTTGGATTGTAGAGCGGAGTAACCTAAAAAATAAGTCAGAACAAAAGCAAGAAGTAAAACACAACTCAACAGGAATGAAATGCGTTTTACAATCAATATAGAAGAGTTAACGAAGATAAAAAACAGTATGCTGGCCAAAGCAATAGAACCAATAGAGAGCCATGCCCAGGCATTTGTTGTAAAAGAAGAAAGAAGATTTGTTTTAACTGCACTAATAAAAAAATTCTCTTTAGAATCTATTTTGTCAATAGTTTTTGCGGAAGCAATTCCTAAGTTGATCCTTACATCTTCATCATTAGGGTCTACCTTTCTTGCCAATTCATAATAATAAATAGCCTTTCCTAACTCGTTATTCCTGTAATAGGCATTACCCAAATTAAAATACAATTGGTAAGACCTGTAACCATCGCTCACTAATTTTTCATAATTAGAAATTGCTTCCTTATAATTTTTTGAATCATAAGCCTTTTCTGCTTTTTGCAACAGATCGTTACTATACCCCTTTATTGAAAAAGATAAAAAACAAACCAATAAAATAAATATGTAATTATTATTTTTCATTTGCTTACACTTTCTTATTTAATTGTTCTTCAAGATCGGTAATTAACTCCATTGTGTTTTTATACACCTGTTGCAAGTCGCCACTTACAGCTCCTGGCGCATACTTGGCGTATTCACTCGTCTCTAAAGTTGATACTAATTTAGCAGTACTTTGAGGGTCTACTTGTTTTTGATTTAATACAGTAGTAATTTTTTCACGTGAAAGATCTGCAACAGGAATATTTAATTTGTTACCAATGTAACTATTTAAGGCCATTAAGATCTCAGTATAAAATTCATCCTTTTTATTTTGTTGCATTAATTTTTCAGCGTTCACTAATTGCTTTTTAGCCAATTTAGCAGCTTTACGTTCCTTCACCAAAACAGCGTTACTGTTATTCTTAATATAATTTCTTCTTAAGAATAAACCTGTTGCTAAAGCCAATAAAGGCAAGATCAATAATAAAATGTGCTTAGATGAATTAAAAAATTCAGTTTCAGATTTTAAAAGAACAAAATCTCCCTTTTTAATATAACGGATATCGTTCTCGGTTTCTTTTACCTGGCTTTGTTGAATATAAACCTGCGCGCCTTTACTGTTTGGATCTGCAGGTAATACATTGATCTTAATTTCAGGTGCAGGAATAGTGATATACTTTTTCTGCTCTAAACTAAAATAAGAAAAATCAAGATTCTCTAATTTAAATTCTCCTTCACTTCTTGCAATAATTAAATAATCAAATGTCTTTGTATTCCCAGCTTCTGAGATCTTTGGATCGTAGGTCTCGAAACTCTCAGGTAAACTTAATTTAGGCGCATCTATTAATTTAATATTTCCTTTACCACTGATGGTCATTTTTAAATTAAAGGCATCGTTCGCTTTTAACTCATTACGTGTAGTTGCAACTTTGTATGAGAAATCGCCAACCGCACCATAATAACTTGCAGGGCGACCTGCTTGTGGCACATCTAAAACTTCAACAACTAACGATTTACTTTTTACACTAACCGGAACATCTTCATAACCCGCAGAGCCAAAGAATTGCTCAAATATGTTTTTTGGTTTTGCGTTGGTTTGTCTTCTCACCACTACATCTCCTTCAACAGGATTCAAACTTATCTTGCCTGTTTTATTGGCAATGGCAGAGCTACGGAACAATTCATAAGTGTAATAATTAACACCATCTACGTTCTCAACAATTGCCTGGCCTTTACTTGTTGACTCTTGTGCTTGCGAATAAAAACCATCGTAAGTTGGTTGCGCAAATTTTTGAAAACCGATCATTTGCAAACGCGAATATACTTTTTGAGTAATAGTAACCTGCTCGCCAACGTAACATTTATTTTTACTTACACCGGTTCGGATAAACACATCTCCCCCACTTACCTTACTGCTATACTTTGGATCATCAGTTGAATTAGAACTTGTTTGATTACCCGCTGCGCCTTTAACAACCTCCAGTGTTATTGGGTTTGTTTCTAATTTTTGACCGCCGGCTACAACACTTGCTGCACCAATGGTAACTTTACCTTCTTTTTTAGGAACCAACCCATACGAAATAACAATTTGCTGGCTCATTACGCCATTTGTATATTGAACGGAATTACTTTGGTTGGGGCCACTAACAACATCAAACTCCTTAAAACTTGGCGGAACATAATTTGTACCGCTAACCGTAAGCACAATTGCAAATTCAAATGGAACACCCACCTGCACACGTTTTGAACTTACCTGTGAGTAAAAACTTTGTGCCTGGGCTGAATAAATAAAAAAGCAAGACACTATTAATAGTATCCATTTACCTTTTATTTTGTTCATTTTCATTTCTTCGTTTCTAATTTAAAATTACCAATCTTTATCTACAGATGTTTTTCCGGCATCTTCCTGCTTTTGCTTACGCTTATCCTGTAGTTTCTTTTCCTGGTTCATTAATGCTTTTAATAATTGCTCTGCCTGATCTTTATTCATTTGATTTTGCTGAGGCGCGGCATTCTTGTTCTTATCTTTTTTATCTTCTTCTTTTGGATTACTGCTACCGCCGCCGCCTTTTTTATCTTTAGGCATATTCTTTAAAGCATACGCCAAATTGTAACGCGTTTCCTCATCTTTAGGATTGAACTTCAAAGATTTTTTATAAGCATCAACCGCCTGGCTAAAATCTTTCTTCTGCAAATAACAGTTACCTATATTATGCCATGCCTGGTGCAGCGTATCTTTATTTGAAATTGAATTGGCTACCTGCGCAAAGCTTTGTGCTGCTTCATCAAAAACCAAACCGGCTAATGAATCAGGTGTCACTTTTTTTCCTCCCTGAATAAAATTTTGTTTGCTTGCTTTTATCTGCAAAGCATTTTTGTATAAAGAGTTACCAAGATTAAAATTCGCCTTTTGATTATTAGGATTTACCTTTAATGCTTCCCTGTAGCGATCCGTAGCATCAATCGTTCTTCCATCGTAATACAATTTATTACCGTCATATATATTCATAGCGTCTTTTTGCCCCAACAACAAACCTGTTGCAAAGAACAAACACGTAACTACAAAATATTTGATATTATTTAACTGCATTTCCAAATAAATTAATTTTTTTAAACCACTCACTTACCCTTTCACTTATTAAAAATTCAATAAAAAATAAAATTAAAGACAAACCCAAAAACCATTGGAACTGGTCTTCATAATCGGTATACATTTTATTTTCAATTTGCGCCTTATCCAACTCACCAATTTTATCAAGCACCGCTCCTAAGCCAACATCGGCCTGACTGGCCTGTACAAACACACCGTTTGCTTTTGATGCTATGGATTTTAAAAGATTTACATTCAATTTCGTGATAACCGTTTGTCCTTCCTTATCTTTTCGGTAACCTTTAACAACGCCGTTTTCAATTAAAGGAATTGGTACACCTTTTTCAGATCCAATGCCGATAGTGTTTATCATTATTCCTTTTTTATTCGCGTCTTCGGCAGCTTTCAAGGCTTCCGAATCATGATTCTCTCCGTCAGTAATTAAAATAATTGCCCTGTTCTTACCTTCATCGCTACTAAATGATTCGGATGCTTTAACGATCGCGTCCGAAACATTTGTTCCTTGCACAGGAACCATGCCTGGGCCAATAGATTCTAAAAATAATTTTGCCGCGCTATAATCGCTTGTTATTGGTAATTGAACATAAGCTTCTCCCGCAAAGATCACTAAACCTAAACGATCTCCTTCAAGACCATCGATCATTTTTTCTAAAGCATATTTAGCGCGCGTTAAACGATCAGGACTAAGATCCTGTGCCATCATACTATTACTAACGTCAATACAAACAATGATATCCGCGCCTTCGCGTTTTACTTCAGTCAATTTACTTCCTGTTTGCAGATTGCATAAGGCAATTACAAGACTGCTAAAACCTAACATAAATAAAATAACTTTTATAATGCGTTTACGTCTGCTTGAATAAGGAATTAATTCGCTGATCAATTTTGCTTCGCCCAAACGTTTTAATTTTTTTCGGCGCGATACAAAATACCATATTACCAGTATCAGCATCACAGGCAATGCTGCAAAAGCGTAAAAGTAAATAGTATGTTCAAATTTAAACATTATGGTACCGCTCTAAATATAGTATAACGTAATAAAAATTCTAATAACAATAATATTGCTGCGCCAAGGGCTAATGGTAAAAAATGTTCGGCCTTGTTAGTGAAACTTTTTTCGCTTACAATGGTTTTTTCCATTTTATCAATTTCTTTGTAAATATTCACTAAACTTTCTTTGTTGGTTGCTCTAAAATATTGTCCGCCGGTCATTTCAGAAATTTCGGTCATTACTTTTTCGTCCACATCAACATCCACGTAGTCATATTCATATTCTCCAGGTGCGTAAATAGCAACGGGTTGTAATGCTTTTCCTTTAGAACCAACCCCAATACAATATACGCGAATACCATAAGTTTTAGCTAGTTCTCCGGCAGTAAGCGGTGCTACTTCGCCAACATTATTCACTCCATCACTCACAAAAACAATTACTTTACTTTTTGCTTTACTTTCTTTTATACGTGCAACAGCAGTTGCCAAACCTAAACCAATGGCAGTTCCCTGATCTAATGAACCAGCTTTAACCTGGGTGAACATGTTCTTTAAAACCTTGTGATCACTTGTTAACGGACACTGTGTAAATGCAACGCCTCCAAAAATTACCAAACCAATTCTATCATTCGGACGCGCATCAATAAAATCAACAATAACATCTTTGGCAACGTCCATCCTGTTTGGCTTAAAATCTTTTGCAAGCATAGACAATGAAACGTCTAACGAAATGACAATATCAATTCCTTCTGTTTTACTGTCCTTCCAACTGCTGCGCGATTGAGGTCTTGCCAAAGCAGCAATGATCAAAGCAAAAGCTATTAAACGTAAGGCGAATAATGAGTGACGGAATTTTGCTTTACCTGAAGACTTTATTTTATGAAATAAAGCAAATGAAGAATAATTGAATTCGCCTTCGCGTTTTTTTAAACGAAGGATGTACCAAACGATCATTAATGGCAAGAGGCACATTAACCAAAACCAATGCTTTTCTGCAAACTGAATATCGTTAAAGTAACTTATCATTGCGCGGGTTGATTGATTGTTTGAGGTTCGGGTATTGTAACTTCTTCTTCACGCTTGGTTCCATTCACAAAATCGAAAGCGTTTTGCAAAGTGAATTTATGCTCGTCTTCTATTGGCGTTAATTTTGCAAATTTTACAAGATCACTTAAGGTTAATGTCTGCTCTAATTTTTCTTTGCTTTGTTTATCTACAACTTGTGTTCGGAAAGCTTTCATGATCTCATCCGTTGTACTTTCTAACGCATTTACATTAAAACGTTCTTCAATATATAAACGCACTGCATCTGAAATAGATGAATAATACTCTTTTACGTGCCCATCTTTCCAAACCTGTTCTGCTTTTATCTTTTCTAAAGTTGCAAGCGCTGTAATATGTGCAGGGATCTTCGGTTTCTCGGGTATAATGACAACCTGCTTGTTTCGTTTCGTAAAATAAACCGTGAGAAGGATTATAGCTGCAATAAAAACAATTATTCCTATGCCCCAATAAATATAATCGAGATACCATTTCCAGTTAAACTCTTCGTTAAAAGGTGGCTTTATGTCTTTTGTTTTTGTGAGGCTTGTATCTGTGGGAACAGTATGCACTTCCAGCAACAATGTTTCTGTAAAGAATGGCCGGGTAGTATCATCGTTTACAATAAATTTAAAACCCGGCATTGCAAAATAACCGCTGTCGTAAGCGCTCACTAAAATTTGCTGATGTTGCTGGTAAATGGTTGGATTATTTTTATCAGGAATCGTAGTATCAATTGGTGTAATAGAAACAACTTCTACTTTACCTGTAATAGTATCACCAATAGAAGGCCATTGGATCTTAAGATCACGCTGGGAGGCATCGTAATTTACATAAATATCTAATTTAACCTGCTCGCCTATTCTTATCTTGGAAGAATCTAAAACAGCGCTCACTCTTATTTGCCCAAATGAAAATTTAGCAAAAAAGAAAAGGGCAATTAATATTATATTTTTAAAAAGTCTCACTTAGATCTTAATTCTAAAATTTAATTTCTTAAATCATTATCGATTCTTAAATAAATTCATTAAAGGCTTAACATAATTTTCATGGGTAAAAATATTGGTTGCATCTACACCGCTCCTGTTAAAAATGTCTTTCAGGTTTTCCTCAAATTTTAAATGGTTAACGGCAAATTGTTTTCTGAATATTTTATCACTTGTATCCACCCACATTATTTTTCCAGATTCGTTATCTTTTAATTTTATCAATCCAACATTTGGTAATTCTGTTTCGGTTTTATCTACAATACGTAAAGCAACCAGGTCATGTTTTTTATTAGCTATCTTTAATGCGTCCTTATAATCTGAATCAGCAAAAAAATCGCTTATTAAGAATACAATACTTTTTTTCTTGATAACGTTGGTTAAATATTTTAAGGCAACTTCTAAATTTGTTTTTTTATTCTGAGGTTTAAATTCAAGAAGTTCCCTGATAATTCTTAATACGTGTGATTTTCCTTTTTTTGGTGGAATAAATTTTTCGATCTTATCGCTAAAAAATATAATACCTATCTTATCATTATTTTGTGCTGCAGAAAAAGCAACAACGGCGCAAAGTTCTGTAATCAATTCTTGTTTAAATTGTTTATTTGTTCCAAAGGCTCCACTGGCGCTTACGTCTACTACCAACACAACACTTAACTCTCTTTCTTCTTCAAAAACTTTTACGAATGGTGTACTGAATCTTGCGGTAACATTCCAATCAATTGTTCTTACATCATCGCCTGGTGTATATTCACGAACTTCAGAAAAGGCCATACCTCTACCTTTAAAAGCGCTATGATATTCTCCCGAAAAGATCTGACTGCTCAAACCACGGGTCTTAATTTCAATTTTGCGTACTTTTTTTAAAAGTTCTGAGGTTTCCACTTGAAATAATTTTAAATTTTAGATTCAAAATTTTAAATGAGGAATTAAATTTATAATTCAACATTTATAATTTAAGATCCCTAAGGAACTTCAACTGTATTTAAAATTTCGGTAATGATATTCTCTGAAGTAATGTTCTCAGCTTCGGCTTCGTAAGTCAGGCCAACACGGTGACGCATTACATCTGTACAGATTGCACGAACGTCTTCAGGAATTACATAACCGCGGCGTTTAATGAATGCGTAAGCTTTTGCAGCTAAAGCTAAATTGATACTTGCACGGGGTGATCCGCCGTAAGAAATTAAACCTTCAAATTTTTGAAGTTTATAATCTTTAGGAAAACGTGAAGCAAAAACAATATCAACAATATATCTTTCTATCTTCTCATCCATGTAAACATCTTTAACCACAGCACGTGCTTTTACAATGGCTTCAGGAGAAAGAACAGAATTTACCTGCGGCATACCACCCGGTTGAATATTTGATGTTATAATTTTACGCTCATCTTCTTTAGTAGGATAACCTATCACAACTTTAAGCATAAAACGATCCATTTGCGCTTCAGGTAAAGGATAAGTTCCTTCCTGCTCAATTGGATTTTGAGTTGCTAGTACTAAAAAAGGATTTGGTAATTTAAAAGTTTGATCACCAATAGTAACCTGCTTTTCCTGCATGGCTTCTAAAAGCGCTGATTGAACTTTTGCCGGGGCACGATTGATCTCATCGGCCAATACAAAGTTCGCAAAAATAGGTCCTTTACGAATAGAGAAAGCTTCTTGTTTTTGATTGTAGATCTGGGTACCAATAACGTCGGCCGGTAAAAGATCCGGGGTGAACTGGATACGGCTAAACTGGCCATCAACGCACTTTGCCAATGTATTAATAGCTAAAGTTTTTGCAAGTCCCGGAACACCCTCTAATAAGATATGACCATTACTTAATAAGCCGATCAACAAACGCTCGACCATACTTTTTTGACCAATAATAACTTTGTCCATTTCAACAGTCAGTATGTCTACAAAGGCACTTTCCTGTTGAATTCGTTCGTTAATTTCTTTAATATCTACCATAAATCTATTTTATTAGAATAACAGGTAAAGATAACATTGGTAAGGGTTTCCAAAGATTTTATTGTAGTTAAAATATGTTAACTAGGCTCTTAAAAAAATTAAAGGAAACATGGGGAATTCGTTTCCTTTTTTGGGCTATCTTTCTTTCTTAATTGTTCCAATATGCAATGGATTTTCAGTTATTTCTCCATACAATTTCCGGTTCTTAAAAATATCAATTGCTGCATATAATGCCTTTTTAAAAGACTGCTCATTGGCTTTATTTTTTCCTGCAATATCATAACCGGTGCCATGGTCAGGGCTTGTTCTCACTACATTTAAGCCGGCAGTAAAATTTACGCCTTCGTTAAAAGCAATCGTCTTAAAAGGTATTAAACCCTGGTCGTGATACATTGCTAAAACAGCATCAAATTGTTTGTAAGTTCCGTTCCCAAAAAAGCCATCGGCAGAATAAGGCCCATATACCAAACCGTTGGTTTTTGTCTTTTCAATTGCGGGAATAATGATCTCTTTATCTTCGTTGCCAATTGCACCACCATCGCCTGCATGTGGATTTAGACCCAAAACAGCAATTTTTGGTTTACGGATAGCAAAATCTTTGACCATTGATTCGTGCAGCTGAATTATTTTGTTAGAAACCCCGTCAATAGTCAATTTGGAAGCAACCTCTTTTAAGGGAACGTGTCCTGTTACAACTGCAATACGCAAACCACTTTCAGAACACATCAACATTAAAGGATCACCTGAAAATTTTGAGCCTAAATATTCGGTATGACCAACAAATTTAAAATCATCGCTTTGAATATTACTTTTATTAATAGGTGCGGTTACAAGAGCATCAATATGTTTATCAAACAAAGCCATGCTGGCTTTTTCAAGAGAGATGAATGCGTATTTTCCACTTACATCTGTTGCTTTTCCCATCTCGATGTTAACCTCTTCTTCGTAACACACAAAAACATTTACCTTTCTTGCACTTAGTTGCGAAAAATCGCGCATAGGATTAAAACTAAATTCTTCAAATCCTAAAACTTTCCTGTAATATGAAACAGTTTTTTGTGAGCTGAACAGAACTGGCGTGCAAATATCTGCAATGCCTGGCTCCATTAGGGTTTTTAAAACAACTTCCAAACCTATTCCATTTATATCTCCCTGGGAGATGCCAACAATTACTTTATTCTCGATCATAATTATTTAATTCCGTATTTAGTTTTGTATTTAAGATACAATTCTGTTTGTTTATTTATAAGGTTAACGTTTTTTCCGGCAATATATGCTAAAACAATATTATTTGTTTTCATGTCTAAAATATCACCATCACTTACTACTAACGAAGCTAATTTTCCTTCTTCAAGTGTGCCTGTTTCTTTCTCAATGCCTAAAATTTTTGCAGCGTTATAACTTATGCTTGCGAGGGCTTGCTCTTTTGTAAGACCATATGCAACAGCCACTCCAGCGTTGAAGGGAAGGTTCCTGCTTTGCATAGCTTCCATATCACCTTCTAATTGCAGGCAAAATAAAACACTGTCTTTTTGCAACAAATAAGGTGTACGAAAAACAACATCCACATCATCATCCGCATTATCAGGAAGATCGTTCACACGGTTTAACATTACCGGGATATTATTTTTCTTTAAAACAGAAGTGATCTTGTAAGACTCCTTACCTCCAACTATTACAGGTTTTTTAATATTGTATTTTTTCGCGAAGTTGATAGCATTTAAAATATCTTTTGCTTTTTCTGAGTGCAAATATAAATTAGCGGTTCCGTTAAAAACACCAAGCATTGCTTCAAAACGAATATTTTTTTCGGCAGGAGTTGGCATTGAACAATATGCCTGCGCATCGGCAAAAAATTTATACAGGTAATTAATTTCAGTAGTGTAATTTTTATTTGTAGCAACAGAAAGACCTTCTTCCTCAGTGAATTTACGTTTAACCGCTTTTGGGAAATTTAAATGAATACCGTCGTCAGCCTTTAGTACTGCGTCTTCCCAGTTCCAACCTTCTAATGCCATTACCGAAGAAGAACCACTTATCAATCCTTCGCGCGGAGATACTTGCGTATACAGAATTCCATTTGTTTTTACTGTAGGAATAATAATATTATCTGTGTTGTAAGCAATTAAAGTTCTGATATGCGGATTAATATTTCCCACCTCTGCAAAATCTTTTGTGGCTCTAACGGCTTCCGCATCGTGCAGACCAAGAATATTATTTGTATTAATTAAGCCCGGATAAATGTGTTTACCCATAAGATCTATAATCGTATCGTAAGCACTGGGATTTAAACGTATACCCGTAACACTGCTTACCATTTCTAATTTATTTTTATTGATAACAACAATACTGTTCTCAATTACAGTTCCATTACCAATATGCGCAGTGGCATTAATTAAGGCAATGTGGGTATAGGTTTTTTGGGCCTTAATACCAGTAAATGCTAAAATAAATAAAAAGAAAGCGACATTATAATATACGGTAATTCCCCCTTGGCGAAGGGGGTTAGGGGGATTGATCTTATCTTTAAATTTCATCATATTATTTATACTGAATATTTTTGTCTTAATTCTTCTACTTTTGCAACAACAACTCTTGTAACATTTTCAAAATTATATTTAATATCATGTTCGGAAATTCTCACTACCTCATAACCCAAACTATTTAAATTCTTATCTCTTAAATTATCCTCATCGTGTTTAAAATTATGAGAATAACCATCAACCTCAATAACTAATTTTAATTTTCTACAAATAAATTCTAAAATATAATTTTCAAAAGGGAATTGTCTATTAAACTGAAATCCTAACTTCGATTTACTTAATAAATTTTTCCACAAAAGAACTTCTCCAAAAGTTGAATCGTTCCTTTTGTCTCTTGCTAAGTGTTTTAGCGATTTATTATAGCGACTTTTTGTTTCCATTTAATCCCCCTAACCCCCTTTTTCAAAGGGGGAATAGTTCCTTTATTATCTGTGTCCTGTAAGTTCTTCATCAACACCTTCTATGGTGTTGCAGTGATACAGGCGTTCGTGTTTCGTTTTTAATTTTTCAACCTTACCACCTTTTTGTTTTTCAAATAATAATTTTGCAATTATCCTGGCTCTTTCTGTTTTAATATATTGCTTCAATTTTTCATCCTCTTCCCTGTCAAAATAAATTTGCCCGTCAATTATTGTTTTGTCTGCAATTGCATAAACACTCATTGGATTATCTGTCCACAAAACAAGATCGGCCACTTTACCAACTTTAATGCTGCCCACTTTATCATCTATATGTAACATTTTAGCAGGGTTTAATGTCACTAATTTTAAGGCTTCTGTTTCTGTTAATCCACCGTACTTAATTGCCTTTGCAGCTTCCTGGTTCAATCGGCGGGCCATCTCTGCATCATCACTATTTATAGAAGTATTCACTCCCATTCTTGTTAATATAGCGGCGTTGTATGGAATGGCTTCTATTACCTCATTCTTATATGCCCACCAATCCGCAAAAGTCGATGCGTTAGCACCATGAGCTTTCATTTTATCAGCTACTTTATATCCTTCTAAAATGTGCGTGAATGTATTTACTTTAAAACCAAAACTATCTGCCACATGCATCAACATATTTATTTCACTTTGTACATAACTGTGGCAAGTAATAAAACGTTTTTTATTTAATATCTCCGCAAGAGCTTCCAATTCAAGATCTTTGCGGGGTGTTATAATTTTATTCTTTTCAATATCTTTTGGATTTAGTTTTGAAAACCCTTGCCATTGCAGATCATATTCTTTAGCGCGCGAAAAATAATCATTGTAAACCTGTTCAACTCCCATTCTTGATTGAGGAAAACGAACGGAGTTATGATCGCCCCAATTACTTTGTTTTACATTTTCTCCCAATGCAAATTTTATAAATCCATCTGCCTTTTCATATTTAAGATCTTCTGCCGTATGACCCCACCTTAATTTGATCAAAACACTTTGCCCACCTATAGGATTTGCTGATCCATGTAATAATTGCGAAGTAGTAACGCCACCAGAAAGCTGACGATAGATATTTATGTCTTCAGGATTTAAAACATCACCCATTCTAACTTCTGCACTACTTGCCTGTGTACCTTCGTTAACACCTGCAGTTAAAGCAATATGACTATGCTCATCAATAATTCCAGGTGTTAAATGTTTTCCTTGCGCATCAATAATTTTAGCGAAAGCCATTTTAGGAGCATCAATGTTCTTTGCAATACGCACAATTTTTCCTTCAACAACATACACATCATGATCTACCAAAACACTATCGCCACTATTTGTCCAAACTGTTGCATTCTTTATTAAAATAGCCGAATAGCGATTCTTAAATTTATTCCACTGGTCTTTAAAAAGACCTTGCTCTTCTGGCAAAGGCTCTCCAAAAGCATTAAACGGATAAATGACCTTTCCCAATTCTATTTTTTTATCGATAGGTTTTGGTTTGGTGGTTGTATCTACAGCTGATTCAAATGTCAATTTAAAATCAAACCAATCGCCATTAGCAGATTGTGCTTTACCTTCAAAAAATTTATTTTCTAAATTATAATTTCCACTGCCACGAATTGATTTGGTAGAATCATAAGAAAAGCTAAAAGAAATAAAGTTATTTGAAAATGAATAGTTTAAATTTTTCTTTGTTGTATCAATAGTGATCTTTGCCTGTGGCATATAAACGTCGCCTGAGAATTTAACTTTAAAATTTTTATCAGGCGTACTTAAAACATAATTTCCACGTATATCAGGCGCATTTATATCTGAAAAAACAGTTGGCTCACCCGCAACCCATGTTTGCATAATACTCGCTTCATTATCAAAAATTGATCTGTTACTAATAAAAAAATTAGCGAGTAACCCTTTTTTTAACGCGCCAACTTTATCCTGCACATTTATAAACGTTGCAGGATTTATGGTTAAAGCTTTTAAAGCAGTTTTTTCAGAAAGCCCATATTTCACAGCTTTTCTGAGGTTATTTAAGAACTGGCTTTTCTCTTTAAGATCAGCAGAAGTTAAACAAAACTGAATAAAAGATTTTTCAAAAGCCGCTGGATTTGTAGGCGCTAATTCCCAATGTTTAAGATCCGCCAACGAAACCGCTTCTGCATCAAAAGGATCTTCTACGTCATACGCAATTGGAAAATTTAAAGGCACAATATATTTTAATTGTGTATTCTGAATATCGTTTATCCTTTGGTATTCATTTCCTCCCGCTTTGATAATATATTTTACACCAAACTCATTACCAATTTTAGCTGCCCTTAATGCGTTATACTTATCATTGGCTTCAAGAATACATGGCAGCTCTTTTAGTTTATTAAATGCTTCTAAAGAAATATTATACTCTGTTTTATTTTTATTTTGTCCATACCACAATGCATCGTAATAAGTTTGTCGTAATAATGCAATGCAACCTGTTAAAGAACTTGGGTAATCCTGGGTAGAAGTACCTTTTGATAAAGAATAAAAGCCGGCGGCTTTATCCATAATAATGCTTTCGTTCTCGTTCTTATTATTTAAATTCACAAATACACCAGATCCTCTTACAATTCCATCCTTAGGACAAGAGACAACAGCGCCAAAACCAATTTTCTTTAACTCCTCGGCTTTATCTTTATTTAAAACAAAAAATTTATAGCTTTCAATATCTGCTTTTATGGCCTGGTTCCAGCCATAAGCGCCCTTCATGTTACTCTCCATTTGAGGCGAACCGGCAGGACGATGATGGCCGCCGGTATTAACAGGTTTTGTTTCCTGAAGACCATAATCCGAATAAAGATCAATAAATGAAGGGTAAATGAATTTTCCATTCAGATCATAAACAATAGCATTTTTTGGCACCTCTAATTTTTCAGCTGCATTTATAATTTTACCATCCTGTATTAAAAGAGTTCCCTTTTTAATAACGGTTTCAAAATCAATGTAAATGGTAGCGTTCACAAAAGCATAAATGCTGTGTGTATTAAATGGGGCGCCATTTGTGGGAAAAGTAGATTGCCCGAAAAAATTACAATTTAAAAAATTTAATACTAAAAGTAGTGCGCTTATTCTTTTCATTAACGGGATAATTTATTAATAGTTATTTATGATCTTTCTACCTAATAGCCTTTCAATTCATAAACCCTCAAATTTAAACAGATTTACCAAAATTACTAACTCTTATTTGCATTTTATTCTGCCTTTTATTGCTATTTTTACGGTAAATATCCATATTATGTATAAAGGTTTTTTACACACCCATTATTTAGTAGTCAGTCTTTTTTTATTGCTTTATGTTATTAAAACTGTACTCCTGTTAAGCAACAAAACAGACCTCCTTAAAACGTTCTCGAAAAAGACAAAACTTTTTGAGATCATCATCAGTTTTTTGTTCTTACTTACTGGTATTTACTTAATGACACAGATACCATACGGCGGTAAATATGATTATTTATTATGGATAAAACTGGTAATGATATTTGCCTCTATACCTATTGCGGTTATTGGTTTTAGAAGATCCAATAAAATGCTTGCGGCTTTAAGTTTATTAATGATCACTGGTAGCTTTGGCCTGGGCGAGGTTTATCATAAAAAGAAAGGAATTGCAAAAGAGATGGATACCACTACACCACTTGCAGCTAATGATGGTAAAGCTTTATACGAAGCCAATTGTACATTGTGTCATGGTGCCGATGGAAAACTGGGCATGTCAGGCGCTAAAGACCTTACAACTTCTGTAATGGATCTTGCTGCTATTAAAGAAATAATTATTCATGGCAAAGGCGCTATGCCTGCCGCACAAGTTAACGCAGAGCAAGCAACAGCAATTGCCGCTTATGTTAACGATCAAATAAAAGGGCACTAAAAAATTAATGAAAGAAACCAACTCCACAGCAATACCAACGCACACCTGTGTTTTAATGGGTGTTATAAATAAGTTACAGGACGACGGACTTGCAAAAGAATACTTAGATGAACTTGCCTTTTTAGCCGAGACCTATGGCCTTGAGACCAAAAAAACATTTACGCAAAAATTAGAGAAACCAGATAAAGCTACTTTTATTGGCAAAGGAAAGGTAAGTGAAATTAAAAATTATGTTCTCGAAAATAAAATAGACGTTGTGATCTTTGACGACGAGCTTTCGCCTTCGCAACAACGTAACCTGGAAAAAGAATTTGGTAAAAAAATATTAGACCGTACTACTTTAATTCTTGAAATCTTCGAACAACGCGCACAAACTGCGCACGCAAAAACGCAAGTACAATTAGCGCAATACCAATACATGCTTCCACGCTTAACCGGTATGTGGACCCACTTAGAGCGACAACGTGGTGGAACCGGAACCCGTGGCGGAGCTGGTGAAAAAGAAATTGAAACAGATAGAAGGATAGTAAGGGATAAAATTGCCTTATTAAAAGAAAGATTAAAAGAAATAGATAAACAAATGGCCACCCAGCGTAAGAACCGCGGCGAGTTAATTCGTGTGGCTTTGGTTGGTTATACAAATGTGGGCAAAAGCACCATTATGAATTTATTAAGCAAAAGCACTGTTTTTGCCGAAAATAAATTATTTGCCACGCTTGATACTACGGTTAGAAAAGTGACCATTGACAATGTTTTTTTTCTATTAAGCGATACCGTTGGATTTATACGAAAATTGCCTACAGAATTAGTTGAAAGTTTTAAATCTACTTTAGATGAAGTGCGCGAAGCCGATCTTCTTATTCATGTAGTAGATATCTCGCACAAAAATTTTGAAGACCATTTAAATGTTGTAAAACAAACCCTGCAGGACATTGGTGCAGGTGATAAACCTGTTATTTTGGTGTTCAATAAGATCGACGCTTTTACCTATACAAAAAAAGATGATGATGATCTTACACCAACAACGCGCGAAAATTTATCATTAGAAGATATTAAAAATACCTGGATGAAAAGCCTTAATAACCCGTGTTTATTTATTAGTGCGCAAACCAAAGAGAACATTGAGGAGCTAAAGAAAACGGTTTACGACCTCGTAAAAGAAATGCATATTAAGCGTTATCCATACCACAATTTATTATACTAATGCAGGTTGAATTTATACATGCAACTATTAACGATCTTCCAAAGATCGTAGCAACATATAATTCAACAGTTGCTTCGCGATTGGTTACTGCAGATCTTGAGCCGGTTAGCAACGAAAGTAAATTAGACTGGTTCAATGCACATTCTCCGGAGCGCAGGCCACTTTGGTTAGTAATAATGGACAATGAATACTCCGGTTGGATGAGTTTTAATTCGTTTTACGGCCGCCCTGCATATGATGGCACTGTTGAAGTAAGCATTTATTTAGAAGAAAAAGCAAGAGGAAAAGGTTTAGGTAAACTCTGTTTACAAAAAGCAATTGATGTTTCTCCATCTCTAAAGATCCACTCGCTTTTAGGTTTTATTTTTGGTCATAACGAACCGAGTTTAAAACTATTTTACCAATTCGGTTTCCAAAAATGGGCACACTTACCCGCTATTGCTAATATGGACGGAATTATGCGCGACCTTATTATTCTTGGCAAAAAGACGGTTTAAATTGATTTGGGATATTTTGAGTATTTAAGTAAATTGCGGGTAATTATCCCATGTCATTCTTCTCAGAAATAGCTCATGAATTTTCATCTCAAAACACACAGTTTTGGAATTACACAAAAGATAGCTTAAAACATCCAGCACTTAAAAATGTATATTATGCGGTTCTGCTAGCCTACTTGTTTTGCTTTTTTCTTGAAGTAGTGCTTCCAAAGCAACGCAAACATGGTGTTATGTCACGCAAATATTTTTGGCAGGATACATTTTATGTTTTATTTAACGACTTGCTTTTAAACGTATTGGGCTTTTTTGCATTATGCGCAGTTACCGAATTTGTGCTTTTAAAATTTTTACTTCTATTCGATATTCATAGTTTAAAAGTTACAGATATCACACACCTCAATCCGCTTTTACAGATCCTTATCATGTTCATTTTGCAGGATTTTTGCGAATATGTAGCTCATATTTTTTTACACCGTTCCAATTTTTTCTGGGAATTTCACAAGATCCATCATGCCCAGGAAGAGCTCGGCGCAGCTTCAACCCGCCATTTTCACTGGGTTGAAATGCTGGTGTTTAAACCCCTGATCTATATCCCGTTTGCCTTAATAGGTTATTCTGCTGTAGATTATTTCCTTTTTCAAATAACGGTTCAAAATGTTTGGGGTTTTTTTACGCACACCAATATAAAAGTAAGGTGGGGTTGGTTAAATTATATTTTTAATACCCCCGAAACCCATGCCTGGCACCATGCCAAAAACATTGACAAAAAATACGGTGTAAATTTTGCCTCTATCCTTAATATTTGGGATCTTATGTTTGGGCATTTTTATTTACCAAAAGGCAAACAGCCAATTTTGGGCGTTGAAGGCGGTAAAGAAGTACCCAATACATTCATCGGGCAGTTCTTTTACCCGTTTAAGAAACATTTCGGTAAGAAAAAGTAAAATCTTATATTTAACTTACATTCTCATTAAAATTGTTATTAAATTTAGTGCTTGTAACAGATATGACACACTTATCAAACAGAGTAAATAAAATATCCGAATCGCAAACAATTGCGATGGCGCGAAAAAGTCGCGAATTAAAAGCAGCCGGAATTGATATTATTAGTTTAAGTTTAGGCGAACCCGACTTTTCTACTCCACAAATTATTAAGGATACTGCAAAAAAAGCTATAGATGAAAATTTTAGTTATTATACACATGTATCAGGCTATCTCGAATTAAGAGAAGCAATTTGCGGAAAATTTAAACGTGATAATAACCTTGTTTATACACCCGATCAAATTGTAGTTTCAACCGGCGCAAAACAAAGTATTGCAAATGCTGTATTGTGTTTAATTAATCCAGGCGACGAAGTAATTGTACCGGCACCTTTTTGGGTAAGCTATTTGGAAATATTAAAATTGGCGGAAGGAACCCCGGTAATTGTTGATACAAAAATTGATGCAGATTTTAAAATAACGTCAGCACAATTAGAAAAAGCCATTACACCTAAATCAAGATTGATCATGTTAAGTACACCCTGCAACCCAACTGGCAGTGTGTATACCAAAGCAGAATTAAAAGCTTTGGCAGAAGTTGTTGCAAAACACGAAGAGTTATATATTCTCAGCGACGAGATCTACGAACATATTAATTTTGTTGGTGGCCATGAAAGTTTTGCCCAATTTGATTTTATAAAAGAGCGCGTTATTACTATTAATGGTGTTTCAAAAGGTTTTGCTATGACAGGCTGGCGCGGAGGAATTATGGCTGCACCAAAATGGATAGCACAAGCTTGTGATAAAATGCAGGGTCAATTTACATCTGCCACTTGCAGCATTACACAAAAAGCTATGCACAAGGCAATGGAACTGGATTATGACACTTATATAAAACCAATGCGCGATGCTTTCTTAAAACGCCGCGACCTTGTATTAAGTTTAATGAAAGAGATACCGGGATTAAAGACTAACGTTCCGCAGGGTGCCTTTTATGTTTATCCTGAAGTAACTTATTATTTTGGAAAAAAGTACAAAGATCACGTAATCAATAATGCTACCGATCTTTCTCTTTATTTGTTGGATGAAGGTCATTTGGCACTTGTGCCCGGTGCTGCCTTTGGTGATGATATTTATATTCGCTTTTCTTATGCCACCAGCGAAGAGAACTTAAAAGAAGCTTTAAAAAGAATGAAAGAAGCTTTAGCAAAACTTCAATAATTTTGAAATGAAGAAATTTTCTATAAAAAAAGAACACGTCCGCGAAATTTTCAAGTCCTTCAATAACTTAAACGTGCTAGTTATTGGCGACGTTATGATAGATAGTTATTTGTGGGGGAAAGTAAACCGTATTTCGCCAGAAGCTCCAGTACCAATTGTAGCTGTTAGCAAAAAAGAAAGAAGGTTGGGTGGTGCAGCAAATGTTGCACTAAACATACAGGCTTTAGGTGCAAATCCGATTTTATGTTCGGTAGTTGGTGTTGACTATGAAGGCTTAGCATTTTTAGATCTTTTAAGAGCGCAAAAACTAAGTCAGAAAGGTATTTTAAAATTACGTGACAGGATCACTACAGTTAAGACACGCGTAATTGGTAACAATGCGCAACTATTAAGAGTAGATGAAGAAGTTGAAGAAGACATCGATCCATCGGATGTACAACAATTATTAACGCTTATTTCATACATTATTAACCACGATAAAATTGACGTAATAATTTTTGAGGATTATAACAAAGGTTTAATTACATCTAAACTCGTAAGTAAAGTGGTTGAGCTTGCAAAAAGCAAGAATATTCCAACCTGCGTTGATCCAAAAAAGAAAAACTTCAATACATATAAAGGCGTAAGTTTATTTAAACCAAATTTAAAAGAACTTCGTGAAGGAATTAAAATGGATGTGAGCGGCGATCACATCAACGAACTACAACGCGCTGTAAGCAGCTTTAGGGTAAAACAAAAAATGGAAACTATTTTAGTTACCCTTGCAGATAAAGGAATAATAACCAATTCACGCAAAGTAAAAGAACATTTGACCGCGCATGTTAGAAGTATTGCCGATGTAAGTGGTGCCGGTGATACGGTTATAAGCGTTGCCGCATTATGCAGAGCATTGGAATGCCATGATATTGTAACGGCCGCTTTAGCAAATCTTGCTGGCGGACTTGTATGTGAGCAGGTTGGTGTTATTCCCATTGATAAATCTCAACTTTTTGAAGAGGCTTTAAAACTCGATATTGTAAAATAATTTAAACTCAGAGTTAGAAGCTTTCTGAAAACCAAGACAATGCTGCACGATAATGTTACTCCCTATAAGAACAATAACCCTAAAAAAGAACAGGTTGCGCAAATGTTTGATAACATTGCCAATCGTTACGATTTTTTAAATGGTTTATTATCGATGGGCACTCACAAAGGTTGGCGCAAAAAATGCGTAAACCTTTTAAAAACAAAACAACCAAAAATAATATTAGACGTTGCCACCGGTACCGGCGATTTTGCTATTGAATGTGCCAAATTAGATCCAACAAAAATAATTGGTATTGATATAAGCGATGGCATGATGCAATTTGGAAGAGAAAAGATCAAAAAATTAAAGTTAGAAAATTTGATCACACTTGAGAACGGGAATGCTGAAACTGTGGATTTTCCCGATAATATGTTTGATGCTATTGTAGTTGGTTTTGGCGTACGTAATTTTCAAAATTTAGAAAAGGGTTTAGAGAATTTATACCGGGTTTTAAAACCGAACGGACAGCTAGTGATACTTGAATTTTCTTATCCCCGGAATTGGTTCATTAAAGGACTTTATAATTTTTATTTCTCCTATATTACTCCGGCCATTGGGAAAATATTCTCAAAAGATAATCGGGCTTATACTTATTTAACTGAAAGTGTAAAAGCATTTCCAAATAATGAAAATTTTATTACAATTTTAAATAAACTAAAATATAAAAACACCAATTTTAAAAGTTTAAGTTTTGGGGTTGCCGCCATTTATTACGCAGAGAAATAGGCTATAAAACTATTAACCCACGTAACTCGTATATTTAAAAACAATTATTTTATTAAACATACATTTTATGAGCAATTACCTTTCAATTCCGTTAATTTCCTGGGCAGTAGTAGCCGTTATAATGGTCATTATTTGGTTCTGGGCCTTAAAGATCAAGAACAATGGTATCGTAGATATTTTTTGGGCATTTAACTTTACTGTTATTGCAGGTATTATCTGGTATTTAGCGGATGGCGATCCTCAAAGAAAGAATTTAGTTTGTGCGCTGGCGGGTTTATGGAGTTTACGTTTAGGCATCTATTTATTAATACGTGTGGGCGGTCACATTAAAGAAGAAGAAGGTCGGTACAAACAATTACGTTTAGAATGGAATGATACGAAATTTTTTTTCTTCTTCCAGATGCAGGCATTTTCAAATGTGATGTTAGCCATACCTTTTTTCATTATCGCTCTTAATCCAAATCCGGAAATATCCATCATCGAATACATTGGCGCGGGCTTATGGTTCTTATGTATTATTGGCGAAGGTATTTCTGACTGGCAACTACAATACTTTAAAAAACATAATACTGTAAAAGGAAAAGTATGTGAATTTGGTCTGTGGAATTATTCACGTCACCCAAATTATTTTTTTCAATTTTCTTTATGGATCTCTGTTTTAATTTTCGCATTACCAAGCCCATACGGTTGGATCTCTGCGATTTGCCCATTGTCTATTGGTTATCTGTTATTTAAAGTAACGGGCATTCCTATGACCGAAGAACAAGCAGTTCGCAGTCGTGGTGCCGCATACAAAGAGTATCAGCGCACAACAAGTGTTTTTGTACCCTGGTTCAAAAAAAAGTAAAATATGTTTTACGATAAATTACTAGAAAAGGATAAACTTCCCGACTCTCTCATTCGAATTGGTATTCGCAAACTATTAACACAGCGTTTACAGGATGAGAATAAAGGAAATACCGAAGCGCAACAAGCGCACTTAATGCAATTAATAGCCGAATTAAAGGCCTCACCTATTGCAGTTAATACACAAGAAGCAAACGAACAGCATTACGAAGTTCCAACTCAATTCTACCAATATTGTTTAGGAAAACATTTAAAGTACAGCAGCGGTTATTGGAAAGAAGGCGTTACTGATATCAATACTTCCGAAAAAGACATGTTGGAATTAACCTGTCAACGAGCAGAATTAAAGGATGGACAGGATGTATTGGAACTAGGTTGTGGCTGGGGCTCACTTTCGTTATTTATGGCAGCAAAATTTCCGAAAAGTAATTTTACGGTTGTATCTAACTCGCGTACGCAAAAAATTTATATCGACGAACAGGCAAAACAAAGAAGCATTTATAATCTTACTGTAATTACCATAAATATTAACGATTTTGTTTTAGATAAAACCTTTGATCGTGTTGTTTCTGTGGAGATGTTTGAGCACATGCGTAATTACCAAAAATTAATGCATAAAGTGGCTACGCTTTTAAAACCCGAAGGAAAGTTGTTCGTTCATATTTTTACACATAAAGAGTATGCATATAAATTTGAAGTAAAAGACGAAAGCGATTGGATGAGTAAATATTTTTTTACCGGTGGTATTATGCCAAGCGATGATCTGTTACTTTATTTTAACGAACATTTAAGCATTGAGAAACACTGGCACCTGAGTGGCACCCATTATAGCAAGACCTCTGAAGCCTGGCTTCAAAATATGGATAAGCATAAAACTGAAATAATTCCTTTGTTCGAGCAAACCTACGGTAAAGAAAATGCTGTAAAATGGTGGGTGTACTGGCGCATATTTTATATGGCCTGCGCCGAATTATGGAACTATAACAATGGCGAAGAATGGATAGTGAGTCACTATTTATTTACCAAAAAATAAAACTATGTGGCGTTTAATTGTTACAGGTCTTCTTTTTCTTTTATCTTTAATGGTGTTCTTTAAAGCGCCTACTAATTTTTTTTGGCGGGTATCAGTTGCAATCACCGAATTTCCTTACATCTTTATCCTTGCATCGTTGTTATTTTTCTTTGTTTGTTTAAAAGCCAATAAATACAAGACGGTAGTTGTAACTCTCAGTAGTATTACTACTTTAATTTATATTCTTCCACTTATCCAGGTTTATGTGCGTGGGAATAATTTAGAAGAAGATCTCAAAAAAAAATTCCCCTTTAAAGAGAATGAACAACATCTGCAACAGCCCTACTCTTTTATAAAAATGTTTAGCGGTATTAATCCTAAAGAAATTGCGCCGCAAATTTTTGCTTATAAAAAATTACCTGAAAGAGAACTGAATATCGATTTTTATCCTTCAAAGACAAATTCCGTATCTCCTTGTGTAATTGTTGTACATGGCGGCTCATGGGCAGAGGGTGACAGTAAACAACTACCGGACCTAAACAGTTATTTAGCCAACAAAGGTTATCATGTGGCAGCTATCAATTACCGCTTGGCGCCCAAATATAAGTCGCCCGCACCAGTAGAAGACGTTAGAGATGTAATAAAATATCTTACTACAAATTCCGAGAAATTAAAGATCGATACATCCAACTTTGTTTTACTTGGCCGTTCGGCAGGTGGGCAAATTGCTTTGTGTGCCGCTTATACTTACAACTTACCAAATATTAGAGGTGTAATTTCGTTTTACGCTCCTGCCGATATGGTTTGGGGCGCAAGAATAAAAAGTAATAAATTGGTATTAAACACAGATAAAGTTTTTACAGATTATTTAGGGGGCCTTATAGATGAAGTCCCGCAAAAATATCATGAAGCAGGTGCAATAGATCATGTAAACAAAAATTCAACTCCAACGTTAATTATTCATGGCGTGCATGATGCCATGGTAGCATATGGACATAGTGAACGCCTGGATAAAAAATTAGAGGAGAACAATGTTCAACATTACTTCTTAAATTTACCCTGGGCCACACATGGCTGCGACTATAATATTAACGGGCCAAGCGGCCAAATAACAACTTTTGCAATTGAACGTTTTTTAAACTCAGTAACACATTAATGCAAACATTAGCTATCATAGGAACAGGAATTGCAGGCATGGGTTGCGGGCATTTGCTTCAAAAAAAATACGATATAACTTTGTTTGAACAGAACAATTATATTGGTGGGCACACCAATACATTTTCTACAGATGAGGATGGCAATAAAGTTTTTATGGACACAGGTTTTATGGTATTTAATTTTGAAACCTACCCAAACCTTTGCAAATTATTTGACGAAATAAAGGCGCCTATCAAAAAAACAGATATGTCGTTTAGTGTGCAACACACGGCAAGTGGTCTTGAATATTGTGGCTCAGGACTAAATGGTTTATTCGCTCAACGTAAAAACATCTTTAATATTGGCTACATTAAAATGCTAATGGAGATAACACGCTTTAATAAAATAAGCGTAGAAATTTTAGATGATCCAAGATATGAGAATCATTCTTTAGCACAATACATTAAAGAATTTAATTTCAGCGAAGAGATGCTTTGGAAATATTTAGTTCCAATGAGTTCTGCCGTTTGGAGCACACCAATGGATAAGATGTTGGATTTTCCTGCTGTTGCACTTATTCGATTTTTTAAGAACCATGGTTTTTTGGGATTGAATACACAACACCAATGGTATACTTTAGAAAATGGGAGCCAGGCCTATCGCGAGCTCTTAATTAAACCGTTTAAAGATCGGATACATATAAATAATGCTGGCGTAAAAGTTAGTCGTAATACAAATGGCAAAGCCACTATTCATTTAAAAGATGGTACATCAAAAGAATTTGATAAAGTTATTTTTGCCTCACACGCCGATGAAACTTTAAAAATATTAGACCAACCAACCGTAGAAGAAAAAAGATTATTGAGTCTGTTTAAATATCAAAAAAACATCGCAACGGTTCATACAGATGAAGCAACCATGCCCAAAAACAAAAAAACCTGGAGCAGCTGGAATTACAGGATAGAAGAACGTAACGGTAAACAGATCCCAACTACTATTTATTGGATGAACAGTTTGCAAGGTGTTTCTAAAAAGAAAAATTATTTTGTTTCTATAAATGCTATTCCCGGAACTGTGAATAAATCTAGAATCTTAAAAGAAATAGATTACGAGCATCCGTTGTTTGATATAGCAGCTATAAACGCACAAAAAGAATTACAAACATTAAATGAAAAAGGCCCATTATATTATTGTGGAAGTTATTTTAAATATGGCTTTCATGAAGATGCTTATGCCAGTGCGGTAGAACTTTGTAAGAAGCTACTAATTACTAATTAATACGAATGTACGAATCCAGCCGCCTATTACGAAACACGAATTAATCTACGAATCGTAGCAACAAGGAATATATTTAAACCATTATCTTAGTATTATGGAAAGCACTCTTAAAAGAAACGATCTGGTTTATCCTGAATTAAGCTATAAAATAATTGGTTGTGCTTTTGAAGTTTTTAATGAATTAGGTTTTGGTCATGCAGAAAAATATTATCAAAAAGCTATGGCAATTGCACTCAAGAACACAGGGTTGACTTATAAAGAACAATTCTACGCGCCATTAAAATTCCAGGGTGAGTTAGTTGGAAAATTATATCTGGACTTTTTGGTAGAAGAAAAGATCATCATTGAATTAAAAAAGAACGCTCATTTTTCAAAATCTAATATCGATCAGGTAAATCAATATCTGTTATCGAGTAAGCTACAATTAGCACTTCTTATAAACTTTTCATCAAAAGGCATTATTAGTAAACGACTTGTTAATATTGAACAAGGATAATTCCTGAAAATAGGGTATTGATTCGTAAATTCGTATTTTATTCGTAATTCGAAGTGAATAGTTGTTTATATAAAGCCACCGTCATGCACAACCGTATGAAGCCAGTTTCTCACAGGTTTCATTACAATGTGTTTATGTTTTATATTGATCTTGATGAAATAGAACAATTAAAAAAGAAGCTCTTGCTTTTTAGCCATAATAGATTTAATTTTTTTAGCTTCAGGGATAATGAGCATTTGCAATTACCAATAGAGAAGCCGGATAGAAGTAAAACTACAAAACAACATATTTTAAACTATTTGCAAAAGAATAATGTTACGCCTACTCCAACAAAAATAATGTTGCTTACCAATTTAAATGTGTTGGGTTACAATTTTAATCCTGTTTCGTTTTACTATTGTTTTGACGAAAAAGATCAGGCAATTTGTTGTATTGCCGAAGTTGGAAATACCTTTGGAGAAATGAAGCCCTATCTTTTGAATAAGGAAAACTTAACTGGTAATACATTTCATTTAAATACCTCGAAGTACTTTTATGTTTCTCCTTTTATAGACCATGATGCCAATTTTGATTTTAACCTGGTAATTCCATCCGAAAAATTAAACAATAAAATAGATACATATAAAGATGATGAACGTATTTTTATAAGTACTTTAACTGGGATCAAAAAGCCAATAAATAATGGGAATTTATTTTGGTACAGTATCCGCTTTCCCTTTATTACCCTCAAAATAATTACTTTAATTCATTGGAATGCCCTTAAACTCTGGAGAAAAAAGATCCCATATCACAAAAAAGGCGAAAATCAACATCTGCAAAAGGATGTTTTTCGTAAGTATAAAAACGATTAAAAATGTAAGGATTAGACAAAAAATTCGTCTATTTTTAGTGTAATATTCTTAAATTCGTGATTAAGATAAATGGCAACAGTAACCACCATAGCAACAAAACAGGGCTTTTATGAGAAAGTGATCTTAGATCTGCTTTCTAAAATGCAATTGGGGACCCTTAACATAACTTTGCCAAGCGGCCAGTTAGTTAAGATCGGTAATGGCGGAAGCAATATTGAAGCAAATATTGAAATTAATGATCCCATTTTTTTTAAGCGTTGTGTATTGTACGGTGATATTGGTTTTGGCGAATCATATACTGATGGAGAATGGAATACAGATAACATTACCAATGTTATAAAATGGTTCCTGCTTAACGTTGATAATGCTCCAACAGCATCAGGAAGCTCAACAAAAAGCCTTGCACTAAATCTTTTTAAAATCGCCAACAAATTGTATCATTTAAAAAGAAGCAATAGTCTTAACGGTTCAAGAAAGAACATATCGGCACATTATGACCTCAACAACGAATTTTTTGCTCTTTTTTTAGATGAGACCATGACCTACTCCTCTGCCTATTTTAAAAAAGAAGGCATGACCTTAAAAGAAGCACAATTAGCCAAATATGATCGTTTATGCAAACAACTAAATTTAAAAGCGAGCGATCATGTGTTAGAAATTGGTAGCGGCTGGGGCGGCAATGCTATTTATATTGCACAAAACTATAACTGCAAAGTTACAACAGTAACTATTTCTGAAGAGCAATACAAATTAGCAAAAGAACGCGTTGAAAAAGAGAACCTAACCGATAAAATTACAGTTGTTTTAAAAGATTACCGTTTATTGGAAGGTAAATTTGACAAGATCGTTTCTATTGAAATGTTGGAGGCTGTTGGTGCAGAATTTTACAATACTTATTTTAAAAAATGCAGCGATCTTTTAAAGAAGGATGGCATTTTTGCAATACAGGTTATTACTTGTCCTGACTCACGCTTTGAGAGTTTAAAGAATGGGGTTGACTGGATACAGAAACATATTTTCCCTGGTTCTTTATTGCCTTCGGTAGCGGCTATAAACATGTCTGTTAACGAATCCTGCGACCTTACCCTGGTAGACCTTAAAGATATTGGTTTAGATTACGCGCACACTTTAAAGATCTGGCACCATGAATTCAATAAAAATATTGATAAAGTTAAAGCCTTAGATTTTGACGATTATTTTATCCGTAAATGGAATTATTATTTATGTTACTGCGAAGCAGCCTTTGCTATGAGAAATATTAATGTAATGCAGTTGGTTTATACCAGACCGAATAATACAAATAGGTAAAATGTAATATGGAAAAAGGAAGATGGATTACCTTTTCCGTTTTACCTCTTACATTTTCCATTATTGTTTCTCTTTAAACCTTGTAAAAATAATTGCTGCTAAAAAGCAAAGCACAAAACCTAAAATTCCATTGAGGCGAATACCAAAATCATTTCCAATATCTTTACCGTAAATTAAAAACATGGCAAATAAAGCAATACCAAAGGTTTGCGCGATCTTCACAAAAAAGTAACGTACGGCAAAATAAATAGCTTCTTTATTTTCGTTGGTTTCTTCTGTATCTTTTTCAATGATCTCGGCAAGAATTGCATTAGGCAAAATATTTAAGGATGCCAAAGGAATAGCCGCAAAAGCGATCAATGAATAGATCTGTACTAAAGGATCAATTTCGGACTTCCCTAAAAAATAGATCCCTAAAAAAATTGTTGATAATAGTACCAGCGAAAAAACAACAATTATTTTTTTGCCAATTTTTTTTGCGAGATAATTTATTACAGGGTAAAAGATAAAAGATACAAGCACCATCATGATCATGAGTTTGTTACCAATCGTTTCAGGGAGTTGTAATAATACAGTTACAAAATACATTAAACCGGAAGTGATAATTGTTACCGCAATAAAATAAGAGAAATCCGCCACAATAAATAACTGGAAATTTTTATTGGTAAGCGTTTGTCGTAACGCTTTTCTCATTGGCACGGCACTTGGTTTGCTGTGGCAATATTTTTTTTCATCAATGGCTAAAACTGTTACCAGCATAAAAACCGCTGCCAGTGCTGCCATTAAAATAATAGTTAATTGTAAGGCCGAGATGCGTGAAGCAATGCCTACAGAATTTTGCAGAACATCCGTCAAATTAAAAGCATTAGATGCAATGCCAATACCAAACACATAACCCACAGATTGCCAGGTTGCCAAACGTACTTTGTCTTCCGAACCAGGTGCTAGTTCCGGAAGCAAAGCATTATAAGGAATGATGTAGGTGGTTGAAGAAACGTAAAATCCTATCAACATAAAAACTAACCAAACAATATTTAATGTACATTCTTCTTCACGCAAAGGATAAAAAACAAGGCAACAAAAAATAAGAGATGGTATGATGGCCAGTTTCATTAATGGGATTCTGCGTCCTTTAGGATTTTTGCTTTGATCGCTGAACTGCGCGATGAAAGGATCGTACACAGCATCTACCAGTCTACCACTGGCAGTAACAATTGCAATAACATTAAAGATGCCAAAAATAGCAACCTGTGTAATTAAATTTGGAAGGCCGCTACTAGTTGGTGGAATGTATAAATAAACGAGAATAACACTTATCAAATTGATCATAATGCTCCAACCCATCATGCCAAAAGCATAAGCAACCTGTTTACCAAAAGGGAGTTTTTTAGCCAAGCGGTTTAAACTTTAATTCCAATTACGAGCACATCATCAACCTGTGCCAGAGGACCACGCCATTTTTCGAATGTATTATATAAAGTGGCTTTTTGTTCTTCCATAGATTGGCCGTGCATATTGATCAGGGTTTCTTTAAAGCGTTTGTATAAAAATTTCTTTCCGCCATTCTCAATATTAGTACCACCAAACTGATCGGCATAACCATCGGTAAATAAATAGATAATATCCCCTTTTTGCAGATCGAATAATTTATTGGTGAACGGCTTTGCTACCGAATCCATAGATGCTGTAATCGGTTGTTTATCCGCTTTAAATTCTATCAGTTCTTTATTTCTTACAATATACACCGGGTTATTTGCGCCAGCATATTCTAAACGCATACCTTTAAAATCAATACAACATAAAGCAACGTCCATACCATCGCGCAAAGGTGTTTCGTTGCTATTCTTATTTAAACTTTTCTTTAATTCAGAATTCATATAATCTAAAGCCCGTCCTGCAGAATCTACAGTAAGATTATTTAATGTTTGATTCAATAAAGTATTGCCAATGATACTCATAAAGGCTCCGGGAACACCATGTCCGGTGCAATCCACAGCCGCTATCACCAAAATATTTGTTCCTGCTTTATAATGGTAACCGTCTGTTGAATGAAGATCTTCTTTGATATCATAATTAGTGAACCAATAAAAATCACCGCTCACCACATCGCGTGGTTTAAAAAAGATAAAAGAATCCGATGCGTATTCTTTTAATTTTTCTTTCTCAATAAAAATAGATTGTTGAATACGTTTTGAGTATTCTATACTATCCGAAATATCTTTATTTTTTTCATCGATCTGATGGCGTTGTTCATTGATCTCTTTTTCCAAACGCAAACGCTCAGTTATATCACGGGCATAAATAACAATGGCCGGCCTACCCGCAAATGGCGCTACTTTAGCAGAACACTCCACCGGAATTAAATTCCCTGTTTTTGTTTTAAACGGAATATCTTTATAAATCAAACCGCCTTTTTCCCAAACATCAGCTACGATACTCGAACTTTTTTCAAGAAATTCTTTTGGATGAAGATCAAATAAAGAAAGTTTTTCTAATTCTTCTTTTGAATACTCTAATAATTTTGCAGCACTTGGATTACTTTGATGGATCTTTCCATCCACAATATCAATAACGATCATAGCATCGTTTGCCTGATCAATAATACTTTCGTAATTACTTAATTGTTTTTTTAAGGAAGCAATTGCCTCTTCGTAATTCTTTGCTTCTTCGTTGGTAGATACTTTTTTAGAAGTTGTTTCTTTTAAATGCATTTCTTCTGAAGATTCTTTAGATAGTTTGTGTTTTCCATCCAATTCTTCTATGATAGGAAAAATTAAAGAAGGATTTAAGAACTCCCCTACTTTATCGGGACGCGAAACGTAGCGCACCACACCGCTTTTATCAATTAAAAAAGAAGCGGGTAAAGGAATACCTTCTTCGTATTTCTCTGCAAAATCGTTATCATACTCTTTTAATTGAACACCATACACCATGGCCGTTCTTTGTCCTTCATCGGCCAGTACTTTAAAATCGAGACCGAGTTTTTCTACCATGCCGCGATTAACACCAACCGGATCGGGACCAATAGCCATTACCAAAATATTTTTGGATTGGAATTTATCATTATTTTTTTCGTAAGTACGTAACATCATGTGGCAACCCGGACACCAGTCGCCGCGTACAAATATTAAAAGTAAATGGCGTTTATCTTTAAAATCAGAGAGCTTAACGATCTCACCATTTTGATCGGGCAAAGCAAATTCGTTTGCAGGTTTACCAATTTGTACGCGGTAACCGCCCGAATGGATCTTTAATTGTTTTTTATCTTTTAAAATTCCCCAACCTAAAACTGCGGCAAATAAAATTATTAAAGAAGGAAAAGCCCAACCCTGCCAACCATATGGGAAAATTAAATTACCAATTAAATAACTTACAAAAGCCAGGCAAAACATTAAAGGTTCGAACCATGAATAACCTGTATAAGAAAATGTTGTAAAAAATACGATCCGCAAAATAGAACCAAAACCTGCAATTAATAAGGCGATGGTTAAAAGAGGAAAATGAGCAAATGGAAGATCTAATGAAACACCAATTAATAATGCAGAAACAAAAACAGTAATAAATTGATACCAGCTGGTATATTTTGAAACCTCTTTAATGGAAGCAAAATATGCTACAAGAGATAAAATGGAAGCCGGCAAAGCATAACCTAAAAACAGGCAAACAACGGAGCCGATATTCAGAACAACAGCAAGGGTGGTACTTGGGTGGATCTTTTTCATTTGATACTATAAATATAGTACAACAATTACTTAAAACAAAAAAATCCCTTTAGCTTTCACTAAAGGGACTCTTCAATCATATTAAAATTAAACTTACTTCACTTCTTCAAAATCAACATCGGTTACATTTTCGCCGCCATTTTTATTTGCTTCGTTTTGTGCACCGTTGTTATTTGGACCGGCATTGTTTTGCTGATCATTTGCACCTGCGTTTTGTTGCGCTTTGTACATATCTTCGCTTGCCGCAGTCCACAAGGTATTTATACTTGCTAAAGCCGCAGTTACTTTCTCTACATCTTTAGATGCGTGAGCAGCTTTTAGTTCTGTTAAAGCATTTTCAATCGGTGCTTTTTTCTCAGCAGGAATTTTATCTCCAAACTCTTTTAATTGTTTTTCTGTCTGGAAGATCATAGCATCTGCTTCGTTCAGTTTATCAACTTCTTCTTTCGCTTTTTTATCTGAATCGGCATTTGCTTCTGCTTCGCGTTTCATACGGTCTATCTCTTCCTGGCTTAAACCACTCTTAGCTTCAATACGGATGTTGTGCGATTTGCCTGTTGCTTTATCTTTTGCGCTTACATTTAAAATACCGTTCGCATCAATATCAAAAGTCACTTCGATTTGCGGCATGCCGCGTGGCGCAGGCGGGATGTCGGCCAAATTGAATTGTCCCAAACTCTTGTTGCCGGAAGAGATTTCACGTTCGCCCTGCAACACATGGATAGTCACTGCGTTCTG
>JAUXSA010000149.1 GCA_030681615.1 Bacteroidota bacterium
ATCCTTTGCCTTTTAATTTTACCTTAGTTGCGTTTTGTGTTTCTGCTTTTACCGGCAATTTTACTTTGCCATCAAATGTATCAATTGTTATATCACCTCCTAAAACAGCGATATAGAGATCCAGGTCAACCTCAGAAAATAAATTACTTCCTTCGCGTTTAAAATTGGTATTGTTAAGTATCGAAAATGTAATATAAAGGTCTCCATTTGGCCCGCCATTCATACCTTCGCCGCCATGTCCCGTAATTTTTATTACCTGTCCGTTCTCTACCCCTGCGGGAATTGTTATACGAATACTTTTTCCATTTACTGTAAGGGTTTGTTTGTGTGTTGTAAAAACATCCCTTAAGCTTAGTTGTAATTCGGCATTAAGATCCTGCCCACGGTACTTTGCCTGCGTACGCCTTCCTTTGTTTTGGCCGCCAAACATCGATCCAAAAAAATCAGAGAAATCTTCACCGGAGTAATCTCCTTCACTCCATTGTCCTGAAGAGAAACCGCCACCATTTTGCTGCCCCTCATTATTTTGAGAACGCTGGGCATTCTTTATATCATCGGCATGTTTCCAATCTTCACCATACTGATCGTATTTTTTTCTTTTTTCAGGATCACTTAAAACTTCGTTAGCCTCATTGATCTGTTGAAATTTTTTCTTTGCATTAACATCATTTGGATTAAGATCAGGATGATATTTACGCGCTAATTTTCTATACGCCTTTTTAACCTCCGCTTCTGTGGCGTTTTTATTTAGCTCAAGAATTTTATAATAATCAATAAATTCCATCATTTAAAAGTATTAGCAGCGTATTAATTTGAATTAAAATTTTGAAACATTTGAAGGTGCGCCTTTTTTAGAAGACTTAAAAAAACAGTGGCAATAAATTTATTTCCCTTAACATCCACCTTCTCTATTATTTTTGTGTTTCCGGTATCCTTGTCTTCAGAAAACGTAAAATCAATTGTAAGAAAAATATTTTTTTTAACCTGCGAAAGATATCTTACATGTTTATTCTTTTCAATCTCTAAAACAGTAGCTTTATAATTTGGCCGAAGCCTGATGAATCCATATAACAAAACTTCTTCATCAACCTCATATTCGATTTCATTTGGTTTATTTTTAGAAACGATCTTAACTGTTTTCATGTGTGGATGAAAATGCCCAAATTTTGTAAAATCAAGTACTACATCGTAAATATTTGCGAACGGACTGTTAAACTTATGTTCAATCGTAAAATTATGATTAGCAGCCATAGTGATTAATTATTCTGGATTTGCTTTCTTACCCGTAAAACTAAGAAAATTAAGTACAAAAATACTTTCAAAATAAGTGCCAAACAATGACCCCTATCATTATATTATGCCTTTTAATGTTTTAAAGGACGTTTTTTGATCATTCCACCTTTAGTATCTTTTACGCTACTCATTACTACAAAAGCATTCGGATCTATTTTTTCAATTTCGGTATTTAATTTATTTAGTTCCAGTCGGGTAATAACAGTATAAATAATATCAATGTTCATGGCGTCGCCGGATTTTCCAAAGCCGCGTTTTCCATTATAAACTGTTACACCCCTTCCCATAATACTTATGATCATTGATCTTATTTGTTCGCTATGGGACGAAATAATTGTAACACCTGTGTATTCTTCAATACCTTCAATAATAAAATCAAGAGTTTTAGAAGCAGCTAAGTAAGTGATCATAGAGTAAAGCGCTATTTCCATTGACAGTAAATATGCCGCAGCAGAAAAGATCAATACATTAATAATAATGATCACATCGCCAATAGTAGTGCCAAATTTGCGGCTTAAATAAATAGCTAATACTTCAGTGCCATCAATAACGGCTCCACCCCTTACTGAAAGGCCAATGCCGGCGCCCAGAAAAAACCCGCCAAACACAGCTACCAATAAAGGGTCCTTTGTAATATCAGGAAAACTAACAGTAGCAACACACAATGCAAGTCCACTAATAGCGAATGCCGTTTTTACAGCGAAGGATCTGCCAATAATTTTATAACCAAGAATGATGAATGGAATATTTATTCCTATGATCAATAAATAAAGGGGAATAGTTGTAAGCGCAGAGATCAATAAAGAAATCCCTGTAGCACCGCCATCAATAAAATTATTCGTTAAAAGAAAGCCTTTAAAACCGAATGCAGCAGAAAAAATACCTATTATTATTAAAATGGAGTCTTTTAAAAGGGCGAAAGAAATAATTTTGAATTCGCGTAAACCTTTGGCTAATTGATAATCGGAATAAACACCATTCTCACCATTGGTTTTTTTACGGCTAAGTGTTGTTTTGGTAATTATTTGGGTCCAAATGGAGTTCATTATATTTAATGTTAGTTTTTGCTAACATCTTAAATTTACATTTTTATTGTGAAAAATAAAAATGCGATCAGGGTTTGCGCTCTTCGGTTTTATCTTCAGGTATTTTTGGCGTTGCATCTTTGGCACTATTGCGCTTATACAACGCCACACATAACATTAAAACAGCGGCGAAAGCAATTAAGCCTAAAATGCCCCATAATAAACCTGATGTAGATTTAACTACTACCAAAAAAACAACTGCTACTAAAAAAACGGTTGCTAATTCGTTAAACAATCGTAAACGGAAAGAACTATGCTTAAAAACCCCTTGTTTTTGTAAATTAAGGATGCGCTGGCACTCTAAATGATAAAGAGTTAACAAACCAACTACAATTAATTTTAACCACATCCATGGCTGAGAAAGATAATAGCTCATGTTTGAAAAGACAAGCCACCAACCAAATACATATGTGCCCACCATAGACGGCCAACCGATTATATACCATAATTTTTTTTGCATTAAGAGTAATTGCTGGGTTAAAATAGGTCTTGCTACCTCATCTTTGCTTTGCGAATCGGTAGCGTAGATAAATAACCTAACCATGTAAAACAAGGCTGCAAACCAAGTAATTACAAAAATTATGTGCAATGCTTTTATATATGAGATATCCATAATACAAAAATAAAGTATTATGACTAATTTTACACCAGTTAATTTTTATTAATTACCACCAAAACCAAAAAGATGAAATCAAAAACGCCTTCACAATCTGCCACTATTAATACAGAAGTTGTTTTACCAAACGATACTAACCATGTTGGAAATTTATTTGGTGGTAAATTAATGCAATGGGTGGATATTACCGCTGCCATAGCTGCACAAAGACATTGTGGCAGAGTAGTTGTAACTGCAGCCATAAATCATGTATCATTTGATAATCCTATAAAACAAAATAGTATTGTAACATTAGACGCTAAAGTAAGCAGGTCATTTACCAGTAGTATGGAAGTTTTTGTAGATGTTTTTGTTGAAAACGCTGTTACAGGCGAAAAAACAAAGTGCAACGAAGCTATTCTAACCTTTGTAGCCATCGATCAAAATGGCTCTCCTCTGCCCGTTCCGGTATTAGTGCCGGAAACAGACATTGAGAAAAAACGTTTTGAAAGTGCATTAAGAAGAAGACAATTATCTTTGGTATTGGGAGGCCGTTTAAAACCCGAAGATGCTACAGAATTAAAAGCTTTGTTCTTAAAAGATTAACGAACATTTAACCCCTAAGCACACAAATAAATTTCGCGAAGGACACAAAAAAACTTAATGAGCTTTGTTCTTCATAGTGATCTTTGTGGTTAATTATTTCGTTTTAATATGTAACTCTTGTCTCGACTTTGGCCTCTTATCATATTGCCAATTGAATCCCTTTATTTTAGTTGTTTCCGGATTTACATCTTTCATTGGAGTTATAGCACCATCAACTGCGGGCTTTAATGTTACTCTATCAATATCTTCATTTTTAAACCACATATTTATTTCTGAACATTTGGTTTTATTTAAACCGGCAATTGAATTTTTATTTTTCACGTAATACAATGCTTCTGCATTACCCAGTATAATTACTTTGCGAATAGTATCATTTCTAATGAGCCCTTCAATACTTCTTCCCGAGAGTTGATTGAATTTATCCAATGAAGTTGAATCTACCTGCTGGATAAGAAATGCATTACTTTCTAATTTAAACCCATTAACCGTATTTTTTCCAAGGTAAACTTTTATCAATTTTGCGGTGGCCTGCGAACGGTTGCTCCATAACACGGGATTACGGAATAATTGTAATAACGAATCTTTTGTATTAAGAGAAGCGGAATCGGCCCTGGCTTGCATATCTTTCTTAAATATTTTTACATGATGATAAGCGTTCAAAAAGTTATCTACAGAGTCCAGATCTCTATGATACAAAGTGTCAGCAGCAATGAATAAGGTATCATTATCTACAATGCGTGCGTAAACAGGATTTATAGTAACCAATGCTTCAGACTTTTTTTCTTTAAATTCTGCATAGCCTCCAAAAATGATGGATTTTTGTGAAGTATCAATTAGACGTACATTTCTAAATGCTCTTCCTGTTTTTGTATTTCTGTCGAAGAACAAACTGTCGCCTGTTAATTTTTGCTGCGCTGTAACTAATAAAGCGTTAATGCTAAATTGTCCTAACTCTTTATCGGTATCATAATAACCATTCTCGCAATAAATATAATCTGTTTTACTAATAATAATGCTTGGCCCGAGAAAGAAAGCGGTTTTGGTAATTGTATTGTAGCGTAATGTATCAGACTTCATTTTGTATTCAGGATTTGTCAATTCAACATCGTAATGAAAAGCAAGATCCTTAGTTGCTGAATAATAATGACCGTTCTTACTTATCAAAGTGTTTTCTTTATTTACAATTTTACCACCATCATAATAATTGGCAATAGAATTACCTACATCAAAGGTCAACAGATTTGTGGTAAGCACCATATCTTTTTCAATACAGGTAACAGAATTTTGAAGTGTGGCCATTTTTGTTTTGCCATCATAAAATAATTTTTCGCCTGTAACCGTGATGCTATCCCCTTTAGTAATTACAATATGCCCGGAGGCCTGCATCTTACTTTCGCCATCATAGATCAAAGCGGAATCGCAATTTAAAATAGCACCATCATGCTCGCAAACAACATTACCTGTTAATACTTTAGCGTTACTTTTATCCTGATCGAACGATAAGCTGTTGGCATGTTTAATATTAATTGTTTTAGCAACGGGTGTCTGCGTTTTACTTGTTACAGCAACTTGTTTAGGTGTTTCTTTTACAACCTTTTTAGTTTGCGCTAAAAAAGAAAAAGGCAAAATAAAAAATGCCAATATGGAAAGCAGTTTATTCAACATTACGTTTTGTAGGTTGCCAGATACTTGTTTCTACCCCTTTTGCAAACATAAAAAAGCCTTTAAGGAGGGCAAGGTTCATAAAATAAAAATGACTTATAAACTTAAATAATGAGATCCGGAAAGGCGAAAGGGAGTCTAATAAAGGAAATAACAATAAGAGTCCCTGCGCAATAAATAATCCTAAAAACACTTTAAAATGAAATGAAAGAAGGCCGGCGCTTACCAAACATAAAATTAAAAAGAAAGGCGTCAACCAGCGTAATACTTTGTGAGACCAAAAAGCAAAGGCAGATCCTTTCCAAAATGGTAATAATAATTTTTTATAACGAAAAAGATTTTGAAAATTACCAATAGAGATCCGCACCTTACGTTTAAATTCTTCTTTTGCCTGTGTAGGAACATCCTCATAACAAATAGCCTCATTATCAAAAACAATTTTTTTATTCTTTTCAATTACATTCATGGTAATATAAAAATCATCCATAAAAAAATTCTTTGGCACCGGAGCATAAAATTCTTTTCTAATAGCATAACATCCACCCTCTGCTCCCATCACAACGTTCCAGCGTTTATACTCACCATATTTTATTTTATTTTCAAAAACAATGTATGATTTTTCTTGTTTTGCAATGCCATGATCAGAATTGGAAACTTTAATGATATTAGCACAAACCTGTGCAAATTTTTGATCTTTGAAATGACGCACTAAATTAAAAATAGTATCCTCTTTAAAAATAACATTGGCATCCGTTAGAATAAATATTTCTTCATTAGCTAATTCTGCAAGAGCATTAATAATATTGGCTTTTCCTGTTCTACCACCAAAGTTTATTAAATTCAAATTCTTATGCTCTTTTATTAATTCATTTATTATTTGATCAGTATTATCGGTAGATGCATCTGAACCAACATAAATTCTGAGCTTTGATAAAGGATAAGTTGTTTTTATAACTGAGAGCACTTTTTCTTTAATAATTTTTTCTTCGTTATAAGCTGCTATTAAAATTCCAACTGTTGGAAGCTCGTCATTTACAGAATAAACCAAATGTTTGTTTTTAGATTTTGAAGTAAATAACAATATCCATAAAGGATACAGCAAATAGGTTTGAAGTATTAAAAATACCGAAATAAAAAAAAGTATAACTAAAAAATTAAGCATTTAATAGGGTATTGTAAAACTTTACCAATTTTGAAACAACATTTTTATTATCAAACTCTTTATAAGCAAAAGCAGATGCGTTTTTTTCAAGCGCCAGGCGTTTACTTTCGTTATTTAATAATTCTATTACAGCATCGCTAAAAGAAACAGGAGCGTCAGCTATTATAAGATCGTTCTTCGGATCACAATAAATACCTTCAGCACCTATAGTTGTACTTACAATAGGTTTGCCATACGCCATACCTTCAATGATCTTTATTCGTAAACCGCTTCCTGAAAGTAAGGGCACCACCATAATTTCATGTTGCTCAAAAAAGGTTTTTCCATCTTTTACATTTTCCAATACCAATACATTTGGTAAATTTAATTGCAAAAAACTCTGAGGCATACCCCTACCTGCGATTACAAATTTTGCATCGGGCACCGCCTTACTTACTTTACTCCAGCAATTATCCAGGAACCATTTGGCAGCCTCCTGGTTCGGCATCCAGTCCATAGAACCAAAATAGAAAACGGTTTTTCGTTTTACAGCAATATTTTGTTTTGTTTGATACTGGTCGACATTTACTCCGGTAATGCAGGTATACATACTTTTCTTAAAACCCATTTCTACAAACAGTTGTTTATCGGTATCGGTAATAGGCACAATGGCATCTACTTTGTTTATTACATCGAGTTCGAATTTTTTCAGGCGTTTATTTTGAAGCGCCAGGTACCTGTTTGTAATACTCTTTTTCGCGTTTTTTAAATGGCGCTCCCAGATCTTATTCTCAATGTTATGCGCGCGCAAAACAATTTTTGCCTTACTGTGTTTTTTTATGGTGTCAATATAAACAGCCATAAACACGCCTTCTATCTGAACTATATCAAATGTGTTTTTGGTTAAGATCTCAATCAATTTATCCTCAAACTCTTTAAAATAAAACCGTGAAACAAAATACGATTGTGATGAAAACAGGTTTAAAAAAGCGCCAACAGCGCCTGTATCGGTATTTTGATAAACTGAAGTATAATTTGAATTAAGTTTAAAATCAGCGGGGACTTCATTATCAGACTTAAAATGTTTTTTTGTATTTACAGTTAACAAATGTAGTTTAGCGCCATTATCAATGAGGCCCTGTGCCATATTGTAAATAGCGATACTACTTCCGTCGTTTGCCGGATACGGAGCCTTATTACATATTTGAAGTATCTTAAGCAATTTTTTTTCTTTTAAATAGTTTCTCAAACCATAAATAATAAATAGTAATATCAAAAATAGCAGAATCTTTTGCGGCTTTGTAAGTTAAAAAAATACTTATTGGTAAAAAAATAACCAGGGGAGTCCACATGGCTTGCCACACCGGGATAGTACCTTCGTAAGCCAGACTTGTATAAGCCTCGGTTAAAATAAAATAAGCTAAAAAGAAAAACACCGCAACCACAACCGGTAGGCCTAAACCACCTTTTTTTATAATGGCACCAAGAGGTGCGCCAATAAAAAACAAAATAATACAGGCAAAGCACACAACAATTTTTTTATGCCACTCAACATTCATGCTGTTAATAGAGGCCGTTTCGGTATTATAATTTTGATCTGCCGAATCAATATAGCTTGATCCGGAGCGAACAATATTCAAAGCATTCTCAACACATCTAAAATGATCGTTTGGACTTAAACTATCGTAAAACTGTTTTATTGAAACATTTTTTTTGTTATGTGCTGTAGTAATAAATGTAGAGGTTCTTCCATAGAAGAAAATACCCGATTGTCGTTCAAGCTCGTGAAGGCGTTTGGTTAATAATCTTTTTGTAGAATCAGCAACAGAATCTATTTGCCAGATATTCATCATTTCTTCATGGCCTTTAAATTGATTTTCATCCGTGCGTTTTAATTTAAAGTCCACTAACTCTATATTTACCTGCAATTGCTTAAAATTTAATTGTGCAAGAGGTTTTTTGTGGGGAGAAGATCCGCTCTGATTTATTACTTCTTCATAACGATTACCGTCCCTTAAAATTAACACAAGGGCACTCGTATCTGCAGTTGTAGTAAGTTTACCGGTTTTAGCATACATCTGCACATTATTGCCCTGATGTGCGCTGTGATCGTATATATAAATATCCTTTAAAGTATCTTTATTTGCAGATTTTTTGCCTACCCTTAACGTGTAATTATCTATTTTATTATAGAAAATGCCTTCTTTAATGTTAACGGTGGGTTTTTTTTGACGGATATCGTACAAAAGCGATTGAAATTTTAAATGCACAACAGGCAAAATAAAATTATTGAACAAAAACGTCATTCCAGCTAAAATAACTATAAATACAAACACAGGTTTAATGATCTTAAAGAGCGATAAACCTGATGATTTCATAGCGGCCAACTCGTAATTTTCGGCCAGGTTGCCAAAACCCATAATAGAAGCTAAAAGAACAGCCAGCGGAATGCACTGGGGAATGATGGCTATCCAGGCATAGGTAAATAGTTTAATAAGGTCAAAAGTATTTAAACCCTTGCCAATAAATTCGTCTAAATACGTAATTACAATTTCTACCAAAAAAAACAAGAACACACTTATAAATAGTGTTATGACAAAAGGAGGCAAAAACGACTTTAGCGTTAGTGTATGTAGTTTTTTTAAGAACACAATAATTGCTTAAAATTACATTAATTTAGTTATTTTTAAGGTGATAAATTAACTAAACTTTGTTATTTTTGTTGCTTATGATTAATGGGAAAAAAATAATAGCTGTTTTACCTGCATATAATGCTGCACTAACATTAAAAAAAACATACGACGAGATACCTTTTGATATTGTGGACGATGTTGTTCTGGTGGATGATTGTAGTAAGGACAATACCGCTGAAGTGGCCAGAAACATTGGCATCAAACATGTTATTACCCACGAAAAAAATAAAGGTTACGGTGGAAATCAAAAAACATGTTATGATACAGCTATGAATTTAGGCGCTGATATTGTGATCATGTTACATCCCGATTATCAATACACACCCAAACTTATACATAGTTTAAGTTACCTTATTGCAAACGATCTTTATCCGGTGGCTTTTGGCTCAAGGATACTTGGTAAGGGAGCCTTAAAAGGCGGAATGCCAATGTACAAGTACATATTTAACCGTATGTTAACCTTTACTCAAAACGTATTAATAAATCAAAAACTTTCAGAATACCATACCGGTTACCGTGCTTTTTCGAAAGAAGTTATTCAAAAGATCAATTATCATGCAAATTCAGATGATTTTGTTTTTGATAATCAAATGATCTCTCAAATATTTTATGCAGGATTTGATATTGCAGAAGTTACCTGCCCAACCAAATATTTTCCGGAAGCAAGCTCTATTAATTTTGCAAGGAGTTCAAAATACGGAATGGGTGTATTAGGTGTTTCATTTACTCACTTTTTTAATAAATTGGGTATTATGAAATCAGAAATTTATAAAACAAAAAATTAAAATACATGGCTGTTTATCGTTTTAGAGTTTGTTTAGAAGAGAACGAAGATATCTATAGAGATATTGATATTCGCACTGTTCAAACATTTGAGCAATTTCATAACATAATACAGGATAGTTTTAAATTTGATAACAAACACTCTGCTTCATTTTTTGTGAGTGATGATTACTGGCGCAAAGGTCAGGAGATCACTTTAAAAAAAGAAGATCTGCCTTTGGACGAAGAAGAAATTCGTAAGAATGTTGATCCAAAAAAATTAATGGCAGAAGTAAAGATCGCTAAATTCATTGAACAACCTCATCAACGTTTTGTATACGTGTATGACCCTATTGTACAATGGAATTTTTTGATAGAAATGATAAAAATTGCAGATGAGAGTCCTAAAGTTACCTACCCTGTTTGTATAAAAACTTTTGGTACCGCGCCAAAACAATACAAACAAATAAATATGGCTAAAGAAGAACTTAGCCCTGATCTGGCAATGGCTGGTTTATTGAACGATCTGGAAGTAGAAGACGAAGAAATTTATAAGACCATTGATACTGGCGAAGAAGCAGTTGAAGAGGCTGACATTAACAGCCTTGAAGGTGAAGAAGGCGATGCAGATGTAGAAGACGAAAATGCTGAAGAAGAAGATGCCGGCGATTTTACTTTTGACGAAGAAGAAGATCACTAAATTATTTCTTAAACACTCTTAATTTTATTGCGTTAAATATCTCTGGAGCTAATTTTAGCTGGTATATTGCTGCAATATAGATTGTGGCTACAATGCTACCTTTAACTAACAAATTCACAAATGAATTGTTACTTATCTCGGGGAAAATATATCCTACAAAAGAACATACCACAATAATTAATAAAATTAAAAAAGATCTTGAGGTGTATGGTTGAAATTTAAATTTGCGGTAAATAAAAACAAATTTAACAAGGTTATAAATTAATGTAGCCGCTACAGAAGCGATAGCCGCGCCGTAAATGCCAAATAAGGGAATTAAAAAAACATTTAGCAAAATGGTTATTACAAGTGTTATTACAAGTAAAATTGTGCCTAATAAATAATGCTTCGAGTAAAACATAATAGCAGAATTAATACCGGTTGAAATATTAATTAAAGCACCAATACTAACTATGTAAACCACATTAATGCAGTCGTGATATGAATCGGGTAATTTACCGATTTCGTAAACATACTTTGTGCAGGTGTTTATGCCAATAAATAAAAAACCACCAATTAATAATAAATATTTTACCGAGTCTTTATAGATCTTTTCGATCTCCGTTAAGTTATTCTTCGCAAAACTATCGGCTATTTTGGTATGACTGATACGCTCCAAAGCACCTAACGGGACTTCAATAAACGAAGCTATGAATATGGCTGTGGTGTATACAGCCACAAGCTTAAGATCGGTTGTGCCTAAAATAATAACATCTATTTTGCGCAAAGCAATAGAAGCAAAAGAGGCCAAACATAATAACAAACCAAACCTCAGCATTTGTTTGGCGGAGTATTTTTGAAAGAGCGCTTTGTTAGGCGTAAAAGAGATCTTATCTACCATTAAAATATAAATAATGATGATGAGTAATTCTATAGCATAAAGACCAATAAAAAAATAAACGTATTCATCTAAGGAAATTACTTTATTAAAATATAAAATGGTAATAAGCACTGTACCCAAACGCAGACAAATATCATTTAAAAACGACGGAATGGTTGATTTGAAAAGTGCCTGGCAATATGCAGTAGTAATAGTTATAGCCGAAACTATAAACGTAAACGGAATAATGAAACTAAAATAATTTACAAAAAGAGCGGCGTCCTCAACATAATAAGATGTAATTGTAGGTTTAAAAACAAGTAAAGTTACCGCCGAAATAATAAAACCAAATAAAAATATCAGTAATACAAAACCGGCAAAACCATTATGCTTATTCTCTTTATCTTTAAAGAAGGGGAAGTATTTTACTATGATGTTTGGAAGTCCCAAAGGAACTGCAAGACCAATTAAGTAAGCGAAATCATATAATAAACGTGTTAAACCAAGTTCTTCCTCTGTTAATAATTTAGGTTGAATAAAAATAATATTTACGGCACCAATTATTATACCTATGTAGGTAATAATGGTGTTTTTTATTCCTTGTCGTTTTATGACGCCCACTTACAGTAATTTTTGTAATTCGGATAACAGTTTGTTCTTCCGCTTATCAAACGTATAATTTTCTTCAATACGTTTTCTTGCCTTTTTACCTAAAGTACTAACATCAGCACTGTTCAAAGCTTCCTTTATTAGTGAGAGAAGTTCATTCTCATCTTTATGCTTCAGAATATATCCGCAATCGCTTACAATATCAGGCATTCCGCCAACGGCCGATACAATGGGTATACATTCGCACAACATGCCTTCTGATAAAGCATTTGGGAAGCCCTCTGATAATGATAATTGTAAATAGAATTGCATTTTGCTTAATAACGGTTGTATTTGGTTATTAGGCATGTTTTCTAATAATTTAACATTGGCAGGCGCAGTAGTTTTAATAGACGAACCACCAACAATATAAAAAGTAGCTTCAGGAAATTTTGGTGCAATGGCATAGATCATATCTATACCTTTTAAGTTAAAACCAAAACGTGAACCCAGCCCCGCGCCTATTGTTACAAAGGATTTTTTTTCTTTGTCAGAATTGCAAAACCATTTTTTACTATTGTAACCGTTATGAATGACCTCAACTTTTGTTTTAAGATCTTTAATAAAATAATTGAAGCCTTGTTTTGGATGATCGTTTGGTTGATAGGTATAATCATATTCCACCAATGTTTGATGTACAGGTAAAATAAGATCACAATTCTTAAATGAAAAAGCGGTCGTAAACCTCATCAGCTTTGTGTTAAAGTTACCGTAGTTAATGGAAGGAAAAGCAACGCAATCGGTACCACCGGCAACTATTACCGATCTTTTAAAGAACAGTTTCGCGAACAGGATAGGTAAAAAAGAATAATGGCCGGCAAACTGGCAGACAATTAATTTGGCGCCAAAGATCTTAGAGACCAAAAAGAATTTTTGTTTTATAAATTCAAAAAAATAATTTGATTTATTGGTTGTATTGAAGAAGAATTCGTGTGCATCATACTTTTCCTGTAAGATCTCAATATCCTTAATTACAAAAGAAGAGCGACCTGCATGAAAATATAAAAGTTTTTGCTTCAATCTCTTTAAGCCAGTTTGCTTTTTGTGTTCTCTATAGCGCGTGTTAACTTACCTTTTAAATTAACCGTTTTTACACTTGGATCTTTTTTTAGAATAACACTTAAATAATCATTTACATCGTAATGTAATGAATATGGATTCATGGAGTATAATTTAAATCCAAATGGATAAGAATTGTTTAAAAGGTCTTGCATTGACAAAGACTGATCGATGATCTGTAATTTTTTCGGATCGTTCTCGCGCACCCAATTCAAGTAGTTGGGCTCTGGAATATTAATTAAAATAACCGCCTTATCGCTACTTAATTTAGAAACGGTTTCAAAGATATTGGCATGTTGCTCAACCGGAATATGCTCCAGAACATCGGGAAATACTATAAAATCAAATTTAGTTTTATGCGTAAAATTACTCATATCGTTCACCAAAAACTCTGCCTTTTTATGAAAGGCGTTAAAGGTTTTTGCCATATTTATGCTCTCCGGACTAATATCCAGGCCAACAAAACTACCTTCTGTAATATATTTTAAGATCAGGTTACTTACAGTGCCAATGCCGCAGCCTATCTCCAACACATTAGAATTAGGCTTTAAACCCGCATTCTTTAGGTTCTTAAAAATGGTACGGTGACGGATGTTAATGCCAAGTTGTTTTTGGTGCTCTTTAAACGTATCGTAATACTCTTTAACCTGTTCTTTTGTTGCCATGTTCAAATATACGTTTTATTGAAAAACTTTTAAAACCGATAAAAGATAAATGATTAACGATTAAAGAACTAGTTTTTAGTTCATTATCAGCTCCGGAAGGCCAATAGGTGCAGCATCGTAAAATGCCAGTTCATGAATTTTAACTGTAACGTCTTTAATTATAGGGAAAGTGCTTAATATATCCATTACCGCTTTTTCGTCTTTAGCTTCCATAAACACCCAAACATTCTTACGTTCCATATCTAAAGAGTAATTTAAGATTACACGGCTCTCTAAAAGATCATTAATTCTTTTTGTTTGTTTTGGAACAAGATCCCAAAATTTTGGTGTAAAAACTTCAGGCAAAATAATATGTACTAAAAAAATGTCTTTCATGGGGGTATTACAAATTTAAGCTAAAATAGAAGCACTTTTACAAGAAAATGAGCTTTGAGAACTCTAAAATCAAAAATTTAGCACGAAAGCCTTTTAAAGCTTAATATATTCCTCAAAAGAAACTCCTTTCATGAACTCGGGCGAGTAAATGAATTTGTAAACCAGATCCGACCACTCCCTATGGGTTTTACTGCTATCAAGTATCTTGGCATCAAAGGGCTTACTAAAATGTATTTTAATGGTTTTTTTATTGGCCATAAACATTTCGTCTGGCAAAAAAAGCATTTCAATATTAGCTTTAATACCAAGGCGTTTACGCCACATTGCAAAATTGTAAAAGAATTTAGAGTTCTCGCCTTCAATAAAAACCGGCTGCACCATTCGTTTATGGTCTATTGCCTGGGTAATAAAACTCTTGCGCCATTTAAGATCGCGTACCTTCCCGTCTATTTTACGTGAAACAAGACCTGAAGGGAAAATTAAAACCGCTGCATCAGACCTAAACACTTCTTCCATAACACGCAAAGAACCTGCCGAAGACGAACCCAATTTATTAACGGCAACAAATACTTCCCCGTAATTCTTAAGGTTCTTTAAAACATCGTTCACAAAAAAACGTACATCCGGCCTTACCTCGCCAACGGCTTTAATAAGGGCCATGCCATCCAAGCCGCCAAGCGGATGATTAGAGGCAATAGTAACTTTACCTGTCTTTGGCACAAGATGCGCATTCACTGATTCTACATCTGCACCTATTCTTTTTAATCCTTTTGCGTTAAAATCAAGTCCTTGAGCATCGCCAAGATGCGCCATAGCAGAATTTATATCATCTTCATGAAGTTTTTTCTTAAGCCATTTAATAGCAAAACGGGGTAACCATTTATATAATTTATAGGCCTTTTCCTTTAAGATCTTCTCTATGTCTATAAATTTTTTGTCTTCCATAAGAACTTTGCCAAAGATAAAAAAATTGTCAAGATTTAATGATTGAAAATGCGAATGGTTTAAACAACTATTATACAACAAAAAAGCCTGCTTATCTCTAAACAGGCTTTTTGTTTTATCCTCAATTGCTTAATCAAAAGCTATTAATCTTACACCAATGGTAAAGGGATGTAACTCAGGGCCTTTACCGGATTGAAACATACTGGTTAAGCTATACTCGCCAAACACCGTAAACTCACGGTAACCAATATTTACAAGCGCTTTGGCAGAAAAAGGACTTAAATTATAACTGTCTCTTCTTTGTTTGGTGAATTCAAAATCGTTTTGGCCAAGCTCTTGTTTGGTGCGTGAAGATATCAAATACTGCCCTACTACACCAAAAGCCATATGAAACGATTTACGTGGGTTATTGCTGGTATTGAATTCAAGCAATAATGGTACTTGTATGTAAGTAGACCTGAACTTATTTTTATTGTAACTATAAATGTTTGAACTGTCTACTGTAGCAAAATCACCTAAACTATCAGAGTTTGGATTTAAAATAGTATTGCGGTTAAAAGCATACGAATGATAATCAAAACCAAAACCGGTTACCAGTTTTAAATTGTTCTTTACCAGGTTAAGGTGGCGTTCAATAAAATTAAACTGAAAATTAAAACTGCGGCTATAATCAAGGTCCATATAGTTAATAGATCTTGGTAAGGTCATACTACCATTAGTACCAACATAACCGTTAACACCCATAGAAAAACCTGCCCAATGGTTAAAATCTTCGTTAATATAACTGCGTTTTATTTTGATCGTATCTGTAAGGTCAAAATCTTTATCGGCACCAATTATGATAACTTTTCTTCCTTTCCAGTTATAAACCGTAGTATCATTATTGCCCTTTTTGCTGCTCTTTGCCTGGTCAAATGTTTTTGTAATGCTGGCCGCCGGTGTAGCTTCGGCACTTATATCCTTTACATCGCCTTTAATTTTTATATTACTGGCACCACTGGCATTGGCTACTAATTTTTCGCTTACGTATACTTTTGCAGTAGAGGCGCCTGTTGTTACAACATTTGCGTTGTTTACATACAGATCGTAACCCTTTAAAGTGGAAGCGCCCGAAAGTTCGGCATATAAATTAGTTGCTGTACCAGTTAATTTAAGATCGCTGGCCCCGCTTTGGATCGCATGAATAGAGCGCATTTCTGTACTTGCTTTTACATTTGCAGAACCCGAAACGCTAAAGCTGATAGAATCGCCTTTAATGGTATTGGTTGTTTTAAAGCTTGTTGCTCCGCTACTTTGTAAGTCTGTTAGCTTGTTATTCTTTACATACACAGTAACCGGATTGATAAAACGGCCTTTGTTGTGGATAAAAAGTGTTGCGTTATCAACTTTTGTTTCTACATTATCAATTTCTTTGTCGGCTGCGCTAACTTTTACTTCAAGACTATCGGAGCTTGTATAAATTACATTAACCGAACCATAAGCCTCTATCTTATTAAAAGGAGATACCTGCCTGGTTTGTACCTGTTGAGCTTTAATAGTTATTACCGAAGTAATAAGAAGAATGGAAAAAAATTTAGTTTTCATAAGTATATTTTAATTTTTATAATTTTTAGTTTAAAGCGCTTTTGTTGTTATTTGAGAGTAAGACGCAGGGGACTTTAGAAAAGTTACAGGCATTAAAAAATAATTTATTGCTATAGCCTAAAAACACTTAATTCTATAAATTAATAAGTAAATCTTACAAAATGTCCCTAAAATTCCACAAAAAGGGTCTTCTAGTACCCGTTTTTATAGAATTACTCGATAAAAAAGCCTGAAAATCATATAAAAAAAGACATGGAATAAAATTTGCGAAGTAAAATATAGCTATAAAATACAATAATGGGAACTCTTGAACTACCTCAAAAAAACGGAAAACTACTAAAATTTGTAGATTATGAACTCGACCTTGTTTTATCGCCTCCCGAAATAAAAGAAATAATTATTGAAAAAACAGACGAACTTGTTACTGACAATAATGGTAAACTCGAACTCAGGTATAAAAACATGATGCTGGATGAAGGCCGCTTAAAGATATTTATTTGTGATTTTAATACCGGAAAATCTTGCATTTATATTTATGGAAAAGTTAAAGGGAAGGAAATTAAAAACACAATAGAATTTACCGGAACTAAAAACGTAAGTGCCAACGTTAAAAATATTAAGATCAAATATGTTTTAATTTACAGCAGAAATATTTTAAGAAATTATTATTTAAGTTCTGATACAACCAGTATTGAGAAACATTTAACAAGCTTTCTTTCAACTCTGTAAAAAAAATACGGCGCAAAAATTTTGTTTTATAAACAGTAAACTGATCTGTTTGGTTACCTAAAATCAGTAAATTTTATAAGTTTTTAAAACCTCTTTTTACAAGTAAAAAGAAAACAGTAAATCTTATAAATTTTTAAAGCAATTTTATAATTTATTGTTATTAATATTCCTCACATTTGTTTATACCGTTAGTTAATGAAGAAGATCTACATTAAAAATATGGCTTGCGAAAGCTGTTTAACAGTTGTAAAAGATGAACTAAAGAACCTTAATGTGGCATTCGTAAATGTTACTTATGGTGAAGCGGAACTAAAACAAAATTTAAGCGTGGAAAAAAAACAAAAATTTAATAACGCCATAAAAAAATCGGGTTTAGAGATCCTTGAAAACAAACAAGGAATATTAACGGAAAAAATAAAGATCCTGATAAACGAATTAATTGAAAAACCAGAGAGCTGGCCTAAGGTAAAATTTTCTGTATACCTAAAAGAAAAATTGGGCTATGATTATAACTACATGTCTAATCTTTTTTCTGAAACACAGGCTACTACCATTGAACAATACATCATTTTAAAAAAGGCTGAAAAAATAAAAGAGCTTATTCTTTTTAGCGAGCTAAGCCTTACAGAAATCTCTCATAAATTAAAATACAATAATGTTTCGCATATGTCGGCCCAGTTTAAAAAAGCAACAGGTTTAACACCGTCTCACTTTAAAAAACTTAAAAAACTACGAAATTTAAGATTGGATTCTTAGATCATCTTTTTTCAACGCTAAACGCATTAAAAGAAAGCGAGTAGTTCTTACCCTGACTTTCTTCGCCATCAACAGACCTTACCCCAAGTTTATTAGCTTGTTTTGCAATTTTAACAGCACGCGCCCAAAAGCCTTTTTTTGCCGGAAGCGCAGCAACAGCTTCGTCATCCATGTCAGCTTCCTCGGTAATTAAATAGGTTTGTTTTAAATATTTTGGCTGAGCTGCATTTGCAATTATTAATGCAGTCGTATCAACCACAGAGTTATTATATGCAATTAGCTTTTTATCTTCGTAAAGCTCTTTATTATTAATTAGATCTATTTTCTCCGGCTTGTTTGTAGCAGCTACAGAATTTGTTTTTAGTTCGTTCAATTCAATAGCAGGGTCTTTTTTAATTTTGATGCTGTTGTTTTTTACAAAGGCATTGGTATTATTGGCAATAAAGTTTGAATTTTCGGGGATGCTCTTTTTTAATCTATCACTTGAGTCAACCGATTCAAGTGTTTGATTATCAATATTTTTTAGTGTTTTATCAAAATCCTTTTTTGCCAGTTCTTTTGTAGTATTTGGTTTTGAATTGTAATAATTAAAAACAAATACCAAACCAATTAATAATAAAATGGCGGCAGCAATAGATGCAACTGCTCTGAAATTAAATAAAGCAATAATTTTTGTTTCTTTTTTTAACTCTTCTTTATCAGGAAAAACAATAGCTGCATCTGCTTCTAGTTTTGTTTTCTTATAAAGCGAAACTTCTTTTTGAAGAAGAGGATCTGTTTTAAGTTCCTTTTCAAACTGCAATTTGTCTGAGTTGCTTAATTGTCCTTCTACATAAGCAAGGGTAACATTATTTAAAACAAGATCGTTTTCTGTTTTATACAAGCTGTTCTTTGTCGTAAAAATTACTTCTTCACTATTTAAAATTGTTTTTTTGTAACCTTCAAATTTAATAGCTAAACCCTTATCTATTAATAATTTAAACTGAAATGCTTTTCGCTCTGCTTCAAGTAAATTGTTCTCTAAATAATTAATTAATTCTTCATCCTCAACAAAAGGTATATTTTTTTTTAGGTCTTCTTTAAAATCTACACTTACCACCTCATCGGCAAATGAAGGCAGATCAAGATCATTCAGATCAATTTGTAGTTGCGGATTGGCAAACACAAAAGCCTTTAATTCAGCAATAGCAGCCTCGGTAAGGTTACCATCCAGGTAGTCTATCAAGAAAGCTTCGTAATTATGTGAATTAATTTTGCCCATTAAATAACTGCTTCCACTTTACCAATATAATTCTTTAAAAATGTTCTTGCCCTAAAAATGTAAACCTTCACCTGGCTCTCGGTTAATTTGGTTATCTCCCCTATCTCTGCATAATCATACCCTTCGTAATCACGTAATAACAACACTGTTTTTTGAATCTCCGGTAATTGCTCCAGTCCCTGGTTCAATATTTCCTTCAAGTCCGAATACTGTGTGTTGTGCGTATGATCATTAAGATCTACCTCGGTCATCTTCGCACTTTTTGAATTTTTGCGGGTATAATCAACCAACGTATGGTAAGCTGTAGTAAATAAATAAGTTTTAGCCTTTGCGCCATCAATGCTTTCTACTTTGCGCCACATCTTCTCAAAAGAATCCTGCACAATATCTTTAGCTGCATCTTTATCGCGAATTTGTTTTAATACAAAACGGTAAACCCCATCGGCGTGGTTATCTACACATTGATTATATTCTGCTAAATTCAATTTGTTTATGAGTAAGACGGATGATGGGTAATAAAGTTACTGCTAAATAGCAATTTTAAATAACTGATTTACAGTTAATTATAGTTAAACATCAAAACTTTTTATATTAAGGTTTGAGCTAAGATGATTAATAAAGGCCTCGTGATTTAATTCGGCCCCTCTTACTTCATATTCAATAACGAGGTCGTTATTTGATTTTGACTGACGCAACCATTGATACTTTAATCTGAAAGAAGTAATTTTCTTTTCAACTTCGATCTTTAAGTCTAAATTATTTTCAATAATTATTTTATAAACCCGCTCTTGGTTATAGCGATCTATAAATTTTTGCACACCAGTAAAGCCCAAAAGAATTACAAGGGTTGTAAAAGTTACCAATATTGCAAACTCGTATTGCGCAATACCACAAGCCATTCCTATAGCCGCACTTATCCAGATCAAAGATGCGGTGGTCATGCCTCTTACATTGGCACCTTCCCTGAAAATAGCGCCGGCCCCTAAAAAACCAACACCGGTTACAATGTTGGATGCAATACGCGCAGGATCGGTATCTTTTCCTAAAATAAAAGAAAGAATTGTGAATAGTGTAGAGCCAAGTGTAATTAAAATTATGGTCCTGAACCCAATATTACGGCCTTTGTATTCGCGCTCGGCACCAATTAAAGCGCCTAATACCAAAGAAACAATAAGTTTAACAGAATTATCAAATATAAAATCGTAATCGAAAGTCACTTTACAATTGTTTTAAAATTTCCGTTTCTACTTCTTTCGAATCCCAATTGGCTTCAATGTTTGGCATAGCCATAACTTTATCCATAATGGCCTGCTGTTTTTTACCTTCACTTAAAGCTTTACTGTAACGTATGCTTGGTGTGTAAGTAACCATACTATATAGCGGGATCCATTTATCTGGATGTTTTTGCGAGAACGCTGCTTCTATCTTTTTTTGCAATAAAAATTTAGGGTCAGCGGTTTTATCGCGCATCTCAATAAAATTACCAATAGCCAGATCGGCAATAGCATCGGCATCGGGCTTACGCAGGCTTTGGTATTCAGGAAAGATCTTTTCCCAATCATCTTTATGTTTCGTTATCAGATCGTTTAAAACTACACAATCTTCAAAACCACAATTCATGCCCTGGCCGTAAAAAGGGACAATAGCGTGCGCCGCGTCGCCTATCAATCCGATCTTATTATCAAAGGTCCATGGAAAACATTTTACAGTTACCAAAGATGAAACCGGGTTATTCATAAAATCTTCTATCAGCGTTGGCATTAAGGGCACGGCACTTGCAAACTCTTCATCAAAGAATTGTTTAACCGCTTCTTTTGTTTTTAGTTTCTCAAATGATTTTTCTCCTTCAAAAGGTAAGAACAAAGTGCAGGTAAAGTTACCATCAGGGTTTGGAAGCGCTATCATCATAAAACTACCGCGTGGCCAAATGTGTAAAGCATTCTTCTCTAACAAAAATTCGCCGTTCTTACCCGGTGGAATAATTAGTTCTTTATACCCGCTTTCAATATAATGCTGGTTATATTCAAACCTATCATTGTTTAATTGCATGTTTAAACGCGAGGCAGCAAAAGCACCATCGGCTCCAAATAACAGATCCGATTGAGTAGTTTCGATCTTATGGGTGTTATTATCTTCAAACGATGACTCTAATTTATTTCTGTCAATGCTGGTACAGCGTTTTTCAAAATGAATTTTTACGTTAGGCTGCTGTTCGGCAAGATCCATTAATTTCATGTTTATTTCCGCGCGCGAAACCGAATAAATAGCCTGGTTATCTTTACCGTAAGGCTGGTAAGCGTTCGTTCCATCTTTATGATGAATAAAACGTCCATACATAGGAATGGCGATCTTTTTAACATCGTCTGCAATACCCACGCCCTCCAATCCTCTCCAGCCACGATCGCTCAAAGCGAGGTTAATTGATTTTCCGGCGGAAATTGTTGTTTTGCGCATATCAGGCCTGCGCTCATATACATTGATCTTATAACCCTTTTTTGCAAGGTATATTGATAATAAGGAGCCAACTAAACCTGCTCCAACTATAGTAACGCTTTTACCCATTTCTGATTTTTATTAATTTTCAAATTTATTCAAAAGATAAATAATAAGATAGGATCTTTATCATTTTTTATACTTACTCATCACTGTTTCTTTTTTACCTATCATTATAACAGCCTTAACTATCCTGCTTTTGCGGGTTTCTTCTCTCTTAGCGCTTTCGATCCACCTTATGTATTCGTTTTTATGAGAATAGGCCAAAGTTTCAAAATAGTTTAAAACACCTGCCAGCTTAAACTCTTTTTTAATATCCTTTGCTACTTCAACGGTTCTGTTTTTTGGAACGATAATTTTTTTTCCGGCTTTATTGAGGTCTATAGCCTCAATTACATACTCCAAAATAATGTCCTCATCAATTTCTCTAACATCCTTAAACCTAAAATTACGGGTATTTACGCTTCCTTCATTTAAATGAAGAAGCTTTCTTTTGTCTTTTAATAAAACGCCTTTAAAGAAAACAAAATTAACATGTTTTTGAAAGCCGGCATAACCACAAACCATGCCTTCCAGGTAATAATTTGGTCCCCATTTCCAATCTTCAATTAGTTTTGGATCTGCCTTAAGTATGATGGTACGCAGGCGTTTACATATCTTTTGGCTCCAATCCGGCAAATTATCAATGTACTCGCTTATTTTTAAAGATGCATCTGCTACGTGCTTTGGTGCTGCCATTTTATTACCTTTGTTAGGTGCATAAAAAATTTGAATCAAACATACTTAAAAATCAACTTTTTAGCAAGAAGGATTCGCTGTTATTAGCTATTAGTGGTGGTATTGATTCTGTTGTTTTGGCGCATCTCTTAAAAAAAGCCGGTTTTAATTTTTCGCTGGCGCATTGCAATTTTAAATTAAGAGGAAAGGACAGCGATGCTGACGAAGCTTTTTGCAAAGCTTTAGCCAAAGATCTGGATGTGAAATTTTATGTGCAGGCATTTGATGTAGAAACCCATTGCAAAGAAAACAAAGTAAGTGTGCAAATGGCCGCCCGTGAATTAAGATACGGTTGGTTTAACGACCTGATCAAAAAAAATAAATTAAACTTTTTGGTTACAGCGCATCATGCTAACGATGTGGTTGAAACTATTTTTATTAATCTCCTTCGTGGTACCGGCATTAAAGGCTTAAAAGGTATTCCAGAAAAAAAAGGGAATATTGTTAGGCCACTTTTACATTTTACAAAAGAGGAGATAAACGCTTTTGCTAAAAAGGAAAAGATAAGCCACAGAGCAGACAAGAGTAACCTGGAAACTAAATACGAGCGCAATTTATTACGGCTGGAAGTAGTGCCAAAGTTAAAAAAACTGCACCCTAATCTTGAGCAGACCTTCTTAAACAACGTTGCCAATTTTAAAGAAGAAGCTGAAATTGTAAACAAATTTGTGACAGAAAAGACCAAACAACTTGTCGCTAAAAAAGGAGTACAAATTGTAATCGATAAGCTTAAACTAAAAAAAGAAAAACACCTGCAAACCTTACTGCATCATATTTTGGAGCCTTTTGGTTTTAACTTAAGTCAGATAAATGATATTAGAACCAATCTCGTTGAAAATGGAGAAACAGGAAAACTCTTCTTTACTTCAAGTTTTACTTTAACTATAGATAGAGAACTGATCATACTAAAACCATCGTCTGATAAGGCCTCTGAGCCAATACAGCTTAACTCTTTAAATGATCTAAAAACTTCCAGGTTTATAAAACTTTCTGAAATTAAAGAATTTAAGTCTATACAAAATAACGAATTGGTTATTGAAAAGAACAAACTTATTTTCCCGTTGACCATTCGTCAAAAAAAAACCGGCGATAAGTTCAGGCCTTTTGGTATGAAAGGTTTTAAGCTTATCAGCGATTTCTTAAAAGATCAGAAACTGAATGCTTTTGAAAAAGAAAATTGTCGGTTATTAGAGAATGGCAATGGCGATATTATTTGGGTAATGGGTCATCGTAGCGACGACCGATATAAAATTGAGACAAAAAAGAATAACCTGTTAAAACTAACCTTAGTTGAGTAAGAACGAAATATTATTTGAAGAGAAACAATACATGGGCCACAATCGCCTTAGCATTGTTATTCGTTCGTTAATTACGCTGTTTTGTTTTATTGCTTATTATTGGAGCGAGAACCCAAAACCGGTACAGGTATCTTTTGTAAAGATCGGTTCATACCCTATTCAAAACATTAACGAGTCGGGTTTGATCTTTTTTATTGTTGGTATTAGTATTTTGATTTTTTCAACCGGTTTAACATACATACTACACACACAAATAAAGGTGTATAATGGTTATATTATTATTGATGGCTTTTGGACAGCCCGCAAAGTTAAAATAGACCTAAAAAATATTGTATCAATGCGAAAGAGTCGTTACAAGAAAAATATTCTCCGCAGGGCTGTTTATAACCTTCATAATAAGGGAATCATAAGATTTTATACCAGTGGCGAGGAATTTATAGAATTAGTTGATAATGATGGATTTACGTACAGGATCGGAAGTCAAAAAGCAACTGAATTATTTAAGATCCTAAAAAGCCAGATAAAATAATTAACATCTGAAACCTTTTCGTACTTTAAGCGTTTCAAATAAACAGTTATCTCTTATTAATTAATTTTTAATCCCAAAACAACATGGTTATAGCAGAATTTCAACAGATAGAAAAAGAAGAAATTGAAAACTTAAAATTCCCATCAACTGAAGTTTTACATGATCTGGAAAAGAGAAAAGAAAGATTAGCAGAACTGGATAAAGCTCTTACTTTAGGTAACAGGGAACATTCAAAGATCAGAATTTATTTTGAGGACGATGCGTCATGCAAAGTTGTAGAAACAACTGTTTGGGGCATAACCGATAAAAGGGTTATTCTAAAACAAGGCGTTGTTATTCCAATTCACCGTGTGCACTCAGTAAAACTTTAGTGAAATCTAAAGAAAACAAAGATCACATAAATAAAAGGCGATACGAAGATAAGACTATCAAAACGGTCTAATATACCTCCATGTCCCGGCATAATATTACCACTATCTTTAATACCGGCTTCCCTTTTTAATTTACTTTCTACAAGATCTCCGATAGTTGCCAATATAGGTACCATTATTCCAATTAAGGTCCAGCCATATATACCTTCCAATTTATATATATGATCATTAAATAAAAAACTTAATCCAAAGGTTATTAAAACACCCGTAATAGTTCCTTCCCAGGTCTTGCCAGGCGACACCCGTTCTATCATTTTATGTTTCCCAAACAAACTTCCCCCTAAATAGGCAAAAGTATCGTTACTCCAGATCAAAAATATAACTCCCAAAATTAACATAGGCTTAAAAAGGCCTTCGCTATAATGCCCGGAAAAACAAACCGTTTGATTTAATAAAGCAAAAGGTATGATCGCGTACATTATTCCACCCAAAGTAAATAATGCATTTTTTATTGAATTTTCTTTTTTACTAAAAAGCGCAACGGTTAACATAATAAAAGGTCCGGATATTAATAGCGTTTTTGAAAACCAACGAAGATCATTAATAAAAACAAATGAGTCAATATAGCTGATCAAACTATGCCCACCGGGATTAATGAATGAAAAATAGATCAATGCACCCAAAATAAAACCAACAACCTTAAATGGCTTTGCCCCCATCTTCTCAGCGATCTTAAAAAACTCGTTTAAGCCTATCATTGAAACGGCAAAAAAGAAAAGAGAAAAGGAAATATAATTCCAGTAAACGCAACCAACCAGCAGCACAACAAATACTGCAGCGCTGGCGCTTCGGGTAGCTAATGTTTTTAAGTTTAAAGCCATTGATTAGTGTAATAGCAAAAATAAGGTTTTATTTGTTTGTATTTTATTAACGATTATATCAGGTCAATTATATTAACTACTCCCTAAAATAATCATAATTTTGCGCCCATGTTTGAAACATCTGTCTTTTTAACCATACTCGTCGGTTTATTTTCACTTATCAATCCTTTAGGTGGTTTGCCTGTGTACATAAGCTTAACCTCTGATATGACAGAGGAAAACAAACTTAAAACACTTAAAAAAACCTGTTTTTACATTCTTATTATTTGTGTTGTTTCTTATTTTATTGGTGTTTATCTTCTTAATTTCTTTGGGATCACTATACCTGCGCTGCGCGTAGCAGGCGGACTGGTAATTTTCAGGTCAGGCTGGCAACTTTTAAATGTAAAACACAAGAATGAAATAAAAGGTAGTATGAAGGAAGCAGGCGACAAGCGTGACGATATCTCCTTCTCTCCCCTTGCTATGCCATTGCTGGCCGGACCAGGTTCCATGTCTTTTTTAATTACTTTATACGCAAGCAGGCCGGATGATTGGTACAAAGGCGTAGGACAGGACGTTGTAGCCATTGCAGCTATTATTATTGTTTCACTCTCAATTTACTTCATTTTCAAATTTGCGCCAAAATTAATGAAATATGCGGGACAAGCCGGTCTTACATCGCTTTCAAAGATCATGGGCTTTTTAGTAATTGGTATTGGTGTGCAAATGATCCTCTCAAGCCTGGCGCAGGTGGTTAAGAATATTTATTTGGAGTTGCAGCAGATGCAATAATCTTCTTACTTCGCCATTTCCAAAAACTCCAAATAGAACTTTTTCATTTCTTCATTAAAGGTATCGTTATGAAAAATGGAAATTAATTGGCCTTTATACTTTTTTACTTCGTTAATTATTGGCAAAGCTTGTTCTGCTAAGGTCTTATTTTCTTTTTTAGCATAATACACCATTGTATTTTCTGCAATGCAAAACGAATGTATGGTCAATGGTGTCAGCATCTCACTTTCTATATCATACCACTTAAAAGGAAAACAATACGAAGCCCTGAAACCATTTACATTGGTATAACCCATAGAATAGTCCTGCTCAATACCGGCCTGTAACAAATTTTGATAGGTCTTTGGGAATTTGAGGATAGAATAATGTTGCCGGCTTATAGTTATGGGCGAATGAATAATGTTTGACAACCTGCTGATCTCTACTTTTAATTGCTGGATCTTGTTGGTAGAACCAAACGATGGATGAATGCCCACCGCAGAATAATCGGCCATACCTTTTATAAGCGACTGAAAAGGCAAATTGGTGGCTGATTGGTTCTTATCGTTAGGGCCATAATCACCTAACAGAAAAAAATAAATAGCTTTTATGTTTTGCTGTTTATGTGCTTCAATTAAAAAATCATAACAATCAAAAGGATCCTTTTTCTTACCGGAGATAACGTTCACTCTTGACATGAAACTTGTTGCATCTTTAGAAAAAACATCCTTTACATAACCTGCCAGGGCACGCACAACACCTTTGTGTTTGTATTTAAAGGCATTATCAATATCTACAGTAGAAATAAATTTATATTGATGCTCTTTAAATTTCATAGCGGGGAAATTTTCTTTTAAACTGAGCTGCAATTGCTCTAACCAAAGATTTACCAAAGGTGTTTTAATAAAATCGTATTGGTAGGCAAGGCCCGAACGGTAATTAAAACGGTCGTAATTATCTGTTTTGTACGGTAAATATTCTTCGTAACGCGAAAGCAACCAAAATGCCGCGCCAAAAAGATCAAAAGGAATAACAGAGTTGCTATTCTTAAAAAACACTTTAAAAAATTGCGGATGATTACTTACTTCAATTGGATAATCTTTTATACCGACATTGAATAAAATAGTATGCGGTAAAATGGATAAACAATTCTCAATCTTAACATCTGAATAGTTTATTTTTGGTAATGCAGAGCTTTTAAATTCTTCAAGATTAAAAGTTTGAATTACTTCCAAACCGAAAGCATCGCTTAATAACGTTTTAAGAATGTAATGCAAACGATTACTGTTCTTTACCGAATATACAAGGATAGTATTGATACCACTAAATTAAAGTAGTTACAGGAAAAGCCAGTCTTAAAATGTAAAAGTTATTGAACAGGTGATGTTAATGTCCACCTATCAACTCAACAACATCCCACCAAAAGATAATAACACCCACAATTGCCGAAAAAATAGAAGCCACTAATACCGCGGCAGCCGAAACATCTTTAATATATTTGATCTTTGGGTTTTGCGCGGTTGAATACAGATCGCACAATTTTTCGATGGCTGAATTAATTAACTCCAGCGAAACAACAAGCGCAATACAGCCTGCAACTGCCAGCCACTTACGAATTGAAATATCAAAAAAGATGCCGGCAGCTATAACTAGCGAAGCTATAATGCCATGTAATTGCAAATGTTTCTCGCTTTTAAACGCCTGAAAAAGACCAGAAAAAGCAAAACCAAAAGCCTGAATACGTTTTTTAAGATAACTCATTTTGTTGTGTATTGATAGCTGTTTTTAAAGAGGCTACAATTTCAAATACTAAATATAAAAAAATTGTGAATGTAATGGTCACCGCAAATGTTTCTTTATAACAATTTTCATTAAAAACAGAGCTCAACATTTGTTTGGCAAGGTGAAAGGGGTTAAAAACTATATCCCAGCTATTTAAACGTAAATACCTGCCCAAATAAATGCCGTAAGAACTTGAGAGCATAATAAAAAATTTTAAACCGCTGGTTATCCATCGTGAATGGAACAAGGCATTTGAAATAGCCAACAAACGGTTAACACTTAAAATAAAAAAGACCATTCCTAAAAAAGCGAAACTTAAAATTAAGATCAGGTCCAGCCACATGGGCGCAGCAATTCTTTCACGCAAATGAAAAAGATCGGTTAAAATATAAGGTGCATTGGGTAAAAATAAAATAGTTGTACCAATTATAAGAACCTGCAATAATTTGTGTTGATCCTGTTTATATATCTTTATGAGCAAGTATGGAATAATTGCAAGAAATAAATTCCATATCAAAAAGATGTACGAAAACTGTTCTGTCCTTATAATTCTTGCAAAAAGCAATAACAAACAGAAACAAAATAACTTTAAAAGATTACCTGCTCGCATGATACCCTCCTTCTACAACTTTAAATGATAAACGATTGTTTTTAATGAATTGTTTTTGTTCATCATAAACAGATGTTAATTGTAATACTTTTAAAGAAGGGTGATCGTTCAGTTTCAAAAGATCATCATTGCTTATAGATGGAAGTGCTATGAACTCTAATTTTTCAAGTAATTTAAAACATCTGAAATCTTTATCACCATCAAAATAACTTAACACTGTGAATTTCTTTAAATTCTTATTAAAGATAATGTTCTTTAAACGCCCACCATTAAAATTGTTCACAGTTAATTCTTCAAGGTTGGTGAGGAAAGCAATTTGTTCAAAATCTGTAGTTGGGTTTCCTAAGGTAAGAACCTTTAAACTCTTTAATCGTGTAATGTTCTTTAACTCAACATTCCAGTTGTAATCTAAAGCTAAATTTGTAATTATTCCATCCTTAAATTGTTGCTCCATTCTTTCTATAATAACTTTATCGCGTAAATTAAAACTCTGCCATGTTTCTTTTTTTGCTTCTAAAATAAAATTATAGATCCTTGTAGAGAGATTTTTAAACTCGTATTGTTTTTGAAAATCAATTGTTTCGTTAAACAGGCTGTCTCTTTTCTCTTTAAAGAATAATTGCGTCAGATCGGGCAAGTTAGCGTTCGATAAATTAACCAAGTAACCTTTATCTAATGCTTTAAAACTTTTAGCATTTGAAATATTATAATCAGAGATCAGTTTATCCCAATTAACTATAGAACATAATCCTAAAATTAAAAACCAGGCTTCAAAATTTTGTCTAACCAAATACCAGGCACTTTTTGTTTGGTTGATCTTTAAAAAGGTAAACAACAAACCAACCAAACTTAATCTTAAGAAAACATAAACACCAATACGCAAATAGGTCAATTGGTATTCGGCTACATACCATGAGTTCCGAACCATAGCAGATATAACCATTACAGCACTTTGAACGATCCAGAAATACACCAATAGTTTTAGCGTTTTGGATTGTTTATTAAAATTAAGATCGCCTTTAAAGAACCACATAATTAAACCAACAGCTATGATTATTGAAAACACCAAACTCCACACAGCGTTATGTACGAAGTCTGAAAGATAAATACCTTTTGGTAATTCGTGTGTACCTAATAAATTTGTAAGATCTAACGCGTTTACTAAAACCAACATTACATTTAATAAGCCAAAAAGCGCGAGGGCAATTACTGTATTATTACTTATTTCTTTTGGTTCTGTACTTTCTGTTGCTGTATTTTCGAGTGTACGGTTAAATTTTATATCCCAATCTGAAAATACTTTTACTTCCCGATAGTAGATCAAACCATACACTACTAAAAAGCCCCAGATGGCAAAAAGACACCAGCCAATGCTGATCCAACTTAGGTCGATATTCTTTGTGAAATCTTTAAATAAAGGATTTGCCTGTTGGTATAAAGCAAAGAAAACAATAGCAATTACCAAAGCAATAAAAACACCAAAATATATTTTACGGCTCTTCTTTTTTTCGGAAGGCACATTTTGTTTTCTT
>JAUXSA010000065.1 GCA_030681615.1 Bacteroidota bacterium
AGTAACAAAACCTACTGCAATGTAAGCCCAGGTCATACCTGTACTTGGTCCGTGAGACATTGCCTCAGACATAGCGGCACCCGCTGATCCAGCTTCGCCTGACATTCCTTCTAAAGCAGAAGCTCCTGCTGTTACAGCACCCATTACAGTAATTAAAGTAATGTAGCCTAAAATTGCTAAGCCAGCAGCAATAAATGATAAAATACATAAAACAGTTAAAAATACCGGTCTTTTTGCGGCATCAGTAGTTGGTGTTGTTTGTGTTTGTTGTTCCATTGTTTAGTTTTTTTTAGTTAATATTTAGATTGAAATTAATTTTTTCTTTCAAACTACAAGAGTCTATTTTGAAAAAGTTTTTAACATTTTTTTGTATTAGTCTCTATTATAAGGCTTTCCATATATTAAAATTAACGTTTTCATCGTTTTTTGCTTTTAAATTGGGGCTAAAAAAGTAAGTATTGCCTTTCTTATCCCCCTGCAAAACAATTGTTTTTATGTGTTCAGCCGAATTTACCGTTAAAATTATCTCGCTTTCATCCTTAAAATACTGGAGCCAGTTGTTCAGGTTATTTTTTAAGGCAATACCATTAACAGCTAAAATTTCATCATTATTAAATAACCCGGCTTTCCATGCAGGAGAATATGGCGCCACTAAGGTTATTTTAGAATTAAATCCATGATCCATTGCCTTAAAGCCATATTTATGTTCGCATTCATTTACGTTGGCTTTTTTTATAAAGTCAATTCCAATATAGTCGAAACATGGTTTTAATTCCGCTTCAAAATCCTGGGGCGAATACACATGGCTTTTAAAGAACTCATTCATTTCTACACCACTTACTTCGTTCACCAATTCAATAATGTCACTCTCAGAATAACCAATTTCTTTTTTTCCATAGCGCTCATATAATAATACACATACATCGCGCAATCGTTTTTTATTTTGGGTGGCTTGCAAAATTTTTATGTCCAGCATAAATGCAATTAAACTTCCCTCATCATAAATATTTGTTTTGCGATAGGGTGCGCCGGGCACATAACCATCCAACCATGTTTCCCAACTGCTATCGGCCACAGATAAATTGTAACGACCGTAATTATGAAAATGTTTTGTTAAGCGTTCTTCAAGCGTTTTAAAATATTGTTGTACCGTAAAAACATTAGAGCTTAATAATAATTTATCGCCATAATAAGTGGTAAAGCCTTCATACACATAACCCGTTTTGGCATAATTTTCTTTAGTGTAATCGTAAGGCAACATTTCTTTTGGGCGAATAGTTTTAATATTCCACGAATGAAATAATTCATGACAACTCACACCTAAAACATCTTCGTAAGTTCCACCGGCGTTAATGGCATAACCCGGCCCAATAGCAATAACGGTGTTCTTAACATGTTCAACACCATGATAAAATTTAAAAGGCAATACCTGGAAAATAAAATGGTACTCGTCGGTTGTAAAATCATTCCAGAATTCAATTTGTTTTTGTGTAAACGCCGAGAAGTTTTCTTTCATTAATTTAAAGTCGGGCTGGCACTCGCCAATAAAATGTAAATAAAATTTAATGTTGTTTACCTCGTAAAAGTCAGATTGAATTTTTTCGGAAGCAACAAATGGTGAATCAACCAACGCTTCAAAATTTTTCGCAATTAAAACATTTTTTTCTTTTTGAAGAGAGCAGACGATCTTATAATTTTCAGGCACGTTCAATTCTACCCTGTGCTCCTCCTCCATTCTTCCCACCACATACATGCAACAATGCACAGGATTCATATACAATTGTTTTGTATCTGCAAAACAGGCGCCGGCATTTAATTCGGCAGAGTAATAACTGTAAGTAACTTTAATGGACGATTGTCCTTGTGTGTCTATTTCCCAAAGATCTTTGTTCAGTTTGTGATAAGCCAAAACTTCGTTCTTATCATTAAAAACATCTACCCGTTTAATATTTTTGGCGAAATTCCCCAACTCGTAACGGCCAGGGCGCCATGCGGGCAGTTGCAGTTGCAACGTATCCTGGGCAATGGCGTCAACAAACATATCAATATACACATAATGCGATGCCGGGTTTTTTTGATACATTAAATATTTTATCATTTTAAGAGCGGGTTGTGAGCCTGTTTAAATTTTATCTAATTATTTTGTTATTTATCTTTTTGGCTGCAATATCGTTCCTCCCCACAAGTTGGCTCAAATATACTAAGATATTTGCCCTTCGCCGAAGTAACCAACTTCGACTGCAAAATTTGCCTCATTTCGCTAAAAATATAGAATAACAATTCTAAAACATAAAACTTAAACTGGCTCTTAATTTTTATTTATAAATGTATATATTTGAATTATTGTGAGGCACCTATTTTTTATTTTTTTTATACTCAACTTATTAAACGTTTGCGGCCAAGATATTGACTCGCTTAAAACCGTTGCAACAAAATTACCACACGATACCGATAGGGTTAATTTGTTTTACAACGAAGGTTTTTCTCATCGCACAAGTAACGCACAATATAGTTACGATTGTGCCAGAGCCGCCGAAAATTTTGCACAAAAAGCCAGCCTGCCTTTATACTCTGCCAAAGCAAGTAATTTGTTAGGTATTTTATATTATCGCAAAGGCGATCTTATTTCAGCATTATCGCATCACAAAAAAGCTTTAAAACTACGATCGATCATAAATGATAAAAAAGGAATTGCACAAAGTCAAACTAATTTAGGAAATATTTATTCAGAACTGGGCCGCTATAAATTAGCAGAAACTGCTTATTTAAGCGCACTCGATATTAATAACGAATTAAATATTGAAAAACAAATAGATAACTGTCTTTTAAATCTTGGTGTATTAAGCACCGAACTTAAAATGATAAACGTGGCCGAAAGTTATTTTAACCGCGCTTTAAAGAATTCAGAAAAAAGATTTGATTACGAGATGCAGGCCTCCTGCTTAAATAATTTAGCAGTAATAAATACCATCCGGCAAAACTACGATGCCGCTATAGCCAACAGCCTTAACTCTATTAAAGTAAAAAATTTAATGGATAATGAAATGGAAATGGCCGACTCGTATTTAAATATTGCTGTTGCCTACATTAAGAAAAAAGAGGCATTGCCAGCGCTGGAAAATTTAAAAATAGCCGATAGCATTATTTTAAAGTTCAATTATCTTGCCGCTAAAATTCAATCGCTAAAAGCCTATTCAGAATATTATGAACTGGAACATAATTATGAAAAAGCTTTTGCGCAATTACAACTCTGCACTATTTTAAAAGACAGTCTTGCAAAAGCAAATAAAAAAATTGACGAGAATAATTTTATGGAAACCTCAGCCGAAGAAGTAAGTGAAGTAAGATCTTCTGGCGGATTTTCGGTGATCTACTTTAATCTAATGATGATCGTATTGATATTGTGCGGCCTATTTATTTTTAAACATAAACGATGAGTAAAAAAGATAAAAGTAAAGGCGGTTTAGTGTATTCTACCAATCCAAATTTTACGCCCGATAATTTTGAAGAGGAAGAAGAAATAAATTTAAAAACAGGGCAACCTCCTTTAAAAGTTTATTTAGATCGTTTGGGTGGCGGCAAATCTGTTTCCCGGATCAATGGTTTTACCGGTAAAACCGGAGATATAGAAACCCTGGGTAAATTATTAAAACAAAAATGCGGTGTTGGTGGCACCGTAAAAGACCGCGAAATATTAATTCAGGGTGATCATCGCGATAAAATTATTTTATTGCTCTTAAAAGAAGGTTATAAAGCCAAAAAGGCGGGTGGATAAGCTCTAAAATTAAGCCACAGATTTCGCTGATTCACACAGATATTTAATAAAAATAATCCGCGTCATCTGTGAAATCTGTGGCAATAAAAATTAATCCAACACAACTTTCTTCACTTGCGCATGTTTCCCTTGCTCAATGCGTACAAAATAAACACCTTTTGGGTTTTTGCTGATATCAATTTCTTTGTCGTAAGCGCCAACAAAGTTTGGTAAATTTTCGCTGTACACTTTTTTACCTTCAATGTTTAAAATAGTTATTTCGGCATCTCCTTTTTCGGGTAAAGAAAAACTTAAATTAAATTTACCGTTGTTTGGGTTGGGATAAAAGTTCATTTTATCTACTGCCAGTTTTCCATCCGTTTCACTCGTCTGGTTTATCTTTTTAAGTTCGGCAGCATCCGCATCCGTGATCTTTACATTTTTGATAACCACTATTTTTGTTACATTTTTTCCGTCCTTTTTATCACAACTTTTTCCGTCTTCGTTAATAACGATCATTTTTTTTACACCCTTTTCATTCGGATCTACACCTGCTTCCTTTAACGCTTTTTCAATTGCCGCATCCAGCTCAATCCCTTCGCCTTTGCGAATAACCTTTATATGTTCTTCATCGCCCTTCACTTCGTTACCATTAATAATAATTACCTTTTTCATTTCGCCGGGCTTGCCATCGCCTGTTTCAATCATCTGGATATTCGGTTCATGGGCATTAAGGGTAGAAACGTCATCAGTGGTGTAAGTGGTATCTGTTACCTTCTCAACGCCGTTAATGTTCTCAATTTTTTTAATACGCACGGTGGCTTGTTTTTTTTCTTGTGCCGTTACCAAAGCTGTGCTTAGGATCAAAGCGGCTGTAATTAGAGTTGTTTTCATAATTTTATTTTTTTTAAGAGGTTAATATTTATGATACAAAATTACCTTTGGCACAAGCGCAACAGGGTTAAAGCGCGGTTAAACTTAGTTAAGGAAAAGTTAAAGTCAAGCCCTGTAAGTTAAATAGTTCCTAAATTTGGTACACTTGAAAACCTCCAAACGTTATATCCCCATTTTAATTAGTCTGGCTTTGCTATGCTTAATTGCCCTGCAAATAGTCTGGTTATTTTCTGTTTATCAATACAAACAACAGGAATTATTAGATAACACCCGCGAGGCTGTTTTGGAAACTGCCGGACGTTTAAAAGGAAATGAGGACTCTAAATTTATTCTTAATAATATAGATTCTTTATTGGTAAAAGATTCGGTTAGTCCGCTCGTAAAAGAAGATCTGAAATTTGTTGTTGCAAATATCAAGAATAAATTAAAGATCGACTCAATGGATCTGGATCAAAAAAATGATCGCGAAATAAGGATCATCTCCGATACCTCAGCTACTACAACTGTAGTTAAGATAGGTTCTGATAAAAAACATAAAGTTATCATTCATTCCGAATCTCACTTTACACTCAATCCAAAAAAGAAAGCAAAGGAACTTGAAAAATTATTTTTAAAAATGGCCATAAGCGCTAAAGATGTACAAAAAAATATTGATGAACGCGTTGACACAATAGCCTTGAAAAATCTTTTACGCGATGCACTTTTAAAACGTGGTATTGATCTTTTGCCGCAATATGGTATTACTTTCTTTCCGGGAAATAATAAGCCCGGCTCAATCCCCTATCATATTGTATTTAATACACCCGGGTATAAAAAAATTTTACCGGCCATGGTTAATATAGAGCTTTTTCCGGGCGAGGTATTTGGCGGCATGCTTTTTATTAAACTTGGTTACAACCAGTCAACCACCAATTTTATTATTAAACAAATGGCTGGACTACTTGCTTTATCTTTATTTATTACATTGCTTATTGCTTTTGTCATGATCCATATTTTTCGCCGCATGTTAAGCCAGGAAAAACTACATCAATTAAAGAACGATTTTATTAATAACATGACGCATGAATTAAAAACGCCCATCGCCACTATTTCATTAGCAACCGACGCTTTAAATAATCCGCTGGTAAAGAACGACGAAGAGAAATATAAAAATTACACGCGCATTTTAAAAGAAGAGAATCATAAATTAAATATTCATGTAGAACGAGTACTACAAATGGCCATGCTTGATAAAGGCGAACTGCAACTAAACAAACAACGGGTTGATCTTGTGGCCATCATACAAAATGCTATTGCTACGTTTAAATTACAGGCGCAGCAACAAAATGCCACCATTAATTTTACCCCTTCACAAAAAGAGATCATTATCACCGGCGATAAATATCATTTACTCACCGTGTTTTGTAATTTAATTGATAATGCTTTAAAATATTCCGACAAAAATTGTGAGATAACTATCTCTGCCGCACAAAATTCAACCAGCACAGCTATTTTTATTAAAGATAATGGTATGGGTATCGATCCATCGTTGCACGAAAAAGTATTTGAGAAATTTTACCGCGTACAAGGCGGCAACCTGCACGATACAAAAGGTTTTGGTTTAGGTTTAAGTTATGTTAGGTCTATTGTTGAAGCACACAACGGCACCATCATGTTACAAAGTGAAAAAAATAAAGGCAGCGAATTTATTATAAAACTCAACAGCTATGCAAACTAAAATATTATTGGTTGAGGATGAGAAAAATTTTGGAGCCATCCTTAAAGATTATTTAAAGATGAATGATTTTGCAGTTGACTGGTGCGAAGATGGTGAGCAAGGTCTGCAAGCATTTAAAGCGTCTAAATTTGATCTTTGTATCATAGACGTTATGATGCCAAAAAAAGATGGCTTCACTTTAAGCTCCGAAATAAAAGCCATTAACAAAACTATTCCCTTACTTTTTCTTACCGCCCGCGGCATGCGCGACGATATAATAAAAGGGTACAAATTGGGCGCTGCTGATTATATTACTAAACCTTTTGATTCTGAATTACTCTTATTAAAAATAAAAGCTATTTTAAATAACCAATCTAACACTATTAACGACAACGAATTTTTGCACCAACTGGGCGAATTTAATTTTAATGCCAAACTGCGTTCTTTAAAAAGAAAAGACCAGGAAATAAAACTCTCACCCAAAGAAGCAGCACTTTTAAATTTATTGTGTCAACATAAAAATGACGTTCTTCTTCGCGAAAAAGCCCTAAAACAAATTTGGACAGAAGATAATTATTTTACCGCCCGCAGTATGGATGTTTATATTGTAAAACTCCGCAAGTATTTATCTGCCGATGCTTCTATCGAAATTAATAATTTGCATGGTAATGGTTATAGCCTTTTGGTAAAGACTTAAACCTTTTTTAAAATCTTTTATAATTTTCTTTAACCAACTTTTTCTTGACAAAAAGTTGGCAAAAGTCAAGGCTGCATAAAATTAAACTAAAATCTTTGTGTCTTTAAGCTGAAGCCATGAACTCGGGCCAAAGATAAATTCTGAGTGCCCTCAAACAGCATGGCTTCTCCGCACAACCTGCCCAAAAAAGTCGTCACGAAAATTCTAAATGCCTATTTGTCGAAGACTTTTTTGTGCCCGCATTTAAAGCCATAAAGATTTTCACGTTTAATTTTATGAGGCCGGATTGCGTGGTTTGCTCCCGCGGATAACTCAAACATCTATGCGCCTATGCAATACGAGATGCTGTCCGCGTAAGCAAACACAGCATAATGGCCTCAAAGAAATTCCGTACGATTTGAGTTTTAATTTTTTATCCTGGCAAATTTTAAGAGCATAATCCAAAGAAAATATTTGTGCAGCTAGCTGCGCTTAAAATTATTCGAGCCCGCGCTGTTTGAGCCCCTCGCAAATGAGTTGTCGAATGGGGCGAGTTTGCGGGCGACTCAAAAAAAATTTAAAACTACAAATCAAGGAATTTGTTTGTGAGCCTTGATTTTTTGGTTACTTTTTGATCAAGCAAAAAGTGACGGCAAGAAATAAGTTCAGAAATTATTTATGTCTTGTTTTTTGGTTGCCGCAGCACATCGAAAATATGAAAAAAATATTTCCGAAATAAAAAAAGCCTGTCATTTCTAACAGGCTTTTTTAAAAAGAAAAAATAATTATTTATTCTATAACCAATTTCTTAGTTGTTGTCAAACCACCATTCTTAACATTTACAAAGTAAATACCGCTTTTTAAATTTGAAAGATCTACTTCCATTTCGTTATTACCATATTGAGCTTTGTAAGAATTTTGTTTTACAACCTGACCTAAATAATTTAAAACAGAGATCTCTAAATTAGATGTAGCATCTAACGTTAAAGCAACCATACATTTTTCGCTTGCAGGGTTTGGATATAAGGCAAATTGTACTGCCTCTTTTTTGTTCTCGTTTAAACCATTCGGAATAGGGAAAGCAAAATTTAAATTTTCAGTAGTGTAATAGTGTGTGTTAGAACCACCTTGTATATAAGGATTACTGTTTGTAACCGTTAAAGGCATTTTTACCACTACTGTATTTCCACTTGCGGCAGTTGTAACTGCGGCAGAACCTGTAGTTGGAGATGAAAAGTGGAACATAGCCCTACTGGCTACATTTGGGTTAAAACCTGTTGCCGGTTTGGTAATGTTTATTTCGGTTGGCGATAAGTTTATTCCATTTATTGGCGAAGCAGACCACATTCTTGCTTTTACATTTGGTAATGTATTCCATTTTTTACCGGCTTGTGTAAAGTTAGAATCCGATTCGGCCCAGGTATAAGTAAGAAATTGTCCATCCGGTGTTCTGCTTAATGTGATACGCGAGTCTGAAGTTACTTTACCTGCGTCATCATCCCAAGGGTTATCGTTAAATCCGGGGTTACCCGAAACCGAGCTTGGTGCTTCGCTGCCAAGAGAATCTACAGTAATAAAATCCCATGCTGCAGATCCGTCTCCATAAAAATCATATAAGTAAGGATGTTGGTTGGGGCCATGTGCCCATGTATATTCTTCGGTTGTATAACCCGGTGTGTACGCTAACGAATCCACATCAGGACTTGCAGTACTTGCAATAACGCCTGCAATATGTAATTTGTTATTGGCATCCACTGCAAGATCAAATCCTTCGTATGGATTAAAGAAAGGTATTTTCAATGACGGATTTGCATTTGTTGGGTCTAACCTGTTCTTTATTAATTGGTATGGCGCTGAATTAAAATCAATACCCGGTAATAATGTCCACGAGGTACCGCTGTTGGTAGTTTTATAAACTATCGGTTGCCAGCCCATGTTTGATAATGTAGCGCCTGTTCTGCTTCCTAAGAACACAACGTATCCCACTGTGCCGGCTTCGTTCCAGGCCATAGTAGCGTTTGAGTTCATTTGTAAATAAAGATCAGATTTTACAGCTACTGGTGGTACTATCGAATCGGTAAACCAGGTAAATACACCGGCAGTAAAAACACCTTTTTGTATAACAGCACCTCTTGCATCAACCGGTGCAGCATCCGGATCAGGAATTAACTGACCCATTGATCTTACAATACCATCATCTGTAGATGAGAAACCATATACCGGCCAATCGTTAGAATATACGTTTGGACCAAACGGGCCAGCGGTACTAAAAAATTGTTGTGCATTTGGTGTTTGGCTGGCGGTATTATTAAATACAGTAGAACCTGCCACTGCTAATTGTTTACTTGCAAAAAAACTTCCACTCCAGTTACTGCCTGTAACACACGGACCAGAGGCTACCACATAAGCATTTGCTACGTTGGTATTTCCAGGAGGGTTATATACTGCACCTTGCGGGTAACGGCCAGGGTTAGTGGCATCAGACCAAATACAGGTACTGTCCCAGCTTGTTCCCCAGTCGCCAGAGATCATGGCAACTATAACACCTGTATTATCTACAGGGTTACCTACATAAGTAGCACTTTTACGGTGAATAAAAGAAACCACATTTATATTATCATTATAGTGTAATGGTCTTTCTGCATTAATAACCACACCATATATATTTGCCGACGCTGAAAACGGGCTAAATGTATTAACGTTTGCGCTGCCTTTTTGCACAGGCCCCGGTAAGGGGTTATTTGCAACCGTTGTTCTATTAATATTAAGTTTATCTTTTTCAAGAGCCCCTTTATTTTTTGTGGCCAGGCGTTGCTGCATATTAATAACGCCGGTTGCTTTTGTACGGTCTTGTGCGTTAAAAGTAAGTACGCCAAGAGCCAGAATTGTAGTAAATAATCTAGTCATGTTTCTTTAATTTATATAGTAAATATAAGGCTTTTGACTGTTAAAATAACATTTTTTTATAATACTACAATCTGTAGCAAGAGATTGCTATAAAATGCGCATACCTTTGTGTATAAGTTAGGGTAAAAAGTGGAGATTGATTGCGGAGAAAGAAAAAACAAGCCCTAACTTTATTTAAAGCGTAATCAAATAAACTAAATATCATGGCAAAAAAAAATGCAGAAGAAGTACTGGAAGTTTCGGAAAAAAAGACCGTTAATTCCGAAAAATTAAAAGCGCTTCAATTAACATTAGACAAATTAGAAAAAACATATGGTAAGGGTACCATTATGAAACTGGGCGACACCAAGATCGAACCCATAGAGGCTATCTCTACCGGATCTTTAGGTTTAGATATTGCCCTGGGCATTGGTGGTTTACCAAAAGGCCGTGTAGTAGAAATTTACGGACCAGAATCGTCAGGTAAAACAACCTTAGCAATACATGCTATTGCATCTGTACAAAAAGCGGGTGGCATTGCAGCCTTTATTGATGCAGAACATGCCTTTGACCGTTTTTATGCCGAGAAATTAGGAGTAGATACAGGAAGTTTATTGATCTCTCAGCCCGATAACGGCGAGCAGGCTTTAGAAATTGCCGATAATTTAATACGTTCGGGTGCTGTTGATTTGGTGGTGGTAGACTCCGTTGCTGCACTTACGCCAAAAGCCGAAATAGAAGGTGAAATGGGTGATAGCAGAATGGGTTTACAGGCACGTTTAATGAGCCAGGCCTTACGTAAATTAACCGGCACTATTAATAAAACAGGTTGCTGTTGTATTTTTATCAATCAATTGCGCGAGAAGATCGGCATTATGTTTGGTAATCCGGAGACAACAACAGGTGGTAACGCTTTAAAATTCTACGCTTCGGTGCGTTTAGATATTCGCAGGATAAGCCAGTTAAAAGAAGGCGATACGGTAATGGGTAACCGTGCGCGTGTTAAGGTGATAAAAAATAAATTAGCGCCACCATTTCGTATGGCCGAGTTTGATATTATTTTTGGAGAAGGCATTAGTAAAGTAGGCGAGATAATTGATATTGGCGTTGAGAAGAACATTATTAAAAAAGCCGGATCTTGGTTTAGTTACGAGGATACCAAATTAGGCCAGGGCCGCGACGCCGTAAAAGCCTTATTTGCCGAGAACCCTGATCTGGCGCAAGAGATTGAAGATAAAATTAAAGCTGCTTTAATAGCAGAGGCTGCGCCTGCTGAGTAAGGTTTAGCTGTTAATGAGATTTGTTAATCGCAGTTAGACAGTAGAAGCAATATTTCATTGCGCCCTATCTGTCTTATTGCGGTTAATCCCGATTTAGTGATTGTTAAGATTTTTTTTGAGGTTTGTTGCCAGAAATCTTTACAATCACTTACATCGCAGGCAGTTCTTTCAACTGCCTGTTTAGGATTTAAATAAGGTCATCTTTTCTTAATTGAAGGGGTGGCTTTTTTTATTTTAAAATATACTAAATGACATAAAACCGTAAATTAGCTTCTTAACTCAAGAAATGAAACGTCATTATTATTCGGAAAAAATTTCAAATTTTCTCAAATCTTCTTCAACGGATATTTTGGGAATTCTTGCGGATAATAACGAATTTGCTTTAGAGCAAACTCAAAAAGAATCTTGGAACCAAGAAATAAAAATTTTGAAAGAAGTTTTAAAAAATTATTCAGGATCCATTTTTTTTGAATATTCTATTCCTAGGATGGGAAAAAGAATTGATGTTGTTGTCCTTATAAAAAACGTGATTTTTATTTTAGAGTTTAAAGTTGGCGAAAAAGAGTTTCTTTTAAACGCTCTTGATCAAGTTTCAGATTACGCCCTTGACCTAAAAAACTTTCATGAGACAAGTCATAAACATCTGATTGCACCAATACTAATTGCCACTAAAGCCAAAGCCGTTTTACCAATTATTTCTATAACACATCATAATGATAATATTCTATTACCAATAAAAACAAATATCGAATTATTATCCCAAGTTATTTCTGATGTGTTAAAGTTTGCAGATGGTGAAAATATTAATTTGGAAAATTGGGCAGAAGGTAGTTATTCGCCAACTCCAACTATTATCGAAGCTGCTATGGCTTTATATAATGGACATTCTGTTTCTGAGATTTCAAGAAAAGATGCAACAGCAAAAAACTTAAAGAATACAAGCGAAGCAATTTTAAAAATTATTCTAAAAGCTAAAGAGAATAAGGAAAAAGCAATTTGTTTTGTTACAGGTGTCCCCGGCGCAGGAAAAACATTGGTAGGCCTTAATGTAGCATCAAAACATTTCAATAAAACAGAGAGGTCTTCAACTGTATTTTTATCTGGGAATGGGCCCTTAGTAGCTATTTTAAGAGAAGCTCTTACTAGAGACAAAGTTAAAAGAGAAAAACAAAAAGGGAATAAGAAAATAAAAAAAGGAGAAGTTTTAAGTTCTGTTAAAGCTGTTATCCAAAACGTACATCACTTTCGCGATGAATGTTTAAAGGATTCAAATAAAGCCCCTTTTGAACATGTAACAATTTTTGATGAAGCACAACGAGCATGGAATCAAGTCCAAACTTCTAATTTCATGCAACGTAAAAAAAATCATCCTAACTTTTCTCAATCTGAACCAAACTTTCTTATCTCATGTCTTGACCGACATAAAGATTGGGCAGTAATTGTTTGTCTTGTAGGAGGTGGGCAAGAAATTAATACAGGAGAGGCAGGAATTAGTGAATGGGTTGAATCATTGAACGTTTCATTTCCTAAATGGAATATTTATGTTTCTGATAAATTAACAGATAGTGAATATTCAGCAGGTAATGCGTTAAAGACATTGGAAAAACACAAACATGTTAATTATGATGAATCATTACATCTTTCTGTTTCTTTACGCTCATTCCGAGCAGAACATCTTTCTTTGTTAATGAAAAATCTTCTTGATTTAAATCTAAAAGAAGCGCAAAAAAATTACAAATCCATAAAAAATAAATATCCAATTGTTGTTACAAGGAATTTGGAAAAAGCAAAAAAATGGTTAAGGGAAAAAGCTAGAGGAAGTGAAAGATATGGCATCATCGCTTCATCTCAAGCACAAAGATTAAAACCTTTAGCAATTAATGTTAAATCACCCATGGATCCTATTCATTGGTTTTTAGATGAAAAAAATGACGTGCGTTCATCTTATTATCTAGAAGATGTTGCAACAGAATTTCACATTCAAGGCTTAGAATTAGATTGGGCCTGTGTTACTTGGGATGGAGATTTTCGACACTCGAAAGAAGGTTGGGAACACTTTTCTTTTGTTGGTACGAAATGGCAAAACATTAAAAAAGATGAACGTAAAATTTATCTAAAAAATGCTTATCGAGTTCTTTTAACAAGAGCTAGGCAAGGAATGATAATAGTAATTCCATCTGGCAATAAAGATGATGTTACACGAAATCCAAAATATTACAATGCTACATTTGACTATCTAAAAGAAATTGGATTTGAAATAATTTAACAATTAAAGTTTTAATTTTAAAATCGTTTAAGCATGAAAAATATTAAGTTTAATTATTTGTATCGAGATGCCGGTAATTATAAAACTTATGGATTTATAATATTTAAAAATCCAGAAAAACTATCTTTGCCGTTTATTGAAAAAGAGATTAGAAAGCGGTTAATTGATTCAGAATTTTTTGAACCTTCTAAATTTAAAATACCACACCTAGTTAATAAAGATTTTGTTTATAATAATGATTTAGACCATTCTTGGAATGAATTTGAATCTATCGAAGAAACTGATGAAAATCCTTCTTCTAGAAGTATTAACGAATTAATTACTACTTAACTAGGCTCACTTTTTTTGAAATAAATCCTATGCGCCCCACCCCTTTCCATAATTACCTCATCCGTCCCATGCAGCAAAACGATGCGGCATATGAACAAAGTGCAAGATCAGTTGTTTAAATTAATAGAAGTTCAAAATTTTGAAGCCATGAAAAGAACACAATTATTTTTACCGGCAGCAGGCTTATTTATCTTTTTTGTTTTTGCATTAAGCGCTTGCAGAAAACACACCTGCCAATGCACCACCTATAGCACAGCTAATCCTGAACCCACCGGTTATACTACCTTTACGGTTAAAGGCTCTGCGGCTAAAAAGAAAAAATACTGCACTAATCGCTCTACCAAACCAGATGCCAACGGAAGTTATATGCAATGTGTTATAAAATAGTTTAACTGATAAAACAAACAAGTATGAAAAAACTACGTTACGAAATTACGATCAATGCCAACCGCGAAAAAGTGTGGCAAGCCGTTACAGGAAATAAAACCTACACAGAATGGACCGCTCCCTTTAATGCCGGTTCTTATTTTGAAGGCGGCTGGAACGAAGGCGATAAGATCCGCTTTATAGGCGCAGACGCTGAAGGACAAGTTGGCGGCATGCTTTCTCAAATAGAAAAAAGTGAGCATCCTTCTTATATCTCCATTAAACATTATGGCCAAATTGTAAAAGGTAAAGAAGATACCACAAGCGATGAAGTAAAAAAATGGGCGCCTTCTTACGAGAACTATACGTTCGAAAAAATAAACGATACCACTACACGCTTTATCACAGAGTTGGATAGTGCCGATGAATGGGCTACTATGATGGAAGAGATGTGGCCAAAAGCGCTTAAGAAATTAAAAGAAGTAGCAGAGAGACCTTAATTTTTTGCTTGCTATCGCACCGCCTCGCTCAATGCTTCACATTGCCGTCATCAAGCAAAATTGAGGGCAAGAATAAAGTTCAGAAATTTCTTTATGTTTTTTTCGTCACTTTTGTAGCGCAAAAGTAACCAAAACGCATGGCAAAACGATCTTTCTTCCCACTCTTGATTTTTTTTGAAAGGCTAATAAAGTAAAAAATTCTGTTCCTCGTATTAATTTGGGAAGAACAGAATTTTAAACGACAAGCGCCTTTATTGCCTTTCTACAAAAAAATCAATTCACCCCTCCCGCGCCAAGCGTTTTGCCCAGCCCACGCACCGAAAACCCAAACACCTAACCGCAGAATTATTTTACGTAGATCTGTCCGCGTAAGCACACACAGGTTGTCCGGCCTCAAAGAAATTGTGATAGATTTGTGTTTTAATTTTCGTGACAGATTTTAAATGCATAAATGGTTTTATGTATTTGAGCAGCATTGATGCATTTAAAATCCTATGAGCCCGCGCTGTTTGAGCCACTCGCACAGCATTTCTTTAATGTGGCGAGTTTGCGGGCGACCGCTTAAAATTAAAACTACAAATCGAGCAATTTCTTTGTAAGCCTTGATTTTTTGCTTACTTTTTGATCAAGCAAAAAGTGAGGGCAAGAATAAGGTTCAGAAATTATTTATGCCTTGATTTTTTGTTTGCCAACTCGCTCAATGCTTTGCATGGCCGCCATCAAGGAAAAAGTGACGCCAAATATTTATTAGAAAAAATTTTAAATAAATGTTTTTTACTGCAGAAAAAAACTGATCGTTTTTTCGATTACCTCTTTTGCCATTTCGGGAAGCGGCAATGTAAAATGATGTTTCACGCCAAAGGTATGATCACCATTTTCTATTTTTAAAAGCTTGCCGTGTTTTGCGCTGTACAAGAGTTCTTCGGCATCGTGATATTTAACTGCTGTATCAGCGGTGCCATGCACAATTAAAAAAGGAATGCTTAACCGCTTTACAGCATGGTTAATGTTGAGGCGTTCTTTATTTGCTAAAATGGTTTCGTAAAACTGGTAATACAATGGCATATCTTGTTTAGTGCGCGCATTTTTGGCATACACAACACCATTGCGTTTCCAGGTTTCTATTGTTAGGGGTTTGTTCCTGTCCATCTGGCTTACCGAGGCCCAAGTAACCATCTTTTTTACGCGGCTGTCTTCTCCTGCTTTTAAAATGGTAATACCACCGCCGCGACTATGCCCGAGTAAATATAATTTATTAGCGTCGCTTTCATTTTTAAGGTCAGCAAAACTTAAGCTCCAGTCCATTACTTTTTTGAGATCGTCCAACTCAATAATATAATTGTTATTGCCAAATGCTTCGAGGTCGCCAAAGTTTTGGGGATCGCTAACCGTAGTGCCGTTGTGCGAGAAATTAAATTTAATGAAGATAAAACCAGCCTCTGCAAATTGCTGTGCCAGGTAATTAAAATGCCCCCAATCTTTAAAGCCTTTAAAGCCATGCGAAAAGATCACAATTGGTTTTGCTGTTCCGTCGTCTTTATAAAAACAATCCAACAAAATAGCTTTGTCTTTGCTTCCGGCAATTTGAAGATCTTTAATGTTTCTCATTGTTACAAATATACTAAAGAGTTGCATGAAAATATTTAACTGAAAATTGGCGTCTTTGGCCTGTTATGACGTCTTTGATATTTTTATATATTTCGTCCCCCCCACCCCCACCTTCTTCTCCCAACTTCATTTTGCTTCGCAAAACCTCCAAAGGAGGATACATTGTGTGCTCACGGCGTCATAAAATTTGATAAAAAAGAATTGTAATATTCTTTTTTATTTTCGCTTTTGTATCTTTATACTATCTCAAGTATTATTTTTTAAATGAAATTTATTTTCGGTATTTGCATTTTTGTTTTAGTAGGCTTAATGCTGTTCTTTACGTTGGGTTCATCTACCACAGTTAAAGAAGTTACCTCTAACAAAACAAATGTCACCAAACCAAAAGCAAACCTCGCCACGCTTCGTGCTAAAGCAAAAGAAGCGCTCGCATTTTGTAAAACAAAAAAATTTAATACAGACTTCTGCATCTTAATAGATATGAGTCTACACTCCGGTGTAAAACGTTTTTTTGTGTGGGACTTTAAAAATGATTCTATCACCAATAGTTTTTTGGTTGGTCATGGTTGTTGTGATAATCCATGGAGTCACGACGACTCAAAAGAAAAAGCAGGCTTTAGTAATGTTGACGGTAGTCATTGTTCTTCCCTCGGTAAATTTAAATTGGGCGAACGTGCTTACAGCGATTGGGGCATCAACATCAAATACTTTATGCACGGCCTCGACAAAACAAATAATAATGCACAGGCAAGATTAATTGTTTTTCACTCATGGGAAGTAGTGAGTGATACCGAAGTGTACCCCGCCGGAACACCCGAAGGTTGGGGTTGCCCAACGATCTCTAATAATGCAATGAAGATCATTGATCCAAAATTGAAGGCATCAAAACATCCTGTTTTGATGTGGATCTTTAAATAACATCGTTGTGGGATACAAGAATGAACAATCTTAAGTTGGTTTATAATTTTTTGCCTTACTTTTTGTCTTAACACAAAAAGTAACAAAAAAGTCAAGGCTCACAAAGGGCAAATAAGCTGTGCTTATTTGAGCCGGCACGCGCGCAGTTTGATTTGTAGTTTTTCTTGCACACAGGCTGGCTCGTCGCTAAAAATGTTTGCTAAACATTTTCTTAACGCTCCGCCCTAAGTCGCCCGCAAACTCGCCACATCAGAGAAATGCTGTGCGAGTGGTTCAAACAGCGCGGGCTCATAGGATTTTAAATGCAGCAATGCTGCTCAAATACATAAAACTATTTATGCATTTAAAATCTGTCCACGAAAATTAAAACACAAATCTATCGCAATTTCTTTGAGGCCACCTCACTTGGTGTGCTTACGCGGACTGATTTTGCGGATGGTAATTCTGCGTACAGATGTTTGAGTTTTCGATCTTGATCTTTTGTAGAGATAGCCAGCGAGCTATGCTTAGGCGGTTAGTTGATTAGGCACGCAGAAAGTGAAGCTTAGCGAGACGGCAAATGTGTTTTACACATTTGAGCGGGATTGCGGGCAGCGCGTTTTGCCTAACACACAAACTGGCCTAAATATGCACTGCATATTTATCCTGCGCCAAAAGTGACAAAAAAGATTGTGCTGCAACACACGGTCTGGCCTTTGCATCCAACCATATATATATATCGGAAAAAGTGACAAAACAGACAAAGAAAAACATCATAAGAAATATTAAAAAAATTGTTTAACTTTATTTTAGCAAGAACAATATGTTTTTGCGACATGGCGCAAAATAAATAATGAACAAAAACCAAACTGCTGTTGCAGTATTTAATAAAAACGCAAATTTATACCAGGACAAATTTATGGACGTAAATTTGTACGGGAAATCTTTGGATCTGTTTTGTAGTACACTAAAAAAAGATGCAGAAATTTTAGAACTCGCATGCGGTCCTGGTAACATAACGAAATATTTATTAGATAAACGTGCTGACTTTAAAATATTAGGAACCGACCTTGCACCCAACATGGTGGCCCTTGCTAAGATAAATAATCCAACCGCTGAATTTAAAGTAATGGATTGCAGGGAAATTAATAAGCTTGAAAAAAAGTACGACGCTATAATGTGCGGGTTTTGTTTGCCTTATCTTTCAAAAGAAGAAGCCATAAAACTAATTGCAGATGCTTCGCAACTATTAAAGCCCGGTGGCATTATTTACATTAGCACTATGGAAGATGATTATGCAAAGTCTGCTTTTAAAAAAGGAAGTACAGGCGAAGAGATCTTTATGCATTACCATCAGGCCGATTATTTAACGCAGGCTTTGAAGGAAAATAAATTTATGGTTATAGATCTTAAGCGTCAGGATTATCCAGAAAAAGACGGAACCAAAACAACTGACCTGATCCTGATATCAGAAAAATGAAAATAGATTACATCATTGCAAGTTTAAACACAGAGTTTGAAGATGGAAGAAAATTGTTCCAGCACTATGCTAATTCGTTGAAGGTGGATCTTGCTTTCCAGGATTTTACAAAAGAGTTAAAGATGATAGACATGCAATACAACAAACCCAGTGGTGCTTTGTTGTTAGCATACAATGGCCCAAACGCCATTGGCTGTGCAGCTATACGCGAATCGGATAAAGATACCGCCGAACTAAAACGTATGTTTGTTTTACCGGAATTCCGTAAACAGAACATCGGAAAAACATTACTGCAAATGATCGTAGATCATGCAAAAAAATTACATTATGTAAAAATAAGGTTAGACACTTTACCGGATATGCTCGCCGCTCAGGAATTGTATCGCGCCAATGGTTTTTACGAAATTCCTTCTTACCGTTATAATCCCATAAGAGGAACGGTGTACATGGAAAAGAAATTAATTTAAGCCTATCCTATTACCTTTTTATTGATACGGTAACCCTTACCTTTTTGCGATTGAATGATACGCTTGCCAAAGAACTGGCGAATGTTATAGATGTGCACATCGATCGTGCGTTTTTTTGCAACCTCTTCGTCCAGCCAAATTAAACCTGCAATTTCAGTTTTGGTAAAAAATTTATCAGGGGTATTATACAATAACTCAAACACTTTAAATTCTTTTCGCGGTAATTGGATGGGTACACCTTTATTAAAAATTAAAAATTTCTCGTCATCCAGTATTACTTCTTTAGGTACACCACTTTTAATTTTTATCCGGCGTTTTAATAAATTCTTTAAAAACAAGATCATCACCCCCGGTTTAGAATGAAAATTAATAAAAGAATCGGCCCCCGAAGCAAAAGCAATTTCCTGTGCAAAATCATCTTGCTTTTCAGAATAAATTATAACGAAAGGCTTTGAACTAAAATTTCGCTGTTTTATTTCTTTCGTAATTAAAACTGCATCGTTAGGAGTAAGATCTAAATTCAAAAAAATAATATCACAGTCGTTCTTTTCAAGTGTCTCAAAAAATTCGTTCTCCTGGTTACAAATAAAAACATGGGTATAAGTGTTCTTAATAAGATCTATGGTTTTAAAGATCTTATTGATAGAATTATCAAAGAATACTATAGAATAATTATTAGGGTTCATAACCAAGAACGTAAAGTTTGGTTATTAAGTTTAACTCTAAGCCAAGCAAAAGTTAATTTAATATTAAATAAACTCAATCCCCAATAAACAAATATCGTCGGTCTGTTCATTTATCCCTTTCCAAAGCTGAAAATGGCTTTCTACCTCAGAAAATTGGCTATCCATAGTCAAATTGGTAATAGAATTTAAGTAGTTCTTAAAGTTGCGGCTACCCAGTTTTTTAGAATGGGTACCGCCAAACTGATCCTGAAAACCGTCGCTATACAGATACACCTTGCTGGCTTCTTTTAGTTTACAATATTGCGTGGTAAATTGGCGGTCGGTTTCTATTTGCCAGCCACCAATAGGGAAACTATCACCGCAAAGGTTAATGGGTTCAGCATCATTTCCTGTAATTAAAATATTTGAGTTGGCTCCTGCAAATTGAAAATCGCGTGTAACAGGGTTAAAAGCGATAAGCGAAATTTCCATCCAATCGTTATTTAAATTGGCATCATCTTCGTGCCGCTTAAATGTTTCTATCCATTTTTTATCTATCTCTTTTAGGATCTCGCCCAGGTCGGAATATTTTTTGGAATACACAATATAATTTAAAAAGCCAATGGCCAGTGTAGATAACATAGCGCCGCTAACACCATGGCCTGTGCAATCGCCCACGGCATAATAACTCCATCCGTCTTTTTTACCCAACCAAAAAAAATCGCCGCCTATTATTTGTAAAGGGTTATAAAAAACAAAATAAGGATGGCCATTTTTTTTAAAGTGTCTTTCCTGCGGCATCATACCTTGTTGTACAGATGAGGCATAATACAGGCCGTCTATAAGATCTTTGTTCTTTTTTTCAAGTACCTGGTAAGCTTTCGAAATTTCGTGAGAAGGATTTTGGTGTATAAATAGTTCTGTTGTCATACAAGAACAAAGGAACAGAACAGTAATAATTTTAAAGGTAATTTATAATTAACTGAAAGTTAATTTAGCCGAGGGCTAATAAATCTTAGATAAAAATTTTTTTGGCTACCATCGCAACCCGATAGACTTCGGGAGGCTTAAATGTGTTGAACACCTTTGCCCTAGGCTGAAAATATTTTGTGTGCCGAAATGTTTAAAACCGCAAAGATCTTTTGAGTTTCGTTAAACAGGCTTTTGGTATTTTCGGGATGCTTATGTTTTAGTTCTTTAAAGAAAGCATCCATTTTTGAGGCCCACACTTTTACGATCTTTAAATTTTTTTTGGCAATAACGGTCTTTAACTTTGTATTCTTGTCTATTTCAATTGCAAGTTCAGAAATAATAGCTTTGATCTTTTTATCGTTAGCCGATTCAGAAAGTTCTGTTTTTGTATAAATGAGTTTTAACAGATCAACATTCAAATGGTAATTGGCAAGCAACGCTTCCAGTATAAATCCTTTCTTAGAGGCTGTGTCAATATTTTTTAGTGCTAGTAATATTTTTTTCTCTGTCATATATAAATTAAAAAACGCCTGCTAAAGATAGCAGGCGTTTTTTATGAATAAGCTTAAATACTATTTGCTAACTACTAATTTAACAGTTTCTTTACCGTTAGTAGAGTTTAATGTTACAAAGTAAACTCCGTTATTTAAATTTGAAGTGTTTAAAGTGAAAGTATTTTCACCACTTACTAAATTTTGGTTAATAACAGGTGTGCTTACCAATTTACCATTGATATCGTAAATGTTAACGTTTAACGAAGAAGCATTAACAGCGTCAATTACTAAAGTAGCAACATCTGCAGCAGGATTAGGATAAACACTTACAAATTTATCAGAAAAATTTGCTGAATTTTTAATGCCGGTAAATGAAGAACCAAAAACTGTATTTGTAAATGCAGCGCCAGTTGCAGCAGAAGAACCTGTATTTAAACGAGGGTCAGGTGTTGTTCCTAAAGCTGTAAAGATATTTACCCAATTGATCTGAGCAATTGTTGTAGTTGTATCATTTCCATTAGCTCCGAAAAAAGTAGCATAAAAAGAATTAGCAGCAGTTACAACTTTTGTAGCAGTTGCATAGTTAGTTAAAATATTATTAGAAAAATAAGCATTACCCGAAGTGTATTGCGCTTCTGTATTTGCAGCTTCTATTGATAAACCTTTTTCCCAACCGGTACTTAATGAGTTAAAAACTGAAACAGCAGAATTTCTACGAAGACGGAAAGATTTTTCAAATTTTTCTCCAACAGGTAAACCAATTGTACCGTTACCTTTTGGACCAACAACTGTAATGTTAGAAAATACTGGTCTTGTAAATGGTGTAGCAGAAGAACCCGTTCCATCATTATCACACTCCCATGCATTTGAATCACCAATAGCATCAGAAAGATCTTTATCTCTGATAATTAATCCGAATTGAATACGGCCTCTGAATCCAAAATCACAATCAAAATCATCATCTAAACCACGGTAAGCTATTAACCATTTTGCATCAACTGTACCACCAAACCACTCAAAAGAATCATCTCCTGAGAATGAAACCTGGATGTGATCCATTTGTGTAGCAGAACCAACTGAACCTAATGTTAAACCATTGATCTCTTTATTTGGTTGTAAAGCTATACCAGCAAATTCAATACGGATATATTTTAAAACACCTGAGTTGTCATTATCATTAGTACCACCAAATTCAGTATCAAGAGTTGGTGTAATACCTTCAATATTTGCTACACCACCAGGTTGATTATTGATAGCATTTCCCAAAACCACTAAACCACCCCAATCACCTTCTGCTCTATTACCTACAGATTCGTTTGAAGTAAAAACAATTGGACTAGCCATAGTACCCGCTGCGTTAATTTGAGCGCCTCTTGTAATGATCAAAGATCCTTGAGTTGCTTTATCACCACGAATAATTGTACCTGGTTGAATAGTTAATACAGCATTGTTCTTTACATATACTTTGTTTTGTAAACAAACAATACCACTCCATGTTGTATTAGCAGTAATATCTGCAGATACTGTTTGCGTTGCAGCACCATAAACTGTATTTTCAGGATCAAAATTTGACCAACCTGAAGTCCAGTTTGTAGCAGGTGTGTTATCTGTTACAGGAAAAGCACCTTTGTAAGAAGTCGCCGTCCAGAAAGGGGCTTGAGCATTCATTAATGTGCAGGCTAATAATGCTGCTGATAAATAAATTTTTTTCATTTTTTTGTTTTTATTTGATTAATTGATTTGATTACAAGTTCATTTTTTACACCACAAAATTAAATGAAAGACGTTTGTTTTATGTTACCCAACTTTTATTAAAGCCTTACACTTACATTAATTTAAGGTTAACAAAAAAGGCTGTGGTTTACACAGCCTTAACATTAAATTATCTTTACTATCAAAACCTGCAACTTATGCTAAGATTAATAGTTTGGCCATAAGTTGTTTCCTGCCAACGGTTATCAATTCCTTTATCATATTTTTTATTTCCATTCAGATCCTGAAAGAATAACAATTTTTGAGCTAAAGCATCTCTTACATTTAACTTAACTTCAAAATACTTTGCAAATTGTTTTGTTACCTGAAGATCCAATACGTGCCTGTAGTTTTCCCAAACATCTGGCTCCTGAATATTTCCAACAATAAAGATCCGTTGACCTACAACATTATAAGAAGCACTTGCTGTCCAGTTATGTTTTGGATGCATAAATTGTATCCCTGCATTTAACAGGTAAGGTGATTGACCTTGCAAAGGACGATTTGTAACTGATCCGGCAATAAGAGCGGTATCTATTTTAACTTTAGATTGTATAAATGCTGCGTTTGCAAAAAAGGTAGTATTATTTAAAAATATACTTGAATCGTTTTTTGTAAATACTCCTAATTTAAAACGGTATTCTAATTCTGCACCAAAATTTTCTGCACCTATAACATTTGTATAGTATAATTCATTCCCACCCGAAACACCAGTCCTATTTATTAATTCAATAGGATCTTTAAACTGTTTGTAAAATCCACTTACACTTAATAACTGGCCGGCTCCCGGAAAATATTCAAAACGCACATCTGCATTATCTATTGTTGCTCTTTTAAGTTGTGTATTACCTGATAAAATATTATCAAAAACGAAATTATAAAAAGCAAACGGAGCTAACTCTCTGAACTCAGGACGAGAAACTGTTTTATAATAACATAAACGTATATTTATTTTATCGTTTAGCGAATAAATAAAGTTTGCCGAAGGTAATGGATCTATAACGGTTGTATCAATTGCTTTTTCTTCGTTTGTACCCAGTTGCAAATATTTAAAATACTGCCTGTATGATTCAAAGCGAACACCGCCAACTAACCTGAATTTTTCGAATATTTTTGTATCGATCATAGCGTAACCTGCATGCAGTGTTGCAGAGGCCGTATAACTATCTGTTACTTTAGTGGCCTCATCTAATTTAAATCCGCCTAACCCATTTTCCTGCAACCCTAAATGTTCAGGACTAAAAATTTCATCTTCCGATAACAGAAGTATTTCGTTGTCGAAATTTGCTTTTGGAGTGGTGGTTTTTTTATATCTTGAAAAACCTAAACTTCTTACATTAAATGTTCTATCGCGCAATTGATGCATGCCGCCGATTTTAAATTCTGTTTTAATATGCTTTAAGTTTGCCGGCATCGAAAAATCATATTTAAAACTATATATTTTTTCTTTTGTATATGCCCAAAACATATTTCCCGCAGCACTTGGTATAGATCCGTTGGGCTGAACAACTGCCGCGTAAGGCAATGTATCGTCTGCAGCCAATGATATTTTTTGATAGATGACCCTACGTTGATTGGGTATGGTTCTGTTTACTTCATTATAACCCCCAATATATTTCATTTTTATTTTGGGTTTGGGTAAATAGTGAGTACCCTCTAACTGACTACTAAAAAGTATATTTTGTGTAAACCAACGGTTAGATGCTTTTTCAAAAGTGGCTTCTTGGTTTGTTAAAAGAAAATCGGCGTCACGCACACCGTTACGAATATTTACCTTGTCATCCGAATTAATGCTAAATAAATTTTTTATACTTAGTTGATTATTTTCATTGAATTTATATGCCAGATTAAGTAATGAACTATTTAATATAGACTGGGTATAAATTGTATCCGTTAATTCAACTTTCATTAAAGCGTCGTTTGTGTTTTTTGCATCCTGCTCTTCAAACTCACGTCTGATATTTTGATTTGTATTTGTACTGTTGCGATAAGATGTTGCAAAAATAAAACCAAAATCACGTTTAAATAATTTAAAATTTCTGCCAATAGAATATTGCAATGCAATTTGCGGTAAAGCCTGTTTATTTTTTATTGCCCAGGATGGTGTCATTTTTTTTGCTAACTCCGCTTTAGCGTCTGCCTTTAAAGTATCAAATACCTTTGTTTCAGGAATCTCATCAGACAATGCACGGCTTCCGTCATCAATGCCCAGCCAATCCGTTTTTCCACCATCATAGGTTTTAAAAGGCTTAAAGGTTGTTAACGAGTTATATCCACCTGAAATAGAAAAATTCATGAAATTTTTTTCAGGAATGCTTTTTGTATTTATATTAATGATTCCTCCGGCAAATTCGCCCGGCATATCGGGTGTGGCAGTTTTAATAATAACCAGGTTATCTAACATTTCTGCCGGAAATATATCAAAGGCAAATGCTTTACGATCACTTTCAGAGCTTGGTAATGGGGCGCCATTAATATATGCAGCATTATACCTATCACTTAATCCACGTATAATGGCAAATTTATTATCTTGTATACTTGCGCCGCTCACGCGTTTTAATACATCACTTGTATTCCTATCTGGTGTTTTACGAATAGTTTCGGCGGATATACCATCGCTAACGCTGGCATTATTCTTTTGCTGAAGCACCAGGGCCGTATTATTCTCCTTATTTAAAGTAACTACAACTTCTACTTCGTTAAGATCCTGAGATGAGGATGCATCTAATAGAACATTTACATCAATAACATCATTTTCTTTTACCTCTACACCTGCAATTTTTTTTGTGGTATAAGAAATGTAGCTTATAACAAGGGTTACTTTGCCAACCGGTACACCGGTCAATACAAATTTACCGTCAAAATCGGCACTTGCCCCTTTACCAGTGCCTTCCACAAGAGCAGTAGCGCCAGGAAGGGTCTCGCCGGTTTTTGAGTCTAAAATAGTGCCGGATATTTTACCTGTTTGACCAAGACTAGTTAATAGTGCACAACTTAATAAAACAGAGAGGAATAATTTTTGCATTTTTGTGTTATAATATACGCCACAAAAAAAGCAATTGTAAATTACGGCTACTTAAATTTGATGTTACCAAAAGTTTAACTTAATTGTTGCTTTTAGTTTATAATTTAATAATTAGTTAACTTTGGGGAATAGCCATTGTAGTAATTTTAACCCGAACACAAACACAAAATATGAGCAATTCTAATTTTAAAATACTGTTGGTTGATGACGAGCCGGATATTGTAGAGTTTTTAGGTTACAATTTAAAAAAAGAAGGCTACACCATACTAACGGCCAATAACGGAAAAGATGCTGTAGAGATCGCCAAAAAAGAAATTCCCCACTTAATAGTACTAGACGTAATGATGCCTGATATGGATGGGATAGAGACCTGCAGGGAATTACGTGAACAAAAAAATTTACAGGAGGTTTTAATTGCCTTTTTAACTGCCCGCAGCGAAGATTATACACAAATTGCAGGTTTTGAAGTGGGCGCAGATGATTATATTACTAAACCAATAAAGCCACGCGTGTTTATTAGCCGTGTAAAAGCCTTATTGCGTAGGTTACAGGCAAATAATATTTCAGAATCGGTTATAGAGTTTGGCAATATTCGTATTGACAAAGAAAAACACGTGGTGTATAAAGGCCAGGAGGAAATAGCTTTACCTAAAAAAGAATTTAAATTGTTTTCTTTACTTAGCAGCAAACCAGGTAAAGTTTTTACCCGCGAATTTATTTTAGATACTGTTTGGGGCGATGAAGTAGTTGTTGGCGACAGAACTATTGATGTACACATTCGCAAACTCCGCGAAAAAATTGGCGACGATTATTTTAAGACCGTAAAAGGCGTAGGTTACAAATTTGAGTTTTAATTCTCAACCAATTTCCTGACATCCTGAAAATGGCCATCTATTTATTCTCTTTGTTATAATCTTCTTTGCTTTAATATTTAAAAATTGGAGGTCACAAATTGTGACCTCCAAGTATATTAAATTGGGATCGGAAGTTATTTCTTTTTACCGTATTTTCTTTTTGGTTTAGCGGCAGAGCTTTTAGATGATGGTATTTCTTCTCTTAGCTTAGCAATTTCTTTAGTTAGTAATTGAACTGCCTGGGCAATTTCAGATAATTCTTCTTTAGTGGCAAAACCGTAATCGGTTTTGGTTTCTTTAATATTCGCTTTCTTTTCTTCGAAAAAATCACTAACATTTACTTTTAATGTTTTTGCAATTTTCATCAAGTGAGTAGAGCTTACATCAATCTCACCACGCTCTATTTTACCATAATTGCCTGAACTCATGCCAATCTCCTCTGCCACGTTATCCTGGCTTAAACCACTCACTGCCCTTAATTGACGTATTTTTTCGCCTACTTTTTTGTTCACACACAAATTTCACTCGCTTTTGGATATTTAAACAATCATTTAATGATATATATTTGTCATTTAATGAGTTTTTTGTACTATTATATATTATTAAACACTTAGATGCCTACACTTAGCTGGAATGAAATAAAAGACAGAGCGGTTAAATTCTCTAAAGAATGGGAAAACGACTTTAATGAAGATGCGGAAGCGAAATCATTTATGGACGAGTTTTTTACCATCTTCGGAACATCACGAAGGAGAATTGGTGCTTTTGAAAAAAACATAAAAAAAGAAGATGGCAAACAAGGCTTTATTGATTTTTTATGGAAAGGGATGGTTTTAATTGAATTCAAATCCAAAGGAAAAGACCTCGATAAAGCACATAAACAAGCTAAAGATTATTTTCCAGGCTTAAAAGATAACGAACTTCCAAAGTATATTTTAGTTTCTGATTTTGCGCGATTTCGTTTATATGACATTGAAGAAGATAAAACGATTGAGTTTGAATTAAAAGATCTGGTAAACAACGTTCAACACTTTGGTTTTATTGCTGGCTATCAGAAAAAGATATATCGCGAACAAGATCAGGCCAATATAAAAGCAGCAGAATTAATGGGTAAACTTCACGACCGTTTAAAAGAGATTGGTTACGATGGTCATCCTTTAGAAATTTATCTTGTCCGTTTATTGTTTTGCTTGTTTGCTGAAGACACCACCATATTTAACAAACAACAATTTCAGGATTATATCGAACAGCGCACAAATGAAGATGGAAGCGATCTTGCGCCTAAGCTCCAGGAATTGTTTCAAGTATTAAATACTGCAGAAGAAAAAAGATTCAAAAACCTTGATGAACAATTAGCTGAATTTCGTTATGTAAATGGTAAATTATTTGAAGAGCAATTGCCAACTGCAAGTTTTGATTCTAAAATGCGGCAGGCGCTATTAGATTGTTGTTATTTGGATTGGAGTAAGATATCACCTGCTATTTTTGGTTCCATGTTTCAAAGTGTAATGAACCCCGGAGAACGGAGAAATCTTGGAGCCCATTATACTAGTGAAAAAAACATTCTCAAATTAATAAAACCACTTTTCCTTGATGAACTCAAAGAAGAATTTGAAAGCATAAAAATAAATAAAAATAAACTTCCTGAATTTCACAGAAAACTAAGTTCATTAAAATTTCTAGATCCTGCATGTGGTTGTGGCAATTTTCTAATAATCACATATAGAGAATTAAGATTTTTGGAGATTGAAGTATTAGAGGCAATACAAAAAGGACAACAAGTAACAGATATTAGACAATTAATTCTGATTGATGTTGACCAAATGTACGGTATTGAATATAAAGAATTCCCTGCTCGTATTGCCGAAGTTGCTATGTGGTTAATAGACCATCAAATGAACATGTTGATCAGTAACAAATTTGGTGATTATTTCGCGCGTTTGCCTTTAAAAAAATCGCCAACAATTGTACATGGGAATGCACTACAAATTGATTGGGCAAGTATTATCTCTAAAAAAGAGTTGTCATACATTATCGGCAACCCACCTTTTATTGGCAAACAAGTACAAAGTTCCGACCAGAAAAAGGATATGGAAAAAATATTTGAAGGATTGACCGGAGGAGGGACTTTGGATTATGTTAGCGCTTGGTTTATTAAGGCAGCACAGTATATTCAAGATACAAAAATCAAAGTTGCATTCGTTTCTACTAACTCAATATCGCAAGGAGAACAAGTAGGAATTGTATGGGGTTTGATGTTTACGAAATATAAAATAAAGATACATTTCGCGCATAGAACTTTTAAATGGGGGAATGAGGCAAAAGGGAATGCTGCTGTACATGTTGTAATTATCGGTTTAGCTAATTTCGATATTAATGAAAAAAGGATATTTGAATACGAAGACATAAAAGGAGAAGCGCATGAAATAAAAGCTAAAAATATTAATCCTTATTTGGTTGAAGGGAAAGATATATTTATCTCTACAAGAACTACCCCTTTGTGTAATGTTCCTGAAATTATAAAAGGTAGTGAGACTACCGATGATGGTCATTTCATGTTAACGTTAGAAGAGGTAAATCAATTAAAGGAAAAGTATCCTCAAAGTTCGAAATTTATTAGGCCATTTATTGGCGGTGGCGATTTTATTAATGGAAAGATTAGGTATTGTCTTTGGTTGAAAGATTCCCCACTTAATGAAATACGGCAAATCCCTCTTATCCAAGAACGAATAGAAAGAGTAAAGAATTTTAGATTGGCAAGTAATAAAGCTAGAACAAGGCATTGGGCGAACTTTCCTACTTTGTTTTCTGAGGACAGGCAACCTAAAACTAGATATCTCGTGTTTCCTAAAGTTTCTTCGGAAAGAAGAGCTTATATACCATTTGCCTTTGTTGAACCAGAATTTATTATTAATAACACAGCTTCATTTATTCCCGAGGCGAGCCTTTATCATTTTGGAATTTTAGAAAGTAAAATGCATATGGCTTGGACAGGTTACGTTTGCGGAAGGATGAAAAGTGACTTTATCTACTCAAATAAAATTGTATACAATAATTATCCTTGGGCAGAAAATGTGAGTGATAAGCAAAAAGCAAGTGTGGAAAGGGCAGCCGAAAATGTCCTCAAATCTAGAATGGAATTCCCAAAGTATTCCTTAGCCGACCTTTACGACCCGTTTACTATGCCGCCGTCTCTTGCCAAAGCTCACCAAGAATTAGATAAAGCAGTTGATTTGTGTTATAGACCACAACCATTTGTAAACGCTGCAAAAAGGATAGAATTTTTATTTGAACTTTACGAAAAATACACAGCAGACCTGTTTACTACAGAAAAAGTAAAGAAAGTAAAAAAGAAATAATGTTATTATCAAATATACATCTTCCTTCTTATTTCTAGTTTAAGATCATGCTTTTTGTGAATTTATATTGCTTTAAGGGCCTATTGGCCACAAAAACAATTTTTCCTTATATCTTCTCAAAAAATATAATTAGTTTAGTAAATCGAACTAATTAAGAAATATCTGGTATCGGGAATTATTTCCCTGTTTTTTTCTTTTCAGGTAATTGCACAACAAAGTGTAATTGATTCATTCAAACTTTTATTGGCCAATGCCAAACACGATACCACACGTTGCCGAATTCTACTTGCAATGGTAGAAGCTGAAAGCGAAGAAAAAATATGGCAGGCATATAATAAACAAGCAAAAACCATTGCTGAAAAAAATATTGCCAGTGGCGATAAGCTAAAAAAAGTTTATTTGAATTTTCTTGCTTCCACTCATAATAATATTGGCGTTGGGGCAACATATAGCGGTGACAATAACAAGGCGCTCCAAAATTTTAAAGAAAGTTTATCGATCAGTAAACAGATCGGTGATAAACATCTTGAAACAGAAGCGTTAAATAATATTGGATATGTTTATGATATACAAGGCAACATTCCACTTGCCCTTGAATATTTTCACGAATCTTTAAAACTCTATGAAATGCTTAAAAACGACTTTGGCACTTCTAACACCTTAAATAATATTGCAACCATTTATGCAAAACAGGGCGAAAGGGATAAAGCATTAGAGTATCACAACAAGAGCTTAAGAAAAAGAGAACATATAAATGATAAAGCCGGTATAGCCCAGTCGTTAAACAACATTGGCGCTATTTACGATGCAGATGGCGGAACGAGATCCCTTGAGTTTTATCAAAAAAGCTTTGCAATTTACAAGGCGATAGGAGATCAGCTTGGTATTGCAAATGCCTCCAACAACATCGGTTCTATTTATCACCGACAAGGCAACAACTCATTAGCCTTGAGTTATTTTGAGATGAGTTTAAAGATCCATAACGAACTCCAAAATAAAAGCGGCGCTGCTTTTACACTTAATAATATTGCCTCGCTATTCTTAAAAAATAAAAATTACGATGAGGCCCTGCCTTATGCCTCTAAAAGTATGCAGGTTGCTAAAGAAGTTGGATACCCCGAAAGGATAAAAAGTTCAGCCGACATTTTAAAGAGGATATTCATCCACCAAAAAAAATATAAAGAAGCTTTTGAAATGTATGAATTGGAAATTAAAATGCGCGACAGTATTAATAACCAGGAAACACAAAAAGCAGCTGTTAAAAAAGAACTACAATATGCTTACGAGAAAAAAGAACTGGAAATAAAAGCAAAGCAGGATAAAAAAGATGCCGTCGCTAAAGAAGCATTAAAACAAAAAGAAAAAGAGCGAAATTATTTTATTGCAGGCTTTGCCTTAGTAATACTTTTGGTTTTATTTATTTTACGAGGATACTGGCAAAAACAAAAAGCGCATAAGATCATTATAACACAAAAACATTTGGTAGACGAAAAACAAAAAGAAATTTTAGATTCTATTCATTATGCCAGAAGAATACAGTTAGCTTTATTGCCAAGTGAAAAGTATATTGATAAAACACTGAAACAATTAAATAAAAAGGTTTTGTCTTGCTTCTTGCTTCTTGTGTCTTTTGTCTCGTTCTCTCAAAATACTGATTCACTTAAGCTCGCGCTTAAAAATGCAACCCATGATACCACGCGCTGCAATATTTTAAATTTGATAGTGGAAACAGAAAGTGATGACGCTATATGGCCGAAATACAATGAGCAACTAAAAAAACTAGCCGAAAAAAACATTACAACTAATTCTGAATTCAAAAATATTTATTTAAAATATCTTTCCATAAGTATAAATAATATTGGCGTTCTTTATCAAAGCGAAGGTAACCTTTCAAAAGGGTTAGAGTCGATGCTTGCATGTTTAAAAATTCAGGAAGAAATAGGTTTTAAGGCCGGGATCGCCGCTTCGCTGAATAGAATAGGAATTATTTATGATTACCAGGGCAACCTCTCTAAATCATTAGAAAGCTACGAACGAAGTTTAAAGATAGTTGAAGAAACTGGTGATAAAAGCGCCATTGCGCATTCATTGAACAACATTGGTTACACTTACATAAGACAAGGAAATATTAAAGGCCTTGATTATTTACACAAAAGCTTAAAGCTTTACGAAGAAATGAATGATAAACAAGGGCTATCTAGTTCGCTAAATAACATTGGTTACATTTATGAAGAACAAGGCGATTTTGATAACGCATTAAAATATTATAAAAAAAGTTTAGTGGTAAGTGAAGAGCTTAAAGAAAAAAAATCAATAGCCCGGGCTTTAAATAATATTGGAGGTGTTTATAGCCGCCAACAAAAGTATGCAGATGCATTAACCAATTATCGAAAAAGTATAAAGATCTCTGAACAAATTGGTGATAAAAGTGGGGAGGCTAATGCTCTGGTAAAAATAGGCGCTATTTTTCAAGCCAATGGTTTTGATTCCGCTAACTGTTCTAAAGAAGATGCCATAAGAAGCCGGCAAACAAAAGCGCTTGCATGTTTTAAAAAAAGTTTAACTATTCGTGAAGAGATAGATGATAAAAACGGTATTTGCAATACATTAAATTGTCTTGCCGGGTTAATGCTACAAACCGGTAAAATACAGGAGGCTTTTTTATACGGTAGTAAAGCAATGCAAATAGCAAAAGAATTAGGTTATCCCTTAAACATACAATATGTAGCAACAAACCTTAAAACAATTTATAAAAAGCAAAACAAGTATAAAGAAGCTTTAGAAATGTATGAATTGGAAATGAAAATGAGAGATAGTATAAACAACCAGGAAACACAAAAAGCAGCTATTAAAAAACAAATGCAATATACTTTTGAGAAAAAAGAATTGGAAACAAAAGCGCAGCAGGATAAAAAAGATGCTATTGCAAAAGAAGCATTAAAACAAAAAGAAAAAGAACGAAATTATTTTATTAGTGGTTTTAGCATTGTTTTAGTTCTTGCATTGTTTATTTTAAGAGGCTACCGCCAGAAACAAAAAGATAATGCCATTATAACCGCGCAAAAACAATTAGTGGATGTAAAACAGAAAGAAATTTTAGATTCAATTCATTATGCTAACCGTATACAAACCGCTTTATTACCAAGCGAAAAATATATTGGCAAGAGTTTAAAACAATTGAATAAAAAAGTTTAGTTTAGCGGATCTATTGAATAAAATCATAAAATATTTCTTATTTGGCTCAGCGGTACTTTTATTTCAATTAAATTTATTTGGACAAACTATTGACTCCTTAAAACTTGCACTTAAAACTGCGAAGCACGATACTGTGCGTTGTACTATTTTATCGGCATTGGCCGAAACAGCAAATGAAAATGAATGGCCTGTTTTTAATGAACAATTAAGAGTTTTAACCAAAAAAAATGCTGATTTATTAGCCGCTAGTCACCCTTTAAAAAAATTTTATTTAAAACTCCATGCCTTTGCCTTAAACAACTTTGGATATTTGTATGATGAAAAAGGAGATATTACCAAAGCGCTGGATTATTATTTCAGAAGTATAAAAATTCATGAAGAGCTCGGGAATAAAAGCGGAATAGCAAGTTCTTTAAACAATATTGGATTTATTTATAAAAAGCAAGGCGATATACAAAAGGCATTAGAATATTATCACAAGAGTTTAAAGATCAAGGAGGAAATAGGTGATAAAAAAGGTGTATCAAAATCTTTAAATAATTTTGGCAGTCTTTATAAAGATCAGGGCGACCTCTCAAAAGCATTGGAATATTATGAAAAAAGTTTAAAAATACTTTTAGAGACGCAAGATAAAAGAGCTATTGCAACTTTAATAAATAATATTGGAACTATTTATAACTCAAAAGAGGATCTTCCAAAAGCATTAGATTACTGTCAACAAAGTTTAAAACTTAGAGAAGAGGATGGTGACAAAAGCGGAATTGCAAACTCTTTAAGTACGCTTGCAAATATTTATAAAAAGCAAGGCAACATAACCAAAGCAATAGAGTACCATCAAAAAAGTTTAATAATTTATGAAGAGATCGGCGAAAAAAAAGGAGAAGCAACTTCAATAATTAACCTCGCAAATATGTTGGCTAAAGGTAACCAACTAAATAACGCATTGCTTTATGCTAATAAGGCCATGAAAATATCTAAGGATTTAGGTTTCCCTGAGCATATTTATCGCTCGGCAAAAGTCATCAAAACAATATATCAAAAACAAAACAAATTTAAAGATGCATTTGAAATGTTTGAACTGGAAATAAAAATGCGGGATAGTATTAATAACCAGGAAACACAAAAAGCCACAGTTAAAAAGCAAATACAATATAAGTACGAGAAATTAGCATTCCAGGATAGTGTTGCTCACGCTAAAGAAAATGAAATTAAAAATGCTGAAATAGCCAAACAAACAGCCGAAGTGAAAAATAAGAAAAATCAACAATACGGTCTTTTTGGAGGACTGGTGCTTGTAATGGTATTTGCGGGATTTATATTTAATCGTTTTAAGGTTACCCAAAAACAAAAACATATTATTGAAATAAAAGAAAAAGAAACACAACATCAAAAACATATTATAGAAGAAAAGCACAAAGAAATTACCGACAGTATTAATTACGCTGAAAGAATACAACGAAGTTTTATTGCTACTAAAGAAATGTTGGACGAAAATCTGAACGACTACTTTGTTTATTTTTTACCAAAAGATGTGGTTAGTGGTGATTTTTATTGGGCAGGTAAACTAAACAACGGAAACTTTGCTTTAGTAACGGCAGATAGCACAGGACATGGCGTGCCGGGTGCTATTATGAGTTTACTTAATATAACCAGTTTAGAAAAAGCGATTGAAAATTACACCGAACCTTCTGAGATTTTAAATTCAACACGTAAAACAATTATCGAGCGATTAAAAAAGGATGGCAGCCCCGGAGGCGGTAAAGATGGAATGGATGCGAGTTTAACTGTTTATGATTTTAAAAATAATAAACTAATAATTGCAGCAGCTAATAATCCTATTTGGATCGTTAGAGGACGGAAGGATGAGGCCGAAGTTATCGAAATTAAACCTGATAAAATGCCGGTTGGTAAACATGATAAAGATACTGTTTCGTTTACACAACAAGAAATACAATTACAAAGCGGCGATGTTGTTTATACTTTAACAGATGGTTTCCCAGATCAGTTTGGTGGCAAAAAAGGAAAAAAATTCATGACAAAAAATTTAAAAGAATTGCTTTCTGCTAACGCTCATTTACCTATGAATGAGCAAAAACAAATACTCGAAAAAACTTTTACTAATTGGATTGATAATTTGGAACAGGTTGATGATGTTACTTTAATAGGGGTTAGAGTTTAAAGTTAAACCCAACAAAAGATCCTAACTATTGCTAGAATAACAACAATTCATAAAATAGAAAAACCCCGAAAAAATTTCAGGGTTTCTGTGGTCCCACTTGGAATCGAACCAAGCACCTACTGATTATGAGTCAGTTGCTCTAACCGAATGAGCTATAGGACCAAAAATATTTTAAACCCGAATTTGTTGCTCTAACCGTCCCGATAGCTATCGGGAGAGCTATAGGACCAAAAATTTCCCTCAAGAGGGATTGCAAAAATAGATAAAAGCCCCATATTTGCAAAATAAAATGCAACATATAAAAAATATCATTTTCGACCTTGGCGGCGTTATCATTAATTTAGATACCACTAAAACCATTGCTGAATTTAATAAACTCTCTTATATGCCTTTTGAGGCCATTTATACGCAGGCAGGGCAAAACAGCTTGTTTGACGACTTTGATAAAGGACACATTTCTACCGAAGAATTTTTTGATGAATTAAGAAAAGAACTGCGTTATACCGGGCCGGATATAGATTTGCTGAAGGCCTGGAACGCCATGCTGTTGGATGTTCCTGAGAAAAGACTGGATACTTTAGTGACAATGAAGCAAAACTATAACACTTTTTTATTAAGCAACACCTGCGAACCCCATATTGCGGCTTTTGAGCACGACCTTTACCTTAAACACGGCGTAAAAAATTTTAATGATTACTTTGACGAAGTTTATTATTCTTGCCGCATGGGAATGCGTAAACCAAACAAGGAGATCTTTGAATTTGTTTTAGAAACAAATAATTTAAAGCCCGAAGAAACTGTTTTTATTGATGATTCTATTCAACATGTAAAAGGCGCAGGCGAATGCGGTATTAGCGCTTTTTTACTGCCTAAAGGTGATGAAATAACTGATTTTTTAAAAGGTCTTGGCTTGCTGTAAGCACTATTATTACTGATTAACCCTATAGAATTATAGCTAAAAGTGCTGTTTTTGTTAAATTCACCAAAGCTTAATTTTTCAATTATTTTTGCCGTAACTTTATGTTCGTATGAAAAAAGAGGAAAACTCAGAGCAAAACAACGAAGAGAAAAAAGACCCTATTAAAATTACTTTAGCAGATGACGACAAAGATGATCAGGATTTATTTAAAGAAGCCCTTGATCATACCTCTGTGCCAACAGAATTAACTACTGAAGATAACGGTCAGGACCTTATGGATAATCTTCGCGATCCTGAAATTCCTAATCCGGATGTAATTTTTTTGGATATTAATATGCCAGGCAAAAACGGCAAAGAATGTCTTAAAGAAATTAAAGCAGATGAAGACCTTAAAGACATACCAACAGTAATGTACACAACATCTACCCACGATAAAGATATTGATGAGACTTATAAAACAGGTGCCAGTTTATATGTACCAAAACCTTATTCTTTTTCGTCAATCATACTGATCCTAAAAAATATTTTTACGTTTAAGTGGAAGCAACTCTTCTCTAAACCCGATAAAAAGGATTTTGTATTATCTGAAGAAACCGTTAATGAAAAAAAACAGTAAGACTCTCTTTTTATATTGATCTTATAAACAACATTACGGCCTCAAAAAACTCTTTTGGTTTTTCAGCGTGGATCCAATGTCCCGAGCCTAAAACAGTTTCTAGTTTAAAGTTGGGGAAATGGTCTTTAAAATCAACGAGATCGCTCTCTGCAATGTAATCCGATCTTTCGCCACGAACCACTAAAGTAGCCACATTGCTGGACCCGGCAGGAATAGCAGCGCCAATGTTATTATAATTTTGTGTAATGGCCTTTAAATTAAAACGCCAATCCATAATATTGTTGTCTGTATCGCGCCAATAAATATTTTTTAATAAAAATTGTTTCGTGCCAAAATCATCCAGATACGTATTTAAAATTGCTTCTGCTTCTTTTCGTGTTTTTATTTTAGAAAAATCCACAGCATTTAATGCTTTTAAGACAGAATCGTGGTGAGGTTCGTAGGCTCTTGGCGAAATATCGGCGACAATTATTTTTGAAGCAACGTTTGTATATTTTAACTCGAAGAACATCGCCACTTTACCGCCCATACTATGGCCTAATACAATTGTGTTTTTTAATTTATGTTCATCAATAAATTCTTTCAGATCGTCGGCCATTACTTCATAATTCCAAACATCACTGTGCGGCGAAAGGCCATGGTTGCGAAGATCTAAAGTAAAAACATGAAATCCTTTTTCTGCAAATTGTTTTGCTAATGTATTCCAGTTATCGCTTTGCCCGAATAATCCGTGCATGATAACTAATGGTTGCCCTTGCCCAAATTCCCTGTATGCTAATTTCATTTCAGTTGTCGTAAATATAATTGTATTGTATTTTCTAAACCCAAATACAAAGCATCGCTAATTAAAGCATGCCCTATCGACACTTCCAATAAATTTGGAATATGTTGTTTAAAAAATTTTAAATTCTCTAAACTCAGATCGTGTCCAGCGTTAACACCTAATCCTAACTCCCCTGCTAATTTAGCTGCTGCTGCAAATGATTGAATTACTTTTTCTTTTTCTGTAAAAAACAACCGCGCGTATTCTTCGGTATACAATTCTATTCTGTCGGCGCCGGTTTCTTTTGCGCCCTTTACCATTTCTAAATTCGCATCTACAAAAATAGAAGTGCGGATATTATTTTTTTTAAATAGCGTGATCATCTCCACTAAATAATCTTTATTCTTTTTTGTATCCCAGCCATGATCGCTTGTAAGTTGTCCTTGCACATCAGGCACCAATGTAACCTGGTGTGGCTTTACTTCTAAAACAAGATCAACAAATTTTTGTTCTTTGGGATTACCTTCAATATTAAATTCTGTTTTTAAAATTGGTTTCAGATCACGCACATCTTTATAAGTAATGTGTCTTTCATCTGGCCTTGGATGAACCGTTATACCATTAGCACCAAAGCTTTCAATTTGTTGTGCAGCCTTTAAAACATCTGGAATATTGCCTCCGCGCGCATTGCGCAAAGTGGCTATTTTGTTTATGTTTACGCTTAATTTAGTCATTCTGAGGTCTTTAATTATTTGTTACTTTTTGCTAAAACCTCAGTAAAGCTAATTAATTTACATAAATTTGAGAAAGAAATATGTTAGTAGTTGATTTAATAACAGATGAGATCCCACCCCTTAAGACAACCGATACGGTTGAACTGGCTTTGGATTGGATGGAACAGTTCAAAGTTTCACATTTACCTGTTGTAAAAGACCGAGAATTAATTGGTTTGGTTTCTGAGACCGACCTTCTTGATTACAATCATCCTGAAGAACAAATTGATGCCAGCAAATTACATTTAATGCGCCCGGCAATTCATTTGCACCAGCACACTTACGAATTAGTAAAATTAATGACAAGTTTAAACCTTACACTAATTCCTGTGTTGGATGAGAACGAAAAATATAAAGGTTGCATTACACTAAAAGGCATTGTGCAAAATTTAAGCACTATGATCTCGGTTCAAAATCCGGGTGGTGTAATTGTACTGGAATTAAATCAAAATGATTATTCGGTTACCCAGATCGGAAATATTATTGAGGGCAACGATGCAAAAATTTTAAGTCTGCACGTTTCGTCACAACCCGATAGTACGAAACTGGAAGTTACTTTAAAAGTAAATCGCGAAGATCTTTCAAGTATCATTCAAACATTTAACCGTTACAACTATGTGATCAAAGCTACTTATTCGCATAGCGATTATGAAACGGGTATGAAGGATCGTTTAAACGAGTTTCTTCATTTTTTGAATATTTAAACCAAAATTTTTGCCACAGATTTCACTGATTTACACAGGTGTTTGTGTTAAATCATTAATTGAAATAAAATCTGTGTCATCCGCGAAATCTGCGGCTATTTTGTTGCAAATTTATCCGCAAACTCTTGAGGTGTCACCGCGTTTTCCAATTTAAAATCGCCAATACGTGTGCGGCACAATTTTGTGAGGTGCGCGCCGCTATTTAGGGCGAGACCAAGATCGCGTGCAATGCTGCGGATATAAGTTCCTTTACTGCAAACAATTCTAAAACTAACTGTTGGCATGGTGACGTTTGTTATTTCAAATTCTTTAATTTCAATTTCACGCGATTTCATTTCCACTTCCTCCCCTGCTCTTGCCATTTCATAAGCGCGTTTTCCGTTTATCATCACAGCACTAAAAATTGGTGGCACCTGTTGTTGGATGCCGGTAAAATCTTTCGCGGCCTGTTGTATGGCTTCTACTGTAATATGTTCTGTTGGAAATGTTTTATCAACTTCTTTCTCAAGATCAAAGCAAGGGGTTGTAGCACCTAGTAAAAAAGTTCCGGTATATTCTTTTTCCATTCCCATTAAGTCGTTAATGGTCTTTGTTTTTTTGCCGGTGCAAACAATTAATAAACCTGTAGCTAAGGGGTCTAAAGTTCCTGCATGACCGATCTTTGGTTTTGTTTTTACACCATCAACTATTAAAGAAGGGTGTTGTTTGATGGCGTGCTTTAATTTATTAACGGCCTGGAAACTGCTCCAGGTGTATGGTTTATCAATAAGTAAAACTTCGCCGGTATAAAAATTGTAATTCATTAGAACACTTCTTTCGCTACTCTTTTTGTAGCTTCTGAAGTTCCCATCGTGTAAAAATGTAAGCAAGGCACATTTTCTTTTACCAACTCTTTACTTTGTTGGATGCACCATTTAATGCCTGCTTCTTTTACAGCTTTGTCGTCTTTACATTTTTCCAACTCTTCGTAAAAAGGTTGAGGAATATCAATGTGAAAAATTTTAGGTAAAGTAGTGATTTGTTTTTTGGTGCTTAATATTTTTAAGCCCGGAATAATTGGAACTGTAATTCCATTCTCGCGACACAATTTTACGAAAGCAAAATATTTAGCATTATCAAAGAACATTTGTGTTACCACATATTCTGCACCTGCATCAACTTTTGCTTTTAAATATTTAAGATCGCTGATCATATTGGGCGCTTCAAAATGTTTTTCAGGATAGCCCGCAATACCAATACAAAAATCAGTTGGTGCAGCATCTTTCATTTCTTCATCCAGATATTGCGCGCGGTTCATTTCTGTAATTTGTTTTACAAGGTCAATGGCGTATGGGTGTCCGCCTGGCTCGGGTACAAAAGCGGGTTCTGTTTTAATACTATCACCACGAAGTGCCAATACATTATCAATTCCTAAGAACTGAAGGTCGATCAAAGCATTCTCTGTTTCTTCTTTTGTAAAACCACCACAAATAATATGCGGCACTGCTTCTACATTATATTTATTCATAATTGCCGCACAAATACCAACAGTACCCGGACGTTTACGAATGCTTACTTTTTCTAAATAACCACCATCGCGCTTTTTATAGATATACTCTTCACGATGATAAGTAACATCAACAAATGCAGGTTTAAATTCCATTAACGGATCAATACCATCATAAATGCTTTGAATGCTTTTTCCTTTTAATGGCGGTAGAATTTCAATTGAAAATAATGGTTTCTTACTTTGAGCAAGCTTTTGTGTTAACTTCATAAAACGTATTAATTGACAGAGATAATTTCTTTTATTTCGGGAACAGCGCGTTTAATGGTTTCTTCAATTCCTGCTTTCATGGTCATGTGACTCATGTTACAGGTTTTGCAGGCGCCTTTTAATTCTAATTTAAGGATGCTGCCATCAGTAATATCAATAACCTCTACATTGCCTCCATCAGCCTCTAAATAAGGCCTGATAGTGTCCAACGCATCTTCAACTCTTTTGTACAATACATCCATCAGTAAAAATTTAGGTAAAGATACGAGGTAAACAACAACTTACCAAAACTTATGCGTTAATGGCAGTATAGCCATAGATAGCTGCTAAGATATAAGCTATTTCTATAAATTAAATGAACTTAATGCATAAACCTTTGTTTTAAAGTTGGGAGTAAGCCGAAAAGCCATAAAGTGAGTAGGCACAAAACTAATTAATATCATGATAAAAAAAATCAAAACAATTGCAGCATGTATGATTACGGTTACTATTTTATTTATCGGTTGTAAAAAAGCAACTAATGGAAAAGATGGTACTGCTGGCCCTCAAGGTCCACAAGGTTCTCCGGGAGTGGTTGCTACTTCTACAGACGGTTTTATTACAGGTACTATTTTGGGGACACGTAAGGACGGCACCCCTTTTAATGAGAATTTTAATTATACAAATTATTGGGGTGGATCTTCTGCTACGCTTGATAGTATAAGCCCGACCACTTATGTTATTAGTTTTAGCAGGGGAATCGATATTTTAAAACAGGATGGTGCTTATTTTACTTACATTGCTCCAACCCTTACAGCCACTGCAGGCAGTATATCATTAACTAATTTTGCCTTTAGTAAAACATTAGGTACAAATAAGGAGTTTCAATTTTCAACCACTAACAACACCTCACTAAGCGCAACTTCGCTTGTGTACAATAGCAACACAGGACTTTTTACCGGAAATTTTAGCGGTAGTATTGCGGCTATAAATAATACTTCCGGTAACTCTGCTACTATATCGGGAAGTTTTCAGGTAACTGTAACTCAGATATATAATTTTATTAAAAAGGGCTCTCCCGTTTCGAGCTCTGCTCAGTAATACTTATATTTATTGATAACAAAAATCCTGGCTTTAAAAGCCGGGATTTTTGTTTACCCAATTTTAAGGTAAGTAAAATAGTTAACTACATTTCAGAACAAGTATGTTTTGTGATTTGCTAAATGAATTTTATTTTATGTACTTTGCCCATAATGGAAGAAGATAACTTAATTTTTGGTACCCGTGCGGTAATGGAGGCTTTGGAAGCCGGAAAAGACATTGAAAAAATATTTATTCAAAAAGGCTTATCTAACGAATTATATCATCAATTACGCAATGCTTTAAAAGGCCAGGCGGTGCCCATTCAAATTGTGCCGCCCGAAAAATTAAAACGCATTACCGATAAGAACCACCAGGGTGTTGTAGCTTATTTAACTGAAATTAATTATTACAATTCTGAAGAACTTTTAGGAGAGGTTTTCGAAAAAGGAAAAATTCCTTTGGTCTTAATTTTAGATCGCGTAACAGATGTAAGAAACTTTGGCGCTATTGCCCGTGGAGCAGAATGCGCAGGAGTAGATTTTATTATTATCCCAAGTCGTGGTGCCGCACAAATTACAGGCGATGCTATAAAAACCAGCGCTGGTGCACTACACCGTATAAAAGTTTGCCGCGAAGATAATTTAAAAACAACGATCGACTATTTAAAAGAAAGTGGTTTGCAAATAGTTTCCTGTCACGAAAAAACAGATAATTTAATTTACGATGCTGATCTTACAAAACCTACTGCCATTATTGTTGGTAGCGAAGAGAATGGCATTAGCAACGAATATTTAAAACGCAGCGATATACAGGTAAAAATTCCGATGGCCGGTAAAATAGCCTCGTTAAACGTTTCTGTAGCTTCGGGTATTGTTTTGTTTGAAGCTGTTAAACAGCGCTTATAGAACAAATAAAAAGCCGCAGATTTCGCTGATCACACAGAAGAATTTTTCTTCAAAAAAATCTGTGTCATCTGTGCAATCTGTGGCTAATAACACTTCGCTAAAAATTTCCGTAAGGCTTTATTGCTTTCACGTGGCGATTCTAAAAAACCCATATGCCCATCGTGCTCTAAATACAAAACACTTTTGTTTTTTATGAGATTAGATTGTTCCAGCAATTGCTCATAAGGTAAAACATTATCCTGCTCACCAATTACCATCATTATTGGGTATTTTACAAGACTCAAAATAATATCGCGCCTTGGCCGGTCTTTCATACCTAGCAATGCAGCAATAATTCCCTTTTTACTAGTTCCTTTTGCAATAGTAGTAGCAAATACAATTTCTTCTTTTAAATATTTTAAGTTTTTTGTAGCAAATAAATTCTTGATGGTTGTTTTTGTATAAATGCCTCTATTGGCTTTAACAGCGGCAATAGCGCGCAACCTGTCTTTTTTCTTCTCTTCACTATCAGATAATCCTGAACTGTGATATAAACACAAACCGTTTAAATGATCGGGATAAAGATCGGCAAAAGCCAAACCAACATAACCTCCCATACTATGACCGATGATGACATATTTTTTTAAACGCAACGAGTCTAAAACTGCCTTTACGCATTTTGCCATAAGGTCCATGCTATGCGCATAGCCAACGCACTCCGTATCTCCATGTCCCGGCAGATCGATGGCAATAACACGATATGATTTTGAGAGTTCATTGGTGGTTTGTTCCCAGATCTTATGCGAGCCTAAAAAACCATGCAACAATACAACTACCTTTCCTTTTCCTTTGTCAAAAAAAGTTACTTTTTCATTTTTATATGTCGTTATTTTTAGCATCTAATTTGAACACAAATTTAATTGTAAGATCGGTATTAAAAAATGATAATTGTTCACGAACTACCACATTTAAGGTATAGGTTATAATATCAAAAAATTATAACTTTATGCTTCATTTATGAACTCTTTAGACCATCTTAAACCAGGCCAAACAGCAATAATTAAGTCTTTTGTGAACGAAACACTCAGTTCAAAATTAATTGAGATGGGTTGTTTGCCGGGCGAAATTGTTAGTCTTTCAAAAACGGCGCCCCTAGGCTGCCCTATGGCTATTAACATTGCCGGTTATGAGTTAAGTCTTAGAAAGGATGAAGCTGCCTCGGTTATTATAGAATTGGTAGCATAAATTTTTGTCGGAAATAAAACGAAATAATTATTTAAAAGTTGCATTGCTTGGAAACCCAAATTCAGGTAAATCGAGCGTTTTTAATGGTTTAACAGGTCTCTCGCAAAAAACAGGCAATTATGCCGGTGTTACGGTAGACAGGCAGGAGGGCAAAAGCTCTTATTTACATAACGGAAATAAAGTAACATTTTCAATTCTTGATCTTCCGGGTGTGTATAGTTTGTTTCCAAAATCGAATGATGAAGAAATTGCCTGCAAAACATTACTAGACGAAAAAGAGAATATTGATGTAGTTGTAATTGTTATCGACGCTTCAAACATAAAACGCAATTTATTATTGGCCACACAATTGATCGATCTTAAATTCAAGACTGTAATAGCCTTGAACATGATAGATGAGGCAGATAAACAGAATATAAAAATAAATATTCCTGAACTTGAAAAAACACTTGGTGTTGAAGTTATTCCATTAGACTCGCGCAGACAAATAGGTTTTTCAAAATTAAAAGAGGCAATTATAAATGCCAAAATAAGCGAAAGTCTTTTTTATGATCTTAACGCTGTTTACATTAAGGAGTACAACAACTATAAACATTTTATTTTAGCAACTCTTGCTTCAATAAAAAATACGCAAACAACACAATTAGAAAATGCCGATAAGATCTATCGCTTTAATACCATTAATTATATAGTTGCCAAAAGTGTACAAAGCCCCGAACAGTTATCGTCTAAAAAAATAAGTTCTAAAATTGATGCCATTACTACACACAAAATTTATGGCTATTTTATTTTATTGCTGGTTCTGTTTTTGGTTTTCCAGTTCATTTTCTTTATCTCCGAAACCCCAATGAATTGGATAGAGACAGTCTTTTTGAATTTGGGCGATCTTATTCATAACAATTTACCACAAGGACAATTGAACGATCTTATTGTAAACGGATTAATTGCAGGAATTAGCGGCGTGGTGATGTTCATTCCTCAAATTGCTTTTTTATTTATGTTTATTGGTTTTTTAGAAGATTCTGGTTACATGGCGCGCGCCAGTTTTATAATGGATAAAATTATGCGACGTTTTGGTTTAAATGGCAAATCGGTAATTCCATTAATTAGCGGCACCGCTTGTGCGGTTCCGGCTATTATGGGCACGCGCACCATTAGCAATACAAAAGAGCGCTTAATAACCATTTTTATTTTACCATTAATTAGTTGCTCGGCGCGTTTACCTGTATACACTTTGCTCATTTCTGTCATGTATCCCAACAGTAAATTTTTGGGTATTTTTAATTCTAAAGGTGCCGTTCTGTTTTTACTTTATATACTTGGGTTTGCCGTCACCCTTTTAACAGCTTTTGTCTTAAAAAAAATATTAAAAACAAAAGAAAATTCTTTCTACGTTATGGAATTACCCGTTTATCGTTGGCCACAGGCAAAAAATATAGGCTTAATGGTATTTTCAAAAGTAAAAGTGTTTGTTAAAGAAGCGGGAAAGGTAATTTTAGCAATATCTGTTATACTTTGGTTTTTAAGTACGCATGGCATAAGTGATGAATTTAAAGCGCTCGAAGATCAAAAGATCGCATTAGAAAATAATTTATCTGCAAATGATAATTCTGTTGCGCTAAAAAAAATAGAAACTGAAAAATTAGAAAGATCTTATATTGGACAATTTGGACAATTTATTGAACCTGCCATAAAACCTATTGGCTACGATTGGAAAATTGGCATAGCCCTTATTACTTCATTTGCAGCGCGTGAAGTTTTTGTGGGCACCATGGCAACCATTTACCAGGCAAACGATTCGGAAAAAGAAATAGGCATAAAACAAAAGTTATTAATTGAAAAGGACGCGTCTGGAAATTTAAAATATACACCGGCGGTTTGTTGGTCGTTGTTGCTCTTTTATGCCTTTGCTTTGCAGTGCATGAGCACTGTTGCCGTTGTAAAACGCGAAACAAAAAGTTGGAAATGGGTGTTAGTACAATTCGCATTTATGTCAACTTTAGCCTATTTATCAGCATTTGGGGCCTACCAACTGCTCTCTTAATCAATAAATTTGGTCGTTTATCCTTAAATTCTTCCATTAACAACAAATAGGGTTTAATATTTTGGTATTCAATAAATTAATTACATTTTTACAGCCTAATTATTAAAAAATGATCCAACGTATTTTAGTAGGCGCCATAGTTGCTTCGACATTTATTTCGGCCTGCCATAACACCAAAAAAACAACTACAACCGTGGTTGATAATGAACCTGCTTTTCAATTAGACACAATAAGTGTTGTTGCAAACGAGGTTCCAAAAAAAGAAGAATACCGTGCTTCAAATCCACAAATAAACGATATCATTCATACCAAACTGGAAGTGAATTTTGACTGGAGCAATTCACGAATGAATGGGAAAGCAGAGATCAAAGCAAAACGTTATTTCTACCCCGGCAATATGCTCTACTTAAATGCAAGAGGTATGGATATTAAAAGTGTAGTTGTATCCGAAGTTGCATTTACACTTGTAAAGAAAAAAGAAGGTACTAAAACTGTTGAATCTGCTGTTGAAACTTTAATGCCAATAAAAACGTCAAGTTACACATACGAGAACGATTCATTAAAAATTAATTTGGGAAGAACTTTTACAAATAAAGAAACTTATCATGTGCAGATAGAATATGTTGCCAAACCCAACGAATTAAAAGTTGGTGGCAGCAGCGCTATTAGCAGCGATAAAGGTTTGTACTTTATCAATCCAACCGGTGAGAATGCTTACAAAATGCCGCAGATATGGACACAAGGCGAAACACAGTCCAACTCAGCCTGGTTCCCAACAATAGATAGTCCGAACGAAAAAATGACGCAGGAGATCTTTATGACCGTAGAAGAAAAATATACAACGCTATCTAACGGTTTATTGATTGACGCAAAAAAGAATACAAATGGTACACGCACCGATCATTGGAAATTAGATGAGCCTCATGCACCCTATTTAGCCATGATGGCGGTTGGTGAATTTAAAAAAGTGACTGATGAGCCCTGGAATGGTAAAGAAGTAAGTTATTATGTAGAGAAAGAATACGAAGCGCATGCCAAAGCTATTTTTGGAGATACCAAAGAGATGATAGAATTCTATTCGGGTAAATTAGGTGTGCCTTATGCATGGCCTAAATACGCACAAATTGCGGTTCGCGATTACGTGAGCGGCGCTATGGAAAACACAAGTGCTACGTTGCATGGAGATTTTGCGGTGTATCAAACTACCCGCGAAACGATCGACGGTAAAAAAGGTAATTCAATTATTGCACACGAATTATTTCACCAATGGTTTGGCGATATTGTAACCTGCGAAAGCTGGAGTAATTTACCCTTGAATGAAAGTTTTGCTACTTACGGCGAATACTTATGGGAAGAATATAAGTTTGGAAGAGATGCTGCCGATTATCATCATTACAATAGTCGCGAAGGTTATATGGCTTCAGATAAGGAAGTAAACCTTATTCGTTTTAATTACGAACAGCGCGAAGATATGTTTGATGGTTTTAGCTATAACAAAGGTGGACAGGTTTTACACATGTTACGTAAAGTTGTTGGCGACGATGCGTTTTTTGCTTCTTTAAAAAATTACCTGGAGACCAATAAATTTAAAACAGGAGAGATCCATCACCTGCGTTTAGCTTTTGAAGAAGTAACAGGGCAGGATATGAACTGGTTCTTTAACCAATGGTTTTTAAGCAGGGGTCGCCCAAAATTAATTGTTACAAAAAATTATAATGCAGTCACAGGTAATGTAGAATTAACTGTTGAGCAAACTCAGAACTTTAAAAAATATCCTTTATACCGTTTACCAATTGATATAGATACTTATGTGAATGGAAAAGCAGAACGTACAAAAATTGTTGTTACCGATGCAAAACAAACATTTAATATTAAAGTGAGTGGCGCACCACAATTAGTAAATTTTGATGCAGAAAGACAATTGTTGTGCGATCTTGAATATATAAGAACGCAAGACGAATTTATTTTTCAATATAAGAATGCGCCTTTGTATGTTGACAGATATGAAGCATTGAAACAACTGGATGAAAAATTAGCGGATGCAAATGTGTATGCCATGTTTAAATGGGCTGCAGAAAATGATAAATTTCATGTACTAAGAAATTACGCAGCAAATAAATTAATAGAGGCGCCTGCCGATAAAATGGCGGAAGTTAAAAGTACTTTATTATCGATCTACAACAACGATAAAAAAACAAGAACAAGAGCAAATGCATTACGTTTATTGAATAAAAAGTTTGGCACAGATGCTGATGTTAAAGCATTAAACATAAAAGCACTGAACGAACAATCGTATGCCATTTGCGGTGAGGCTATTGAAGCGCTTTCAAAGAACGACCCAAAATTAGCAATGGAAAAAGTCAAACAATTTGAGAACGAAACCGGGAAAGATGTGCTTTATCCAATTGGCGAATTATATTCTAACCACGGCAGCGATGGGCAAATACCTTTTTTCCAAAATAATTTAAAGCAGTTCAACGGTTTTGAAGTAATGGGTTTTATCAGCATGTATGCAAAAACAGCAAAACGTTGTACCGCATCCACCTCAGCAATTACAGCTGCTGGCGATCTAAATGCATTAGGCAAAGGCGGGAGCAGATTTACCAAATTCAGTGCAGCAAAAGGCATAAGGGATATTTTACTTGTTTGGGAAGCAAAAGAAAAAACATTAAAAAGCCAGGTAGCCGCGGCTCAGAAAGAGAATAAAGATGTAAGCGCACTTGAGAAAGAATTAAAACTGACCACGGAAACAAAAGAGATCATCGCAAAAAAATACAACGAAATAAAGAATTAAAGAAAAATACCTTACAAAGCCCTGCAATTTTTTGTAGGGCTTTTTTTGTTTATACAGCATTATTTGATATTTTTAAACGCGTGAAAAAGATCTTAGTAATAATATTTGTGTCGGTTCTTGTTTTTAGTTGTTGTACAACTCCTGAATCTATCGATAATAAAGCTTTAAAAGTGGTAAGCCAGTTTAACAGCAAATGCCCTATGATGATTGACCAGGAAACCAGGATGGACGGCATTGAAATTAAGAACGGTAATACCATCGTTTATAAATACACACTCATAAATTTGTTTGCTTCAAAAGTAGACACGGCCAAGTTTAATTTAGCTTTAAGGCCCGGAATTATTAATACTATAAAAACAAATGCTGAATTAGACGAACTAAAACGTATTAAGTCGAGTTTTGAATACTATTATAAAGACCGCGAAGACAAATTCATATATTCTTTTTTAATTACACCTGAAGACTATAACGATCAAACCCCATAAAAATGACAACAACAGAAATAGAAAAAATATTATTCATCGATATTGAGACCGTTCCTGTAACCTACAAATACAGCGATCTGGACGAGAACACCAAAGAGCTTTGGAATAAAAAATGGCAATACAATAAAGATATTGCGCCCGAGCAACAGTACAATAAAGCCGGCATTTATGCCGAGTTCGCAAAAGTGGTATGTATTGGTTTAGGCTTTTATAACCAGAAAAAGTTTCGCGTAAAAGCAATTACTTCAGATAATGAATCAGAAATACTCAATCAATTTGCAGAACTTTTAAAGACGCATTTTAATACTTACAGTCATTTATTGTGCGCACATAATGGTAAAGAATTCGATTTTCCTTTCCTCTGCCGCCGATTTTTGATCAATAATTTACCACTTCCAAAAACATTACAAATTCAGGGCCTAAAACCCTGGGAGGTAAAACATATTGACACTATGGACCTTTGGAAATTTGGAGACGTAAAAAATTTTAGCTCGCTTAACCTGCTTGCACATGTTTTGGGAATACCTTCGCCAAAAGATGAAATGGATGGAAGTATGGTTGGAAAGACCTTTTATGAAGAAAAGAACCTTGAGAAAATTGCGAAGTATTGTAAAAAAGATGTTATCACCCTGGCACGCGTCTATAACCGTTTTGCAGGAACCGGAAATTTAAGCGATGATGATATTATTTTTGTGTAAATTCATACAAATTTAAACACGCTCTTACATGGTGCCTCGTATAGCAATTATTGGTAGTGGAAGTTGGGCAACAGCGCTGGCAAAGTTACTGCTAAACAATACTGCAAAAATAAACTGGTTCATTCGCAAGCAGGAAGATATCGATCTTTTTAAAGAATACAAGAACAATCCAAAATATTTAAGCTCGGTAGATTTTGATATTTCCAAGATCGCTTTTTTTGATTCTATTTCCGATTGCATAAAAAATTCAGATTATCTAATTCTTGCTATTCCATCTGCTTTTTTACACACATCCTTTTCTGGCTTAAAAGAAAGTGATCTTAAAGAAAAAATTATCTTCTCCGCCATAAAAGGTATTGTGCCTGAACATAATTTAATTGTGGGCGAATATTTAAATACAGTTTACAATGTTCCCTTACAAAACATTGGTGTAATAACAGGCCCATGCCACGCCGAAGAAGTGGCCATGGAAAAATTAAGTTATTTAACCATTGCTTCACAAAATACCAAGAACGCAACAACGTTAAGTGAACTTTTAAATTGCCGTTATTTAAAATCATCAGTAAGTGATGATATTTACGGAACAGAATATTCTGCCGTACTTAAAAACGTAATAGCAGTTGCAGGTGGCATTTGTCATGGTTTAGGTTATGGCGATAATTTTTTAGCAGTTTTGATCAGTAATGCCATCCAGGAAATAAAACGTTTTGTAGATGCCGTGCATCCAATTGACAGAGATATTAATGCCTCAGCTTATTTGGGCGATCTTCTAGTAACGGCTTATTCGCAGTTCAGTCGTAACCGTATGTTTGGCACCATGCTTGGTAAAGGCTATGGCGTAAAACGCGCACAGTTAGAAATGAACATGGTGGCCGAAGGTTATTATGCAGTAAAATGTGTTTACGAAATAAACAAGAATTATAATATCGACATGCCAATTACAAATGCTGTTTATAATATCATTTACAAGAACCAGGATGCGCGCAAAGAAATAATTGAATTATCAAATTTGTTATCGTAAACCATATTGAAAAATTTTGCTTTAGTTGTTTCTGTTCTTCTGCATCCATTGTTAATGGCGACTTACGTGTGCCTGTTACTTTTTTTTGGCATTCAAAATACCGTTTACGATTACCTTACCCCTTTTGAGACCAAATGGCGCATTTCTATTATTGTATTTATGTTCTCTTTTGTTTTTCCGGTGCTTAATATTTATATCCTCGTAAAACTAAAACGTATTCCTAATCTTACACTTTCCAATCAAAAAGACCGAACCTTTCCATTATTTATTACAGCATTATTTTATTTTGGCCTGTTCTATTTATTAATGGACGTCAACATTTGGAACAGCGTTAAGCTTTTTATTATTGGTGGTGCGGTTTGTATTTTAATGACCACACTCATTAATTTAAAATATAAGATCAGCGCACACATGGTAGGTCTGGGCGGTGTATTAGGTATTTTAATTTCGGTATCGTATTTAATTCATTTTGATATGACACCGTATTACATTGCAACCATTATTCTAGCAGGCATTGTTGCTTTTGCGCGCTTGATTTTAGACGAGCACAAACCTGCTCAACTGTATTTAGGCTTTTTTTTAGGATTAATTGTACAAAGCGGTTTGTTTTTTGGTTTACAAAAAGTAACCTTTGTATAATACAATAAAGAATTTTGAATTTAGTAATAGGCGCTACAGGTATTTTAGGAAGTCATGTTGTTTTGAAACTCTTACAAAACAATGAGCCTGTTATTGCATCAAAACAAAAAACAAGCGATCTTAAAAAAGTAGAAAAACTTTTCTCTTATTATTGCAGTAATTCTAAAGAGCTTTTCGAAAAAATTAAATGGGTAGAGGTAGATGTTACCGATATTTATTCTATCGAAGAGGCTATGAATGGTGTAACAGCCGTTTATAACTGTTCGGGTTTTGTATCATTTAATAAAAGCGAACGTAAAAAGATCTTCATTATAAACCAGACAGGCACTGCCAATGTGGTGAATGCCTGCTTGCATAAAAAGATTGAAGCGCTGTGTCACGTAAGTTCAATCGCCACCGTTAATAATTCTGATTACACATTACCTCTTAACGAAAGTGTTTTTTGGAAATCATCAGGTAAAGAAAGTGATTACGCTATTAGTAAGTATAATGGAGAAAGAGAGGTTTGGCGTGGCATTGAAGAAGGTTTAAATGCAGTGATCGTAAATCCGGGAGTGATCTTATCATCCGGTTTTTGGGATCAAAGCAGTTCTAAATTATTTGATGTTTGTTATAAGGGAAATAAATTTTACACAACAGGTATGGCAGGATATATTGCTGCCGAAGACGTTGCAAACTGTATGTTGCATTTGGTTAATAAACGTTTATTCAATAATCGTTATATTTTAATTGAGAATAATTATTCGTTCAAAGAGATACTGGATAAAATTCAAACAGAATTAAAAAGACCAAAACCAACTATTCATGCAGCTGAAAATATGCTTGGTTTTGCAAGAATATTGGATGCCTTTGTTTGCGCCTTTTCCAATAAAGAGCGCCGCATCACCAAACCAGTTGTTTATGCTGCGCTTAATACCCAATCCTTTTCAAATAATAAGATCAAAGCAAGCTATCCATCCTCGCTTATACCTGTAAATCAAGCAATTGAGAAGGTTTGCGCTGATTATTTAGCCGATAAAACTGCTCCGTTTTAGAAAAACCTCCCTTTTGGGCTAAAAATTAAATTTTATCAATTAAATTTTTGTTTTTGTAGATTAAATATCTAATTTAGTCTATTATTTTACCAAATTTTAAGAACTAAATATGCATATTGCAATTGCCGGGAATATAGGGTCAGGGAAAACTACATTAACATCGTTACTAGCGAAACATTATAAGTGGCACGCACATTATGAAGATGCAGATGACAACCCTTATTTGAACGATTTTTATGAAGATATGCAGCGCTGGTCTTTCAATTTGCAGGTGTATTTTTTAAATAACAGGTTTAACCAGATCCTTGAAATAAGAAAAGGTAAACACTCCGTTGTTCAGGACAGAACAATTTACGAAGACGCTTATATTTTTGCACCCAATTTGCACGCAATGGGTTTAATGACCTCGCGCGATTACGATAATTATTTTTCATTATTTAAATTAATGGAAAGTTTAATAAAAGCGCCGGATCTTATCATTTACTTAAGAGCAAGTGTACCTACCCTTGTAAAACAAATTCAAAAACGCGGAAGGGATTATGAGAACAGTATTCGTTTAGATTATTTAAAGAGGCTGAACGAGCGTTATGAAGCCTGGAGCGGATCGTATGAATCAGGAAAGATTTTGGTAGTTGATGTTGATGATATTAATTTCAGCGAGAGTAAGGAAGATTTTGGTAAAGTAATTAGAATGATAGATGCTGAACTAAACGGTTTATTTAAATAAGTGAGTTTAACTTTAAATAAGGAATCAGAGTTTTTTGACCTGCACTTTGCAAAACAGGTGAAAAATGTAAATCAATCAGGCCAATTGATATTAGCCTATGATGGCGTTTTAAATAACGAAACGATCTCTAAACTTGAAACCGAAATTGAAGGTAAAATTCTTGACAAGAACTTCCCAAAACAAGTTGTAAAAAAGGTTTTCTTTATTTGTGTCGAATCTCTTCAAAACCAGTTAATACACGGTCACAAAGACGATAAAGGCTCTCAGCATAATTTTTTCTTATTAGGCCATTCAGATAAAGCTGTAAGCATTATCTCTGCCAACCTTATTAATAATTCTTCCGTTGATAAAGTAAAAAGCCAGATAGAAAAAATAAATTCATTTGATGATCCTGCTGCTTTAAAAGCTTTTTATTTAGAGCATCTTGAGAATAACGAACTAAGCGATAAAGGCGGCGCAGGTTTAGGGTTTATTACCATTGCCATGAAAAGTGGAAATAAAATTATCCCTTCTTTTGAGATCATCAACGAAAAATACTCTTTGTTTTTATTAGAGGTAAAAATAAATCTTGAGTAAGCCAAAAAATGTCGCAAGATAAACAGGCAATTCTCTTTTTAGCTTCCTGGTATCCAACACCACACAACAAAAATCACGGAATTTTTATTCGCAATCACGCTTTAGCATTAAGTAAATATATGCACGTTATTGTTGTATATGCTTATTCTACGAGCACTGCAGAAGACTTTAAGATCACAAAAAATAAAGAAGGCGATTTTGAAGAATGGATATTAGAATATAAAAAGTCATCCACACCTCTCATTTCTTTTTTTATAAAATATTTTCGTTTTAAAAAAGCATATAAATTATTGCTTGAAGAATTAATAAAAAATAATGTTGCTATTAAAGCCATTCAATTGAATGTTATTTTTCCTACTGCCATTGCCTTGCCAATGTTTAAGAAGCATTATAAAGTACCGTATACCATTGTAGAGCATTGGAGCGGCTATTTGCCCGAAGACGATAATTACAAAAGTGGTATTGTAAAAGATGCTACAAAAAAAGCTGTAAGATCTGCTTCTAAAATTTATTATGTTTCCGAAAAACAAAAACAAGCCATGCTTGGCCACGGGTTAAAAGGCAATTACGAATTACTATATAATGTGGTTGACACCAAACTCTTTAAAGAAAATAAAAACACAAAGAGTCAAAGGCCAATATTACTGCACGTTTCATCTTTAGTTGAAAGGGAAAAAAATATAAGCGGTACTTTACGTGTTATTCAAAAATTACAAAAAGCTAATTATGATTTCGACCTTTTAATTGTTGGGGGAAATGCAGAAACTGTTTCTTTCTATAAGAACGAAGCAAAAAAATTAGAATTAAGCGCTACAACTTTTGTTGGCGAAAAAACTCCTGCCGAAGTTGCGGCTTTTATGCAACAAGCACATGCTTTGATCTTATTTAGTAATTATGAAGGCATGCCGGTTGTAGTATTAGAAGCGCTTGCAAGCGGGCTGCCTGTTTTTGCCAGCAAAGTTGGTCAGTTACCAAATATGATCACTACTGACCTTGGAAGACTAGTGAATGTAGGTGATGAAAAAGGACTAGAAAATACTTTGAAAGAATTCCTGGACGGCAAAACAAAATTCGCTCCCGAAAAAATGGTAAGCTTTATTTCTGAAAATGCTTCGCCCGAAATTGTAGGAAAAAAACTCGCGGATTTCTACAACTCAGCCTGCTCCTGAACAAATTTAGTTAACTCCACAAACTGTGCTACCGAAAGTTGTTCTGGGCGTTTATCTAAAAGCGGATGCCTTAATTCATTATTATTAAACAAAGTACGTACCGAATTACGAATTGTTTTACGGCGTTGATTGAAAGTTGTTTTAACTACTTTTTTAAAAAGGTCCTCATCGCAATCTAATTTCTGAACAGAGTTTCTTGTTAAACGTATAACAGCACTTTTTACTTTTGGCGGAGGAGAAAAAACATTCTCATGCACTGTAAATAAATATTCTATTTCATAAAAAGCCTGTAACAATACGCTTAAGATCCCATATACCTTTGAGCCGGGTTTTTCCGCCAGGCGCATAGCGACTTCTTTTTGAAACATGCCCACTACATAATCCACACTGTTTTTATTTTCCAATACCTTAAACATTATCTGGCTCGAGATATTGTAAGGAAAATTTCCAACAACATTAAATTTTTGTCCGGCTAATTTTTGAAGATCTGTTTCTAAAAAATCAGCTAAAACTATTTTATCTTTCTTCTCAGGATATTTTGTTTTTAAATATTCAACCGATTCTCCATCCACATCCATGGCTAAAAAATTATCCACGTCGTTAATAAGAAATTGTGTTAACACCCCGGTACCAGGACCCACCTCAACAATAAAAGAAGTTTTATCTTTTTCTAAAAGAGCGTTTACTGTATTTCGCGCGATGTTCTCATCGTTTAAAAAATGCTGGCCTAAATGTTTTTTTGCTCTTACAGGTTGTGCCATATTTAGTTTTTCTGGTATTGTTTGCCGCCTAAGGCCATTAAGTATACTTTTATTAATTCGTCCAAATTTCCGTTTAGAACGCCTTCGGCATCTGTGAGTTTAAATTCAGTTCTGTGATCATTCACCATTTTGTATGGATGTAAAACATAACTGCGAATTTGTGAGCCCCACTCTATTTTCATCTTCCCATCTTCAACAGCGCTTTTTGCTTCATTACGTTTGCGCAATTCCAATTCGTATAATTGCGAGCGTAACATTTTCATGGCAAGTTCTCTGTTCCCTAACTGCGAACGTTCTACCTGACAAACAACTACAATACCTGTAGGTTTATGAGTTAACTGCACTTTACTTTCTACCTTATTTACATTCTGTCCGCCGGCACCACCGCTGCGCGAAGTAGAAATTTCTATATCAGCTGGTTTAATATCAATTTCAATAGTATCATCAACAACAGGATAAACATAAACAGATGCAAAGCTGGTATGACGTTTTGCGTTAGAGTCAAAAGGACTAATGCGCACTAAACGGTGCACACCATTCTCACCTTTTAAATAACCATATGCAAATTCGCCTTCAATTTGAATGGATACAGATTTTATTCCTGCCATATCTCCGGCATTATAATCCAGTTCTTTAACTTTATAGCCTTGTTTTTCGGCCCACATTAAATACATACGAAATAACATGCTGGCCCAATCACAACTCTCTGTACCGCCGGCGCCGGCATTTATTTGCAGGATACAATCCAAATGATCTTCCTCGCCACGGAGCATATTTTTAAATTCAATATCCTCCAGGTTCTTTAAAGCCGATCTGTATTCCGCTTCTGTTTCTTCTTCTGTGGCATCGCCACTTTTGTAAAATTCGTATAGCGTATTAAGATCCTCTAACTGCGTATGAAGTTTATCAAAAGCACTGGTCCAGGATTTAACCTGCTTAACTTCATTAAGTGTTTTTTCTGCTTGTTTTGAATCGTTCCAGAAATTTGGATCTAGTGTTTTCTCCTCTAGTAATTCGAGGTCGTGTTTTTTGCGATCGTAGTCAAAGAAACCCCCTCAACGCGGCACTGCGATCATTCAAGTCTTTTAATTGCTCATTTGTAAACATATTGCAAAGATAATAAAAAAATCAGGATTGTTTTTTAAATGGCCAAAAAAATACGTACGCAATTACCATAATGATACCAAAGCTTACAAGACCGGTAACAAAAGCAATATACAAATGCATAAGTATGCCTAATAAGAGGAGTGGTTTTTTAATCTTATCTATCCATATTAAAACAGGAAATAACAATTGGTACAAAAGCACAAAATAATTAATAAAATACCCGGTAAAACCGGTAGCGATAAATGAAAAAGAAAATAAATTAAAATGCTCGATCTTGTTTAATTGAAGAACCGCTGTGCCGTTTAGCCAATCGCTACTGTTTAATTTTGCAAAACCTGCAATTAAATACACCAATTGAATTTGAATGATAATAGCAAGAGTACCAAAATTGTGCATACATTTTGAAAGCGAATTTTGCCAGCTTAAATCCACATTAAATTTTTTTGAAAGAAAACCATTAAAAAATAAGAACTGGTTTAAAAGAAAGTCGCCACCGGTTAAGGTTGGATAGATCTTATTATGAATATTAATTACCAATAACCAAATAATAAATTCAAATACAAAAGGAATTTTTTTTATAAAATAACTCAGCGCCAAAAAAACCAACATGCCAATAATAAAAAAATAGCCAAAAGAAGGTTCCGCATCATTATAAAGCAAAAAAGCAAGGTCTTTTATTCTCCCTAAAGAGTAAGGTCTTAAATATGCAATGGCATTTTGTCCGAAA